>DYKV01000001.1:0-18959 GCA_020722415.1 Anaerolinea sp.
GCTAAGATTTCTCAGTCGCTTACGCTCCTTCGAAATGACACACACCTGTCATTTCAACGAACGCGAGCCTTTGTCATTTCGACGAACGCAGTGAGGAGAAATCTTATCGCAGCCAATACAGTGATTTCTCAATCGCTGACGCTCTTTTGAAATGACAGAACAGGCATTTGAATTCCATCAAAATTGACATGGCTGAACAGTTACGATTTTTTCAAATTAATGAAAGATTGTAATGGAAAATGAATTGACTTCCACGATTTTAAGTCTATACTATTAATAGCGGTGAGGATTTTATTTGTCAAAGGAGGAATATATGATTGATCGGCCGTGGTTTAAACATTATGATGAAGGCGTGCCTCAGCACATTGATTATCCAAAAATTCCAGTCCATCGTTTCCTCGAAGAATCAGCCCAGAAATATCCTGATTCTCCATGCACGATTTTCAAGGGGGCGGTTATTCGATACAAAGAGATGAATGAACTGACTGACCGTTTAGCTGGGGCATTAGCTGCATTGGGAGTAAAAAAAGGAGATCGGGTTGGTTTATTTATGCCCAATACTCCCCAATTTGTGATCGCTTATTTCGGCATCCTGAAAGCGGGTGGTGTGGTCGTAGCCACTAATCCATTATATACCCCCCGTGAGATTGAACACCAGGTCAAGGATGCTGGAATTGAGCTGATGATTGTGATGAGTAATTATTACAACACAATCAAAAAAGTACAACCTCAAACTTCTATAAAGAAAATCATCGTAACCAATCTAAAGGAGACCTTACCCCCAGTTGTAAAGCTTTTATTTACCTTAGCCAAAGAAAAAAAGGGTGGCTTTCGTGTCCAGATTGCTGAAGGGGATTACTGGCTACAAGACTTGTTGAAACAATATCAGCCAAGTGATCGTCCAAAAATTGATATTTCCGAAGAAGATGTTGCTCTTTTTCAGTATAGCGGAGGAACTACCGGGATTTCGAAAGGTGCAATTGCGTTGCACAAAAATCTAGTAGCCAATTCTTTACAAATTCGTCATTGGATGCCTAATTCGGTTGAGGGTAAAGAAGTAGTTTTAATGGCAATCCCGTTATTTCATGTGTATGGGATGGTGGCTGGTATGTGTTTTGCGATCTGTTCAGGTGCATCTATGGTGATGATTCCTAACCCACGTGACTTGAAAGATGTATTGGACAGCATCCAAAAATACCAGGTCAGCATATATCCAGGTGTCCCAACAATGTACAATGCTATAAACAATCATCCGGATGTATTGGCTGGAAAATATAAGTTAAACACGATCAAAGCCTGTATCTCAGGTTCCGCTCCGTTAATGCGCGAAACGAAAGTTAAGTTTGAACAACTAACCGGTGGCAAATTAGTAGAGGGATATGGGTTGTCGGAAGCGCCAACGGCAACTCATTGTAATCCTCTTTACCAAGATAGCCCGCCGGGATCGATTGGTTTGCCCATGCCAGATGTAGATTCTAAGATCATCAGTTTAGATGATGAGATCACTGAACTACCTCCAGGAGAAGTTGGTGAATTAGTGATTAAAGGACCTCAGGTCTTCAAAGGTTATCATAATATGCCGACCGAAACGGAAAACGCATTGCGCAATGGTTGGCTCTATACTGGTGATATAGCCAGGATGGATGAAGAAGGCTATTTTTACATTGTTGATCGCAAGAAGGAATTGATCAAACCAGGTGGTTATCAAGTTTGGCCACGAGAAGTGGAGGAAGTAATCATCAGTCACCCGAAAGTCCTCGAAGTTGGTGTGGCAGGAATTCCCGATCCATATCGCGGGGAAACGGTGAAAGCCTGGATTGTTCCGAAACCAGGCGTCTCGTTAACCGAACAGGAAATATTAGATTGGTGCAAGGAACGTTTGGCGAAATACAAAATTCCCACTCAAGTTGAATTTCGTAGTGAATTACCCAAAACGACAGTCGGAAAAATCTTACGGCGAGAATTGGTCAGAGAACATAAAGAAAAGACAGCGGCTAGTTAATTTTAATTTATAAAAGAATTGGGGTTGTCTGGAAACAACAGACTAGACAACCCCACTGATGTTCCGATTCCCTTTTAACATTGCTAGCGTTTGACGAAAAAGCTTGTTTTCCGATGATCTGATCAAGAAAGGGCATTCTCGCATTGGTAAAGGGAGTAAATTTAGGGTTTAGTTTTGCAATTCCAATGCCGTTAATAAAAAGGAATAAGATTCTCATAATTTTTCATCCCCATTTTTCATAGCTTTTTTAAATCTCAACCAGCCTGATTGATGACGTCCATCAACACCGATTGTATACATTTCGAGGGTTAAAATTTTTTGAAAATTTTTTATATCTTCTTTGGTAATAACGACGGTTTCAAAGCCAGATTCTAAGAACCCGTACAAGAGGTATGTTCCCCCCTCAGTTAAAAGCCGATCCAGTTGTTGGATATATTTCTGTTTTTGAATTGAGGTCAAGCCATGGAAACAGCCAATATCGAGTATTAATTGGAAGGATTCCTTTAACCTTCTTAAGTCGACTACATTTGCGTACAGCCACCTGATAGGAAGATGAAGCTTGGCAGACTTTCGTTTCGCACGGGAAATAGCTAGATAAGAATAGTCTACTGCTGTGACTTTCCAACCGTTTTGAGCTAGATAAATTGCATTGGTTCCACTTCCGCAACCCAAATCAAGAGCATTGCCAGGCGGTTGGGTTTTTATGAAGTCCACTAATTCCGGAGGAGTAATACCGGTATCCCAGCGAGGATGGCGTAAATACATGTATTCAAAAAACATTTTGCGCAACATAAGAATATAATCCTTATAAAAAAGATTTTACCCGATAGAATTAAAAAGGTTTGATAAATTCTTTGACATTTAATCAGACTCCTTTTACAATGGGGTGTTGATGATATTAATAATGAGAAGGGCTTACAAATGAAAGAATACACTACTGAAATGATCCGCAACATAACACTCGCATCGCATAGTAGTTCCGGAAAAACGATGCTATGCGAAGCATTCTTACACCAAACCGGAGCGACAACCCGTTTGGGGAAAATAGAGGATGGAACAACGGTTGCTGATTTTGAGGAAGAAGAAATTAGACGGGGAATTTCATTATCAACTGCATTAATTCCAATCGAATATAAAGATTATAAGTTAAACTTTATGGACACCCCGGGTTATAATGATTTTATCGGGGAAATGATCTCTGCTTTGCGGGTTGCTGATGGCGCATTAATTTTGGTTGATTCAGTTGCCGGAGCAGAGGTTGGAACAGAGATTGCCTGGAATTATTGTGACCGATTTCATCTACCCAGGTTTCTAGTTATAAATAAAATGAATCGCGAGAATGCGAATTATAAAAAGGCATTAGCATCAGTCCGAGAAATTTCAGAAACCCGCTTACTGCCATTGCAGTTACCTTGGGGCGAAAAGGCAGATTTTAAAGGCGTCATTGATTTAATTTCCATGAAAGCTTACTTAGGAGCTGGTAATCAAGTCGAAGAAATACCCACGGAATATTTGGAAGAAGTCGAATCTGCACGAATGGAATTAATTGAAGCGGCTGCAGAAGGGGAAGACGCTCTACTGGAAAAATATCTGGACGGGCAAGAGTTGAGTAGTGAAGAGATTATTCGTGGTTTACAAAAAGTGGTAATGAATGGCTTGTTTGTACCGGTATTTGTCGCATCGGGAACTGCACAAATCGGGATCCTTCCATTATTGGATGCCTGCATTTCATTATTCCCATCACCTAAGGATGCTTCAAAAGCAAAGGGGATATTACGTAATGAGGAAATTAATTTGGAGTGTTCTGACCAGCAACCACTAGCCGCTTATGTTTGGAAGACTACTGCTGACCCATTTGTTGGGAAAATAACCTATTTTCGGGTCTATTCAGGGATGCTCAACTCTGATACAAAAGTATGGAATGCTAATAAGGAAACAGAAGAGCGACTTGGCACTTTAAGTGTCATGCGCGGCAAAGAAACAATTCCAGTAAAGGTTGTTCATGCTGGTGACATCGCTACTGTACCAAAATTAAGCGTCACATCAACGGGGGATACCTTATGCGAACGCAGTCGACCAGTTATTTTACCCATACCCGAGTATCCCCATGCTTTATATCAAGTTGCGGTATTTCCTAAAACTCAAGCCGATTCAGCAAAGATCAGCCCGACATTAACGCGTTTATGTGAAGAAGATATGACTTTATCTTGGCATCAAGAACCTTCGACCAATCAAACAATATTACAAGGGATGGGCGATCAGCATATTGATGTGGCAATTCGCAAAGCTGAGACAAAATTCCAAACCTATCTTCATGTAGATGTACCAAAAGTACCTTATTTGGAAACAATCACAAAACAAGGACAAGCCACCTATCGGCATAAAAAACAAACTGGAGGGGCAGGCCAGTTTGCTGAGGTTGCCATGCGTGTAGAACCTCAACCGAATGCTGATTATGAATTTTCAAATGATGTATTTGGGGGCGCTATTTCGTCTAGCTTTATGCCGGCAATCGAAAAAGGTATTAAAGCGGTGATGAAGGAAGGAGTTGTGGCTGGCTATCCAGTGAAGAATGTTAAGGTGTCTGTTTATGATGGTAAAGAACACCCGGTTGATTCGAAACCGGTCGCTTTTGAAATTGCTGGTCGAGAAGCTTTTAAATTGTGCGTTAAAGATGCAAGTCCAGTTCTGCTTGAGCCGATTATGAATGTAAAAATAATTGTTCCAGAAGCAAACATGGGTGATGTATTAGGCGATTTGAACACTCGCCGCGCGAGAGTACAAGGAATGGATACGGAGAAAGGCCGCTCGGTTGTTACCGCTCAGGTTCCATTAGCTGAGATGTTGCGCTATACAGCTGATTTACGCTCAATTACCGGTGGACGAGGGATCTTCACAATGGAATTCTCGCATTATGAGGTGGTACCAGCTCATTTGGCGCAAGAAATTATTACTACTCGCCAGAAGGAATTGGAAGCGAAAAAAGAGGAATAGTTAGGTCTTGGAGTCGATCTCTGAAATATTTTTCTTTTCAAGAGATTTAAACACAAAAGAAAATAGAAGCGATAAGGAAATCAACCCACTAGCAACCCAATACATGGTAGTGGGTTGATGGTTATATAAATATCCTGCAAAAGCAGAGGATAAGAATAATGCGATCGCAATCACCATTTCCGAAAATCCAAAGGCGACCCCAAGATTTGCCGGTTCTATGTAATAACGTAATTGGGCGGTGCCCATTGTGCGAGCAGCCCGAAATCCTCCGAGGATAAACAAACCGAAAAGGATCAGAGGCAAATTGGTTGCATGGCACAATATTAACGAAAAGAGTAATACAAATCCTTGGCCGATCAATAAGCCTGTATAGGCAGGCAACGAACCGATGGTAAGATTGAAAAATACAATTCCCGCACCATTCACAAAAAAGAGGAGTCCAATTGCAGAAAGGGAATAATGGAGCTCGTTTTTTAAGAAGTTGGGAGTTAATGGTTGTGGCAGGTAGGTTGCAAAAATCATAAAGAAGAGCAGGAAGGTAAAGAGTAAATAATTCTTGTTTAATACAGCTCGTATTGCTGTTGTTGGTTTTGTTTGGGGGTGAGTGGGCTGTGAATGAATAAAGTATATTAATATGTTGGAAAGAATAATTATCGCAGTTGAAAAGAGAAAAATATTCCTCAATCCATACCGATCGCCGATATAACCGCCGATGAGCGGCCCAAACATTGCCCCTAAATTGTAGGCAGCCGAGACAAATGTTAACACTCTAGCAACAGATAATTTAGAAGCAGCATGGGATAAATAGCTGTTCAATGGGGGCATCACAAAACTGGTTGATCCATAAATGAAAATACTCAAAATAAAAAGAGGTAATGATCGTACAGTTGCCATTAATACCACACCGATTAACCCAATCGTCCAACCCGTGATAATTATTGGTTTCCGCCCGATCCTATCTGATAGAATACCAGCGGGTAGATGAACCAGTGCGGCTGCCAAACTAAAAGTTCCTAATATCCCGCCTATTTCAACCGGTTTTGCACCTAACTGTTGGAGGTATAGCGGCAGAAAGGACAAGAAAGCGCTTTCTCCGAATCCCCAGCTTAAGAGAGACAGAGAGATTAATAAAATATCGCCAGTCATGAATTATGATACCACCCTGCGAATGAATTCTATGCATGTATTATATACCCTCGTTCTTTCGGCATCCAAAGGAATAATGTGCCCTGAATTTTCTACCAATAATGTCTCTTTGATTTGGCTGTTTATGGATTGATATAGGTCTTCCAGATGATGGTCCTTAGCTCGAATTGTCGGATCGTTTTTTGAATAAATCAAAAGCGCTGGGGAGGTTATTTGATTGGCAACTTTTTGGAGCAGGAGCAGAAAGTCTCGTATTTCTGCGAGAGCACGGGTGGAATCATTCGGATAGCGGATATGGTTAATTTTCTCGGCTTGATTGAACCATACACCTTGTCCATGAATAGGGATATAGGGATAGAATAAACTGAATGGTTTGAGAAAAAAGGAACGCGGATCACGCGGAATGTTATATGGGGCGGCAATAGAAATTATAGCCTTAACCGGAAATAAAGTAGAGAAATATAAAGACAGTGCTCCCCCTAAGGAAAACCCGATCAGAATAACCGGGCGGTTATACCCATCAAGCAGATGCCAGCCATCTTCAATATCTGCAATCCAATCATGCCAACGAGCGCGCGGCATGTCCTGGTAACGCGTTCCATGGGCAAATAAGCGAATACCCAATACGGTAAAACCTTGAGCAGACAATGTTTCACCAAGGGGACGCATTTCGCGAGGCGAGCTGGTAAATCCATGGACCAGAAGGCAGGCAATTTGATTTCCAGGATAATAAAATGGTTCTGTTCCTTTTATCAACATAGTAATCTAAAGAATGACTAAATCGCGAGTGATGGAGGATAATAATTCAACATTGTTGTTGGTTACAAAGATGTTATCTTCAATTCTGACACCCCATTTTTGAGGAATGTAAATCCCTGGCTCGATGGTGAAAGCCATCCCGGCTTGGAGGATTTGGGTGTTGTCAGAACGAATGTAGGGCTCTTCGTGGGCCTCTAATCCAATCCCATGACCAGTCCGATGGGGGAAATATTCGCCATAACCGGCATTACTGATCACTTGCCGAACTATCCGATCAACATCACCAGCTTGAATACCCGGCATTACCGATTGACACCCGAAGTTGTTGGCTTGTTGAACGACTCGATAAATTTCTTCAAATTCTTGGGTGGCTTTTCCAATTACAAATGTTCTGGTGAGGTCGGATATATAACCGTGATGCCGAGCACCCCAATCAATAACTAACGCATCTCCAAACTGAATTTTACGATCGGTAGGTGTTGCATGGGGATTGGCGGCATTTTCCCCCGAGGCAACAATGGGATAAAATGGCAATTGAGCATCTGATCCGCATCGGATCAATTGGATAACTAATTCACTGGCTAACTCTTGCTCGGAGATACCTAATTTAACTAACGGTAAGGTATTGGTTAAAGCCGTTTCTGCGATAAGGACAGCCTGCTTGATAAAAGCTTTTTCAAACTCATCTTTGTTTATCCTTAATTTTGCAATCAGATTTTGGCAGGAGCTTATTTCGCGGTTAGGAAAAACCGACCGGAGAAATTCCAATTCAAGAAACCGGAATTGAGTTTCCTCAACCCCAATACGTGAGAATTCTGTGTCATCCAAAGCAGCGGTATTTTTTTGAATTTCAGCTCTCCATGCTCGAGGGTCTTCGCCATAAGTGATTGCTTTAACTGCAAAGGGCAGCTGATTGATTTTTGATTTTTCTAATAAGGGCAAAATAATAATCGGGGTGGTCTTTTTGGAAAACAAGAAAAGGATCGGTCTTTCCATAAGATGAAAATCCAGTCCGGTTAAGTAATATAATGACGGACCTGGATTTAGAGCAATTAAGTCTAAAGAAGAAGTTTGAAGGAGAGAGCGTAAGACAGATTGGCGATGTTGATAAATATTCTCCATGATTTCGATTCTCCTACCTTATATATAAGTAAATTATACGATTAAAAGTAAGATCAAGTGAAAATTGAGGAAGTTATCCTTGGTCAGTTAAGATGTTTCGAAAGCGGAGAAGGGGATAGAAAAGGACTTATTAGTTCTTCTTGACAGGTTGGGAGCGCTCAGGTACAATTTCATCACCCTGAGAAAGGGCCTGTAGCGCAGTTGGGAGCGCGCTTCAATCGCACTGAAGAGGTCGAGGGTTCGAATCCCTCCAGGTCCACTGGGTGAGGCGAAAGCCAAACGGCATTACAAGAAGATGGGCCCATAGCGCAGTTGGGAGCGCGTCTCAATGGCATTGAGAAGGCCGTGGGTTCGAATCCCACTGGGTCCACTAAAATATTTTATATATAAAGGGACAGGAGTAGTAAGCCATCTGTCAGCGAGTTGGGAAATATGGTGTGAGCCCAATATAATGTCTTACAGAACATTTTTGGCTGAACTCGCCTGTTGCAAAAGATGCGAACTGTGTTGACGAAATATAAAATAATCAACACCGGGTAGTTCCGTTATTGATACACGAGTTGGCTTTTTATGGCAAACAGGGTGGTACCGCGGAGTATTTCTCCGTCCCTGGGGACGGAGAAATCGTTTTTTAATGGATTTAATTTGAGGAGAGAATCGACAAAAATTTATCCACGACCACTGGATCAAATTGTTTGCCTTTTGATAAGATTAATTCATCAATGGCTTTTGTTTTTGTGAATGCTGTACGGTAAACTCGATCATTCGTCATAGCATCGAATGCATCCACAACAGCTAAAATACGGGATCCTAAAGGAATTGCTTCACCTTTTAGTCCGTAAGGATAACCAGAACCATCATATTTTTCTTGATGGCAAAGTATGATTGGTGATATAACTGAAATCGTGCTGACTGAACGAATAATATTGGCACCCAATATCGGATGTAAACGCATGAATTGCCATTCATTATTGTCGAGCGGGCCATTCTTGGTCAAGATTTCTTCGGGAACGCCAATTTTTCCGATGTCATGTAACAAGGATGCCCAATAGGTCATGCGTACCTCTTCGTCACGCATGGCGAATTTTTTAGCTGTGGCAAGTGCAAGTCGGGCTACTTGTAAACTATGGTTTCCGGAGTTGGTGACCTGTGAATCAATATATTGCGATATGTTTAAAAAGAATTTTAACCAGTTTTGATCGGTTGAAAGGCTCATGATGACTCCGCAATTGTAAAAAGGTTTATACTTTTCTGTTGCAATCTGTATGCCAATAAATTTTTTATTCATTGGAGAACGATATGGTCGTGAAGAAAGAATACAATCCAGCTAAAATCGAACCCAAATGGCAAGCTAAATGGGCTGAAGATGGTTTATACCGCTCGGTTATCGATCACACTAAACCGAAACATTACGCCTTAACCATGCTTCCTTATCCATCTGGGGATTTACATATCGGTCATTGGTATGCAATGACACCCTCGGATGCACGCGCTCGTTTTATGCGGATGCGCGGGTTCAACGTCTTGTTTCCAATTGGATTTGATGCATTTGGTTTGCCAGCAGAGAATGCCGCTGTCAAACACAATATTCATCCTAAAACTTGGACTTACTCTAATATTGAACGAATGCGAAAACAGCTAAAGAGTATGGGGGCGATGTTTGATTGGGAACGGGAAGCGATATCCTCTGACCCCGAATATTATCGGTGGACTCAATGGTTTTTTATTCAATTGCATAAACATGACCTTGCTTACCGAAAGTTATCACCGGTTGATTGGTGCCCCACTTGTAACACTACTTTAGCACGCGAGCAAGTTTGGGGCGAAGATCGTCATTGCGAACGTTGTGGGACACCAGTAATCAAGAAAAATCTTGAACAGTGGTTTTTTCGCACTACCCAATATGCGGAAGAATTGTTGGATTTTTCAAATCTCGATTGGCCAGAAAGAGTTCAAACCCTGCAAACCAATTGGATTGGGCGATCAGAAGGCGCATTGGTGATTTTCAAGACGGAACAAGGTGATGACTTAGAAATATTTACAACTCGACCGGACACCCTTTGGGGAGCAACATTTATGGTATTGGCACCAGAACATCCTTTGGTTGAAAAAGTCACCACACCGGAAAACAAATCCACCATAGAAGAATATATCTATCAAGCTATTCGACAGAGTGATATCCAACGCGAGTCAACTGGAAAAGAAAAAACCGGCGTTTTCACCGGTGGATACGCGATCAATCCGGTAAATCAGCAAAGAATTCCAATCTGGGTTGCTGATTATGTGTTGATGACGTATGGATCCGGGGCTATCATGGCTGTTCCTGCTCATGATGAACGTGACTTCGAATTTGCGCTAAAATTCGGCTTACCAATCATCCCGGTCATAGAACGCAACGACCATCAGGTACGATCCTTAATCCGTTTGACTGATGTTGATCAGACGTTTTTGCGTTGGTTGTTGGAAGAAGGGTATGTTCAGTTTAACGATAAAGCCAGTTATGGAGTTGTGATTCCTCATTATGCTTTAGATCAGTTTATCGATCGCGCAAAAAAAGCAGTCAATGCGAATGGGTGGATTGAAGTAGTTGGTTCGCAATGGGAATTTATTTTTAGCACCAAATCAGTAACCTTATCTTCCGTGGCGGCTGATCAAGAAATTTTAAGCATGATGAAAAACCTAGAACCAGAGTTAACACCTTATCGAACCGTTATGGAATACTTGTGGGAACAGGAATTTTATCGCCCGGTTCTCTACCATTCTGAGCGTGGCGAGATGATCCATTCTGGACAATTAAGCCGCACTCCTGGGGATATGGCGATTAAGCAGGTGGTGGAATGGTTAGAAAATAAAGGCATTGGAAAGAGAAAAGTCAATTATAAATTGCGCGATTGGTTGATTTCCCGGCAACGGTATTGGGGTGCCCCAATTCCCATAGTCTATTGTCCGGAACACGGAGCCGTTGATGTACCAGAAGATCAGCTACCAGTTTTATTGCCAGAGGATGTTGAATGGCGACCAACTGGTGAGAGCCCATTAAAACTTCATCCAACTTGGCGTTTCACCACCTGTCCAATTTGCGGAAAACCAGCAGAAAGAGAAACGGATACCATGGATACTTTTATGTGTTCATCCTGGTATCACTTGCGTTATTTAAGTCCAAAATATGACCAGGGCCCATTTGATCCGAAGGAATATGATTATTGGATGCCAGTGGATACCTATACTGGGGGTATCGAACATGCGACAATGCATTTGATTTATACACGCTTTTTCCACAAAGCCTGTCGCGATATGGGAATTACAAAAGGGCCTGAACCTATGACCCAATTACGCAATCAAGGGATTATTCTCGGGGAAGATTCGGAGAAAATGTCGAAAAGCCGTGGGAATGTGATTGCACCGGATAAATTAGTGGAAAAATATGGTGCCGATACCGTACGCGCATATTTGATGTTTTTTGCCCGCTGGGATATGGGGGCGCCGTGGAACAGTAATGGAATCGAGGGTACTGCCAGATGGGTGAAAAAAGTCTGGGCTACATTGTTGGACGACACTCCGATTAATGGAAAAGCTGATGGAAATGTCCTTCGGGAATTGCGCCGCAAAGTACATCAAACATTGCGTTCTGTAACCCACGATTATGAAAATTTTGAATTTAACACCGTTATTTCTTCACTTATGGAATTATTAAACAATATGGTAAATGCGAAGGAAAACGGTGCTTGTGGAACGGATGAATGGGATGAAGCAGTGGATATTTACCTGCGGATGATGGCTCCCGCTACACCTCATGTGGCAGAAGAAATCTGGAATTTGTTGGGAAAACCATATTCAATCCATACACAACCCTGGCCAATTGTGGATGAAGAAGCTGCCAAAGCTGACACTGTTACCATTCCTATTCAGGTAAATGGGAAACTGCGCGATCGTTTAGAATTACCGGTAACAATCACCAAAGAAGAAGCAATTATAATAGCATTGGAAAGAGAGATAATTCAAAAACACCTTATGGGAAACACACCGAAAAATATTATTTACATTCCACAAAGGTTAATCAACATTGTAGTTTGATTGTAAAAAAGAAAACGGGTGTTGATTATGAGATTCGAAGATCTGAATTGGATGGATATTGAATCCTACTTGAAGGAAGATAATAGGTTAATGTTAATTATTGGCGCATGTGAGCAGCATGGCTATTTAAGTTTATCAACCGATATTAAGATACCTTTAGCATTAGCGGATGCCGCCAGTCAAAAAACAGGAGTTTTGATTGCTCCACCAGTAAATTTTGGGTGTTCTCCATATTTTCAATCTTATCCGGGTACGATAAGCATTCGGATTAATACTTTACTGAATCTACTAGAAGATATAGTTTTCTCAGTTTACCAGTCTGGTTTTAGAAAAATTTTGGTTCTTAATGGACATGGCGGAAATGCAGCTGCCCGCACATTTTTATACGAAATGGCTAACAAATTTCCTGATTTGGAATTTGGATGGTACGAATGGTGGAAGAGCCCAGCCGTGGAAGGGATATCTAGGAAATACGATTTGAAACCAGCCCATGCAAACTGGTTGGAAGCATTTTCTTTTACCGTAGTGTCGGAGTTACCTCAAAAACAAAAAGCGGAAATAGAGGAGAGTGCAATTGTTCACCATGAGAAATTAAGGCGACTTTATGATGATGGTTCATTTGGGGGTCTTTTTTCTGCCCCACAACAGATTATGGATGAAATATTCAATGCATGTCTAGAAGAAGTGATTGAGCTATTAGAATTTAATACTACTCTATAAAAAAGAAAGGAATGAAAGTTAATATGGAACAACAAAAAAAAGTAATTTACACAAAAGAAGCACCAAATCCGATTGGACCTTATTCTCAAGCAATTCAATCAGGCAATCTTCTTTTCACAGCTGGACAATCAGGTCTGGATCCCCAAACTAATGATTTAGTTAGTGGTGGAATCCAAGCTGAAACTCGTCAAGCTTTAACCAACATCCAACACATCCTTGAGGAAGTGGGTTTGTCATTGAACAATGTGGTAAAAACTACCATATATTTGCGCGACATGAACGACTTTCCTATGATGAATAAAATTTACGCAGAATTTTTCACGGAGAATTATCCTGCTAGAACGACTATTCAAGCGGCTGCGTTACCGAAAAACGCGGCTGTCGAGATAGAAGCGATAGCAATATTCTAAAATATCCTGTTCTTTTGCAGATGATGCCAAAGGTATCGGTGGTTGTTCCCTGTTTTAACGAACAAGACACCATAACCTTATTACTTGATGCAATTTATCGCCAAACTTATCCGAGAGAAAACATGGAAGTTTTGATCATTGATGGTCATTCTACGGATGAAACGCATTTGCGGATTGCTGACTTTCAAAAAAAACATCCCGAATTAGCCATTACAATCATTGACAACCCGAAGCGGATCATTCCAGCTGCATTAAATAAAGGCATCAAAGCGGCGACGGGAGAAATTATTGTGCGTATGGATGCGCATAGCATACCATATCCGGATTATATCGAGCGTTGTGTATCAAATCTTCAGGAAAAAAAGGCAGAAAATGTTGGGGGAATATGGGAGATTAAATCAGGAATAGATAATTGGATTGGAAGAGGAATCGCCCGTGCATCTTCTCACCCTTTTGGAGTAGGTGATGCCCGCTACCGGGTGGGTGGTAAAGCACAATTTGTTGAAACAGTCCCTTTTGGAAGTTTTTATAAAAGCCTTTTTGATAAAGTCGGTTTATTTAACGAGAAATTATTAACTAATGAAGATTATGAGTTTAATCAAAGAATCCGCCAAAGTGGGGGCAGAATTTGGTTCGATCCTTCAATAAAATCTATATATTTTTCCCGCAAGAACTATGGCGAATTAGCCAAGCAATATTGGCGATATGGATATTGGAAAGCAATTATGCTATTAAAGGATCCGCGCAGTCTTCGCTGGCGTCAGGCAATTCCTCCTTTGTTTGTCATTTCCTTAGTATTTTGGATCATCCTCTCGATTTTTTATCAGAAAACATTAATCCTCTTGATTGGAGAAATTACGGTATATTTGTTCCTGTTACTTTTTGCTGCAGCTAACGAAGCAAAAAAATCGAAAGATTATTCCTTGATATTTGGTATGCCAGTTGCAATGATGGTTATGCATACTTGTTGGGGCATTGCTTTCTTGTGGAGTTTGTTTACCAATTATGGCAAATCAACGCACTGAACTACCATATCGTCCCTGGAAACTAAGATTTTCTGAAAGGCGATCGTTGCTCTTATTGGGGGATTTTGTGGCTGCATCGTTAGCTTTTTTTATTGCACTATATAATTGGGGACACAGTGACCGTTTTATTGGGTTTACTTGGGAATTCATTCAAAGAAGAGTTCCACCCTGGTTTTTCCTTTTTCCGCTAATATGGATTCTCTTACTTATTGAGTTATACGATATTTATCGAGCTGCAGATTGGGAAGAGACCATAAAAGGGGTGGCAACAGCCGCGTTGATTGGTTTTATCTTGTATTTAATTTTATTTTTTTATTATGCTTCCCCTCCTAGATCACTATTACCGCGGCGTGGTATTGCTACTTTCATATTAGTAGCTACTCTTTTAACTTTAATTTGGCGTCGAATTTATATTAAAGTATTCACCATGCCTCAATTTATGCGGCGGGTTATCGTGGTAGGCGGGGGTACTTCTGGATGCCTACTTCTTGATGTTTATCAGAATTTGAAATCCAAACCATTTGATATCATCGGAGTTATTGACGATGACCCAGCTAAAAAAGATGGAAATATAAATGGGGTTCCCATTCTTGGAAATAACGAAAAGCTGTTGGAATTAATTCAAAAACACGAGATTTCGGATATTATTGTCGCAATTTCTGGAACTATCAATAGTGATATGTTTGAGGCGTTAATCACTGCTCAAGAAAGTGGCGTAGAAATTACCCAAATGCCAAAAGTATATGAACAGTTATTAGGCAGGGTGCCTATTCGCATCTTGGCAGCTGATTGGATAATCCGATCTTTCGTAGATGAAACGCACGTGAGTATCTTTGATGAGTTTATGAGACGTTTACTCGATATCCTCGGCGGTTTATTTGGAATGCTGATTTTATTGGTTACTATGCCTTTTATCCTGGTTGGGATACTAATTGACGACGGGATGCCAATCTTCTATTCTCAAGTGCGCTTAGGCAAGATGGGTAAACCATATTCGCTCATCAAATTTCGCACGATGCGAAGAGATGCTGAAGCAGATGGAAAGCCACGCTGGGCAAAAGAAAGCGACGAAAGGGCAACCCGGCTTGGGAAAATTCTCCGCAAATCTCATTTAGATGAGCTGCCACAATTTATTAACGTCTTGCGGGGGGAAATGTCGCTGGTTGGGCCACGCGCAGAACGCCCCGAATTAGTCCAATATTTTGAGAAATATATTCCTTTTTATCGGGCAAGATTATTGGTTAAACCAGGTTTAACCGGATGGGCTCAGGTGAATTATGGGTATGCCTCTACCATTGAAGACACAATCATAAAACTAGAATATGATTTATATTACATAAAAAATAAAAGCTTATTAATGGATCTATTAATTATCTTGCGCACACCTTCCACAGTTGTCGGATTAAAAGGGCGTTAATCTAGATAGGCATAAAGTGAACTTAGATGGAGTGGGAACAATTTTTAAAAGCATATCCAAATGCCCATATTTTGCAAACGCAACAATGGGGAGATCTAAAAAAGAATTTTGGTTGGAAGGTAGCCCATTTGATAATTAATGAGTGGGGCGCTCAAATTTTAATTCGATCCATTTTACCTGGGATGAAGATGGCTTACATTGCCAAAGGTCCGCTTGCCCCAAATAAAGAAATAAAAGAATGGTTAAGTGGAGAAAAAAAAGCTGGCGCCGATTTTTTCAAAGGGCTAGACGAATTTTGTCGCCAGCGGAAAATATTCTTCGTAAAAGTGGAACCCGATGAAGAAGATTATCCAAATCCTCCCCAGGGCTTTTCGAGGAGTTTTCAAACAATTCAACCACTCAACACGATTCTAGTGGATATTGGGGAGGATGAAGAAAAAATATTACAGCGGATGAAACAAAAAACCCGCTATAACATACATCTTGCTAAAAGAAAAGGGGTTGTGGTAGAGCCATCCGATGACATAGCAACTTATTATCAGTTAGCGCGGCAAACGAGTGAAAGAGATGGATTCGCCATTCACTCCTTGAACTATTATCAGACTTCTCATCGTTTATTTAATCAGTTAAATCAAAGTGAACTTTTACTGGCTAAATTTGCCGGAACAGTTCTAGCCGGGTTGATCGTTTTTGCCCATGGAAATCGGGCTTGGTATTTTTATGGTGCTTCATCCAATAAATACCGTGAGGTGATGGCGCCTTATTTATTACAGTGGGAAGCCATCCTGTGGGCGAAAAGAAAGGGTTGCCAGATATATGACCTTTGGGGCATACCTGACTACAGCGAAGCCTACCTTGAAAACCATTTTCTAGAATCCGAAAATGGCTTATGGGGGGTATATCGTTTTAAAAGGGGGTTTGGGGGGCGTGTTTTCCGGTCAGCTGGCGCTTTTGATAGGATCTATAATCCGCAACTTTACCGATTTTATCGCTTATTATTCACACTCCGTGGTGTGCAAGGGCAAGTATGAACGCGGAAAACCCTGCGTGGGATGCAATCATTTCGTCTTTACCTGAGGCTCACGTCTTGCAGACGATTGAATGGGCTCTAGTAAAATCCCGATTTGGTTGGAGTGCTTATCCGAAGGTTTGGAACCGGAACAATCAAATTGCTGCCGCGGCATTGATATTGAGCCGTGATATCAAATTGCCAATCACCCGGAACGAGTTTCGAATCCTGTATGTTCCCAAAGGACCATTGATAAAAGATTGGACTGACCATGCATTCGTTCAGGAAGTGTTTGAAGATCTAAAGACTATTGGGAAAACGCACAATGCCATTCTGATCAAAATAGATACCGATGTGGAAATAGGGAAAGGGGAGAGAAATGATGAATTATGGCGATTGGGATTTAATCGGAAAAACGGTGGTTTTTTCAAGAATGTAGATATAAACGAGCCTGGTTTTAAATTAATTAAACATTTATCCGAAAGCGGTTGGTTTTTTTCGAGGGAGCAAGTTCAATTTCGTAACACTATCCTATCTGATTTATCGGAGGATGATGCTACCCTACTTGGGAAGATGAAACAAAAGACGCGCTATAACATACGTCTGGCAGAAAAGAAAGGTGTTGTCATCCGCCAGGGAACAAAAGCGGATTTCCCGAATTTGTATGATTTATATGCGGAGACTGCCCGGCGGGATGGATTTATCATTCGCGATTATAGATATTACGAAACAGTCTGGTCAATATTTTCGGATGTTTCCGGATCCGCGAATATGCTGCAATATCAGGATAATCATCCAGACTTTTGGAGGACAGACCCAAAAAACCACCCACAAGCATTGATATTAATCGCAGAATATGGCAATCAACCAATTGCCGGGATTATATTGTTTATATTTCAAAACAAGGCTTGGTTCATTTATGGGATGTCTTCTTCGCAGGATCGGGATAAAATGCCGAATTATTTGCTGCATTGGAAAGCTATCCAAATGTTAAAAGAATTAGGGGTAAATAAATATGACTGGTGGGGAGCGCCAGAGATATTTAGTGAAAGCGATCCGATGTATGGAGTATATAAATTCAAAATGGGATTTGGTGGCGAAGTGATAAGAAGGATTGGAGCATGGGATTTTCCATTAAAGCGCAATCAGTATGTTCTATACCAGATAATATTACCCAAAATATTAAGATATTTGTCGCGTAAAGAAAGGATCGGCATATCATGAGAGATGAGTTTGCAAAAATACCAAGAGTAAAAATCGGAAATCTACCCACCCCGATTGAGGCGATGCCCCGTTTGGCTGCCCAACTTGGAATAAAAGAGTTATTTATCAAAAGAGATGATTTGACCGGTTTAGCCTTTGGTGGAAATAAAGTGCGGAAATTAGAGTTTTTCTTTGCGGAAGCATTAGCCCATGGTGCAAAAACCATTATAACTGCCGGTGCTGTTCAATCTAATCATTGCCGGCAAACTGCCGCAGCTTCAGCTAAATTCGGATTAAATTGTATTCTTGTCCTCGCTGGTCAAGTTCCCCAAAGAAAAAGCGCTAATTTGTTACTCGATCAACTCTTCGGAGCTGAGGTAATTTGGTGTGATCGAGAAAATAGGGAAGCAAAATTGCAAGAAGTTTTTCAACAAGCCCAGACAGATGGAAGACGACCTTATCTTATACCTTATGGTGGCTCAAACGCAACTGGTGTACTTGGTTACACATTGGCAGTGTTTGAATTATTAGAGCAAGGATTTATCCCCGATATGATTGTATTCCCATCTTCATCTGGGGGTTCCCAGTCTGGCCTTGTGCTCGGTTCCCAGATGGCTGGTGTGGATTGGGAGGTTTTGGGAATTAGTGTTGATGCAGCGGAGTCTATTTTGAGGTCGAAGATAAACCTACTGATCCAAGATGCGATTAAGAAATATGAGTTTAATATCCCCCAATATAAACCCGAGCAAATTTACGTCAACGATCAATACATAGGCAAGGGATACGGCATTCCGACTGAGGCAGATATTAAAGCTATTCGTATCTTTGCACGCGCAGAAGGAATATTGTTGGATCCGGTTTATACTGGTAGAGCTGCTGCAGGTATGATTGACTTGATTCAAAAAGGGATCATATTGCCCGAGACGAAACTTTTATTCTGGCATACTGGAGGGAATCCAGCTTTATTTGCCGAACAATATGAATCCCTCGTGATTTGATATTAATTTGATTATTGAAAAGATCGCTTCTTTGGATTGAAAATTACTTAATTGGAACACCGAACGGTAGATGCTGAGAG
>DYKV01000001.1:19059-25615 GCA_020722415.1 Anaerolinea sp.
GCTTCTTTGGATTGAAAATTACTTAATTGGAACACCGAACGGTAGATGCTGAGAGAGCCATTTACGGTAAATGGTACGGCGAAAAACCCGTTCAACATTGGATATTTCAATTAAATCAGGTTCTTTGTTATTAAAAATATAATCAAGGTATTGATCAAGAATAAATTTTATGAGAGATGCTGCTTCTGGCATAAAGGAAATAAGTAAATTCGCTCGCTCTGTTGGCGTAGCAGAAGGTAAGGCGGGTTTTCCAAACAAATTCAAGGCAACATTGATTTGTAGATAGGTTTTCTCAACAGGTGAGAGAACTTGTTTGCGGTTCCAGTTGATCAAAAAAGCTGGAGGATTCACCCCGCGTTTACGCAAGTTTGTCTCGATTGTAATCGGTATCTGAATAGAAAATCTTTGTAAACGGGGATACTGAATATATGAAAAAGCAATCATCCCAACTACAATAATAAATAAGATGAATAGCCATACGAAGGTGGGAAGAGGTGATTTTGGTGTTGGCTGTGTTTTTTGGTGGCTTTCCTTTAATCTTTGGAGGGCTTCCTGAATCGTCTTGTCGCTCTCATTGGGGATCTTAGACGTGGTTGCTTCGAGATCCGATAGCGGGCGAATAATATTTGGCTGGTTTGGGGTCGGTTCGAATTCTACCCATCCTATATTTACGAAATAAACTTCTGGCCAGGCATGCGCATCCCGTTGAATTACTTGGTATATATAAGGGCTGGTCATTTTGCCTTGGGCGTAACCTACCGCTAACCGCGCCGGGATTCCTATAGATCGTAATAGAATCACTTCAGCAGAAGCAAAATAGTTGCAAAAACCCCTTTTTGCATCAAATAAAAACCAATCAATAAGTTCTTGGTCATCTGGCAATGCCTCTAGTGTGTCGGTATAGTGTATATGTTGCCGTAAATATTCGGTGATTGCCATCACTTTGTCATATTCAGTGTTCCTGTCTGCTGTGATTTGTTGAGCTAATTCACGCGTACGGGTGGTTATTGAATCGGGTATTTGGAGGTAACGCTCCATTATTGCTGGCGGAAAATTTTCACTAGATTGCCGCAATTTTTCGACCGTAGTTCCGCTTAATGATGAGCGAACCGTATAAGTTGTACCACTGCCAAGAGGGTTGTTTGATTGTAATGTAAGTATATCCATGGTCCCATCTGGATTAGGAAATAGTTCCGCCTTGGTCCCTAGGTTCGTCCATTGTGGTTGGGGTGGTACAAAAATGGTAATAATGGGCTTATTTATTGCAAAATAGAATGTGTTCAAACCGCGCGATCGGTCTGGATAACGAGTAAATTGTAACCTTGTTGATCCAGGCTCGAGTGAGTGCCAAATGGTATTTGCAGTTGTCCATTGTCCATTTTCATAGTAGTTGTAGGCTCTTGCTCTCCAATAGAAGCGCAATCCATTCGGTGGTTTTTCTGGTACGAGGACGGAAAATACTTCTTCATCACTAAGGATATTTCCCTCCCCTAAATTGAGAATTCTCCCGTAGTAATCCGGAGAGGCGATTATGGAAACCTTTAGCGACGAAAATGCATTCTCAAAATCTTCCCGAATAGATTGAAATGGTTGTTTGATCTTATTCCATATTATTTCCACTTGTTGAAATGGAGAACGATTGGTAGGTACAATCCAAACGATAAAGGATAATAAAATTACAAACCGAATTGATACTTGGAAAATATCGTTGGAAAATTGAGAGGGTACCCAAATCTGTTCATCTTTCCAATGCGATACCTGGCGAATTAGATTCAAACGAATTATTAAAAACAGGGAGAAAATCGAAAAAGCAACCAGATACCAAATTCGGCGGGCGAGGAGAGGATCGTAGGAATGGATTAATGTTATTATGAAAAATAAGGGAACAAGAATACGCCAAGTGTTTTCATTTTTGGCTAGACTATACCCGCTGTTTACGCCAACAAACCAATAGAGACTAATCATCAACAAGATGAATAAGAGATTGTCTTGAACAGGTTGATTTTGAATTAAAAGGTGAGCTGTTTTTTTCAACCGCAGAAGCATAAGGGAGAGACGATTCAGCCAGGAAATATCGTATTGGAAAGTCAACCCGCACAACCAGATGATCAAAAACGAACTATAGATCGCCATTAAAATAAATTTAAACGGTTTCCGAAATTGACAAACTCCGAGAGATAATCCGAAGAATAAACCGAGTGTGACTGCAGTGGAGGTGAATCCTAAATAACTTGTCCAATTGGTAACAATTAATCTTCTTGCTGTAATCCACAGGATGATCCACAAGAGCAAGAATGCAATTCCATCTTGAGTTGGCTTAGCCCGAGTTTTTTCCTTCAAGGGGAAAGCTGATGTAATTAGCTGAGTCATCGTTATTTATCTTCCAAATGGAAACATTTCTTATTAGGAATGTGACAAAAGTCTAGAAAAACTCATCCATCGGAAATTGAAATCAATAACAGAGTATGGTAAAATTTGCTGGAAATACCATAGAAAAGGAGGAGCTTTAATGCTGAATAACTGGTTATACATTGGATTGATACTGATAATCGCTCCTATTTTCCCTATCATGGCTCTAATTATCCCACGAATTCTTGCTCCTCATAAACCAAGTCCCTTAAAATCCGAGACATACGAATGCGGAATAGAAACGGTGGGAGATACATGGGTTCAATTCAAAGTTCAATATTATAACTTCGCTTTAATATTCTTGATTTTTGATGTTGAAATTGTTTTTTTATTTCCTTGGGCTATCGCCTATCAGCAATTACCTTTGTTCGCAGTTGTTGAAGGTATCCTATTTATATTGATTTTAGTCGCTGGACTCGTATATGCCTGGCGCAAGGGGTTTTTAGAATGGTTTTGAATAGCTCTATCAAAGGCTGATGTTAAATACATCAGCCTTTTTGTGCGCCTAGACTCTAATAAAAGGATGACTTGGAGGAGTTTTGGATGTCTGATCCGGTAAACTTGATTGCAAATTGGTTAATGACGATATTAACAAATTGGGGCGTTCCACCTTCTTGGATAACAGTAATCTTATCAGCTATTGGGGTAGTGGCTTTAGCTTCTGTAGTTCTTATCTTGGATATTTTTCTGGTTTGGGTGGAAAGAAAAATTGTGGCTCGTTTTCAAGATCGATTAGGACCAAATCGTTTGGGCCCTTTTGGATTGTTTCAACCGATAGCAGATGTGATAAAGCTTTTAATAAAAGAAGATATCACACCGGATAATGCGGATAAATTTTTATTCAACCTTTCTCCGATAATTGCCCTAGCCACAGTAATTATGCTCTGGGCGGTTGTTCCTTTGGCGCCTACGATTTTTGGGAGTGACATAAATGTGGGTGTCCTATATATTATTGCTATTGGTTCCATTGGCACATTAGGCATAATAATTGCCGGCTGGGCATCGAACAATAAATTTGCATTAATTGGTGCATTCAGAACTGTAGCTCAAATGGTATCTTATGAAGTACCGATGGTTGTCTCCATCCTCATCACAGTTATTTTATCAAGAAGTATGGGAATAAATACCATCGTTCAAAGTCAAACAGTTTGGTACATCATCCTCGCCCCTGTTGCGGCAATAATTTTTCTAATCTCTTCTCAAGCAGAACTCGGGAGAGCGCCTTTTGATATTTCGGAGGCCGAATCGGAAATTGTGGCTGGATTTCATATTGAATATACTGGGATGAAGTTTGGGTTGTTTTACGCCGGAGAACTTCTGCATGCGTTGACTTTGGGAGGGTTTTTCGCCTCTTTCTTTTTAGGGGGATGGAGAGGTTGGGGGGCAGAAACTTATCCCATATTAGGGGTGGTTTATTTCTTTATAAAGGCTTTTTTTATGTATTGGGTGATTATGTGGATCAAGTATTCTTTTCCTCGAGTGCGGATCGATCAAATGTTGAATTTGAATTGGAAATTTCTTACTCCCCTTGCCTTAGCCGCGTTAATTTTGACAGCATTACTTGATAAGCTATTTCAAAATTCTTCCCATTCAATTTACGTTTTAGCAATGTTTGTCGGGAACCTTATCTTACTCTATATTGCATATCTAATTATTGGATCGTATGCTCGGGCAGAACGCAAAAGAGTAGCAGATCCAGATAAAATACAGGTAAGTTTTCCTGTTAAATCAAGTGGAAGTTTAGTTGAACCGAGATCTTCATCAGAAGGGGCGAGCGTATGACGCCGTTACAAATTATCTTTCTCCTTATAGCCGCTGTCACACTGGGTGGTGCTTTGATGGTGGTGACCACCCGTAATCTTGTCCATGCTGCTCTCTGGCTCGTCCTGAGCCTATTCGGGGTAGCAATCTTATTTGTCTTATTAGACGCTGGTTTTTTTGCGGTCGCGCAGGTTGTCATTTATATTGGGGCGATCGCGATACTAATGATATTTGCCATCATGCTCACTCGTCGGGTGGCGAAAGATAGTGGTCCTCAGATTAATCCAACCTGGCCAATTGCCGCTATCGTTGCCATAGTTCTATTTGTTGGTTTAGTGTTTCTTCTTCAAAACTGGCAAAATATTCATGTCCTCCCGGCCGAACTTCCTCAAGGATATAATCCCATTCAACAGCTTGGTGCTGAATTGGTTTCTCCAAATGGGTATTTAATTCCTTTTGAGGTTGCATCCATCCTTCTACTCGCAGCATTAATCGGAGCGATAGTTATCGCTTGGGATAAGAATAAATAGGAGCGCAGGGATGATTCCACTATCTTGGTATTTACTATTTGCAGCAGCTTTATTTTGTATTGGCTTATTTGGCGTTCTCTCTCGAAAGAATGCGATTGCCATCTTGATGGGGATTGAGTTAATGCTGAATTCTGTGAATGTTAACTTGCTGGCTTTTTGGCGATATCTTACTCCTAATTTTGTGGCTGGTCAGGTTTTTACTGTGATTGTCTTCGCAGTAGCTGCCTCTGAGGTAGCAGTTGGGCTTGCATTAATCATCTCGATTTATCGGCGCCGCAGCACAATCGTCGCTGAAGACATCAATTTATTGAAATTCTAATAGGTTACATATCCCAAAGTTGATATGGAGGATAAATGACGACTGAATCGATAATCTGGTTGATACCGTTGCCTCCGGTTTTGGCTTTTTTTATTATTGTCCTTTTCACAAATCGAAATAAAGGGTTAAGTCATTCAATCGCAATTGGGGCAGCATTTCTCTCCTGGTTAGGAAGTATGATCGTTTTTTGGCGGGCGATCCATACTCCTGAGCTTGGGGAACACCCTTTTATATCCGCTATTAACTGGTTGCCAATTGGGGATTCGTGGTTTTCAACTGGCATCCAGGTAGATCCACTATCAGCAGTTACCCTCTTCTTCGTCGCCTGGACAATTTTGATGATATTCATTTACAGTGTTGGATATCATAATTATGGACAACCGGCTGGTGACCATGACCGTCCAGGATTGCCGCCGCATGGTAAAACCATTGTGGATGAAAAGGGCCACACTCACAAAGTGCCTTCGATTGAACCAATGTATTCGCGTTTCTTTGCTTTCATTGGTTTGTTTGCATTTGGGATGTATTTATTGGTTTTAAGTGATAATATGCTCGCCCTATTTGTTGGTTGGGAAATAATGGGGCTTTGTTCTTATTTGTTGATTGGGTTTTGGTATGGAAAACCTTCTGCACGGGCAGCAATGATCAAGGCATTTATGACTACCCGGGTTGGAGATGTTTTTATGCTGCTTGGTATTGCCTATCTTTATTCCCAAACCGGAACTTTGAACTACCGCGCCATTTTTTACAACGAAGAAGTATTGCGAACCCTAGCTTCTACTCCATCTTATATTGCGGGATTTTCTACGGCTGGATTGATTGGATTACTTCTTTTTATTGGTGCAGTTGGGAAATCAGCCCAATTTCCTTTGCATGTCTGGCTGCCTGATGCAATGGAAGGGCCCACTCCCGTTTCGGCGATGATTCATGCCGCTACTATGGTGTCCGCTGGCGTTTATATGGTCATCCGTGTGTTCCCATTACTTAGTGCTGGTTCAAGTCATGGGATTGTGACTTCTACTATGCTGATTATTTCGATTATCGGTGCCGGTACTGCTTTATTTGCAGCCACTATCGCGGTCGCACAAAATGACATAAAGCGCGTTTTGGCATACTCCACTATCTCTCAGTTAGGGTACATGATGGCAGCGGTAGGCATTGGAGCTTATGTGGCAGCAGCATTCCATCTCATCACGCATGCATTTTTCAAAGCCCTTTTATTCTTGGGCTCTGGCTCAGTTATCCACGGGATGGAGCATGGTGTATTACACACCGGTGAGGAAATCGATCCACAAAACATGATGAATATGGGTGGCTTGAGAAAGAAAATGCCGGTTACGTTTTGGACTTTCTTGATCGGTGGCTTTGCACTCTCCGGTTTTCCTTTAGTCACAGCAGGATTTTGGAGCAAGGATGAAATTCTTTCTGAAGCTTTTGGTAATGCCCACTGGATTGTATTCACCGCCTTGGCGTTAGCAGCATTACTAACGGCATTCTATACGATGCGGCAAATTACACTAACTTTTCTAGGCGAGCC
>DYKV01000001.1:25715-27637 GCA_020722415.1 Anaerolinea sp.
AAATCAACCGGTCGTTCTTTGCGGGTAATGCAGACTGGACGGGTTCAGCAATATATGGTGATGGCTTTGTTTGGATTTATCACCATTAGCGGTTTAATGTTTTATCTGATTCAACGACTTATTTTGCGATAGGATTTGTGATCAGGAGCAAAAAATGGAGTTTATAGCAAATCATTTATTGAGCTTTATTCTTTTCTCTCCAGCAATTAGCTCGCTGGTTATTTTGTTATTCCCCAAAGAAAAAGAAAAATTAATAAAATGGACTGCTTTTGTGCTCAGTTTGATACCTTTGTTACTTTCTATATATGTTTGGCTATTTTTTGATAAGAGCGCAAAAGGGTTTCAGTTTCAAGAGACGACAATTTGGTACGCTGCAATCAATTCCTCTTATCACGTGGGAATTGATGGAATATCTTTGACAATGATTCTATTAACCACATTGTTGACGCCTTTAGCGCTATTGGCGTCTTTTAGCATTAAAGAAAATATTAAGTCTTATATGATCTTGTTTTTCTTGCTCGAAATGGGAATGCTGGGGGTGTTTTTAGCTTTAGATCTTCTCCTCTTTTTCGTATTCTGGGAATTCGGTTTAGTCCCAATGTACTTCCTAATCAATCAATGGGGGAGCGAAAAAGGAGAGCGTGAAATTTGGGGTGGAAAGAAAATACCTGCTCGGACGTATGCATCCTTCAAGTTTATGATTTATACGATGGCTGGATCTTTGGGGTTATTATTAGCTATCCAGATGATCGGAGTAGTTGCGGGAACATTTGACATTCCAACTTTGTTTGAGAAATGGACCTCTTTAGATAAAAGTTTATTCGGATTGGATATCTCCGTTGTCAAGGCGATTGCCTTCTGGGCATTTACTTTGGCTTTTGCGATTAAGGTTCCGGTTTGGCCTTTCCATACTTGGTTACCCGATGCACATACTGAAGCGCCCACGGCTGGGTCAATGATTTTAGCGGGTGTTTTATTGAAGTTAGGCGCTTTTGGTTTTCTGCGCCTCGTTTTGCCACTTTACCCTACAGAAGCGCATCAATATGCGCCAGCATTAGCCTTTTTGGCAGCAATGGCAATCATATTCGGGGCATTTGCTTCCTATGGACAAAGTGATTTCAAACGGCTAGTTGCTTATTCATCGGTTAATCACATGGGGTTTGTGGTTCTAGGCATTGCGGCTGCGGCCTATGCTATGAACACCCCGGATGCAACTATTGCCCTGAACGGTGCTGTTTTACAAATGTTCAATCATGGCTTATCTGCGGCTGGAATGTTTTTCCTAGTGGGGGTGATTTATGAACGCACACACACTCGCGACCTAAATGAATACGGTGGATTATTCCCGCTTATACCCATCTACGGTGGGATTCTTCTTTTTACATCAATGGCGTCCTTAGGTTTACCAGGATTAAATGGTTTTATCTCAGAATTCTTAGTGGTACGGGGGAGTTGGCCAATATTTACATTCTATACTGCGATTGCCATGTTAGGTTTACTTTTTACTGGAGCTTATATTCTTAAAGGAATTAAGCAAGTCTTGCAAGGTCCCATGAATGAGAAGTGGGTAGGGCATTTGAACGAGATAAAAACCCGAGAAATCTTTGTAATTGCACCATTGATGGTCCTGATGTTATGGATTGGCATTTGGCCAGCCTGGATTCTGGATGTGATCAACCGAGCTGTGCAATCATTATTTTAAGGGATATCGCATTATGGGCAGAAACGAATTTGTTAACATTATAGTTTCGAGGTGAAGAATGCAATTTCCGATATTATCCTTTATCGTTTTTACGCCTATTGTCGCTGCACTGATTATCTTTTTAATACCAGAAAATAGAAAAGCGGAAGTTCGGGTGGCAGCATTAGCAGCAGCGACTTTTGCATTAATATTATCAGTTTGGGCGTATTTTTCCTACGAC
>DYKV01000001.1:27737-29723 GCA_020722415.1 Anaerolinea sp.
GATTTATTCATGTTGTTCTTTTTCTATGAAATTGCAGTCTTTCCAATGTATCTGCTCATTTCCATTTGGGGCTGGAAAGAAACGCGTGAATATGCTGCAATGAAGTTAACATTATATTTGTTTATTGGGTCGGTTATCGCTTTAGTTGGTGCAATCGCTATGTATTATGCGGCTGGCTTGGGAACATTCGATATGCTCCAACTTGAACAAGCCGGCTTTTCCCGAACTTTCCAGATAATCTGGTTTCCTTTTGTTTTTATTGGATTTGGTGTATTGGGTGGTATTTTCCCGTTTCACAATTGGAGCCCAGATGGTCATGTTGCCGCACCTACTGCGGTCTCGATGTTTCATGCTGGTGTATTGATGAAGCTCGGTGCATTTGCCGCTTTGCGAGTCGGGGTGATGCTTTTACCTGAAGGTGCTAAAGTACACATGAATTGGATAATATTGTTAACCCTCGTCAACGTGGTGTATGGTGCATTTATAGCCTCTGTTCAAACCGATTTCAAATATGTGATTGGTTTTTCTTCCGTTTCTCACATGGGGCTAGTGCTGATGGGGTTCGCAACCTTATCCAAAGAAGGAATGATTGGATCAGGGATACAAATGTTCTCTCACGGCGTTATGACGGCGCTATTCTTTGCAGTTGTCGGAATGGTTTATGATCAAGCTCATACGAGAGAAATTCCAAAATTGGGCGGTTTTAGCAAAGTAATGCCGATAGTAGCTGTCGCATTCATCATAGGAGGGTTAGTCTCAATGGGGATGCCCGGTTTCTCGGGGTTTATTGCTGAGTTTCCTATTTTCATGGGTGTTTGGAAAACCCATCCAGGCATTGCAATCGTTGCGGCTATTTCAATTGTTATCACAGCGTCATATATTATCCGTGTTATCGGTAAAGTTTTTTATGGACCATTACCGCAAGAGTTTGAGGGTCATGTCCATGATGTAACCATTCTAGACAAAATTGCGCTTATATTCTTATCCTTAATCCTTGTTACATTAGGTGTATTCCCAGGATGGATGGTACCGCTGGTCCAAAGTGGTGTTCAAAACATCCTGCGCTTGTTGGGAGGTGCATAAGTGACTGACAACATCTTTTCATCGCAAATGTTCATCGCTATTTTTCCAGAATTATTCCTTCTTTTTCTTGGTTTAATTGTTTTTATATTGGATTTGATCTTACCCAAAGAACAAAGGGGAACATTAGGTTGGGTCATAGCTTTCGGGTTAGTTTTAGACGTTGGAATAAGTTTATTAATTGCTCAACCAGGTTCTGCATCTCTGTTGGTTTGGGGAGGAATGCTCCGGTTTGACCATTTGGGATTTATTTTCCGGATGATGTTCTTATTTGCAGCAGCGATAACTGCGCTTTTTGCGACAAATTTAGAACCAATCAGTCGAAAAGGAGAATTTTATCTCCTCTTGCTTGGGTCAACTTTGGGGATGTGTTTGATGGCATCCTCAGCCGACATCATAATGCTTTATTTGGCAATTGAGACTACATCTATTCCGTTATATGTGTTAGCCGGTTTCTTGAAAGACGATGACAAATCAACTGAAGCTGGTTTTAAGTACATGTTATTCGGTGCTATGACCTCCGCTATCATGCTTTATGGTTTCAGCTTGATTTATGGTTTGAGCGGAACAACCAACCTGTATAATCTGATAACCTTTGTGCAAAAAGGGCAGCTATCCCCATTTGTGCTCTATGGGGCGTTGAGTTTAATCCTCGTTGGTTTTGCTTTCAAGATATCTGCATTTCCATTGCATTTTTGGGCACCAGATGTTTATGAAGGCGCTCCAACCATGATTTCCGGATTTTTATCAACTGCTTCTAAAGCAGCCGGGTTCTCTGTTCTAGCCCGGGTCTTATTGGTTAGTTTCACCCAATTAACTCCTTATTGGGTAATTATCATGGCAGTGATTTCTGTTGCGACAATGACAATCGGAAACCTATTAGCACTTGCCCAGAAGAATATCAAA
>DYKV01000001.1:29823-41934 GCA_020722415.1 Anaerolinea sp.
TTAGTTTCGTTCCTGTCTTTAGCTGGAATGCCCCCCTTTGGCGGATTTGTTATTAAATTTTCTGTCTTTGCGGCTGTAATTCAGCAGGGTTTAATTGGCTTAGCGGTGATTGCTGTACTTAACTCTATTATCGGTTTGTACTACTATTTGACCGTCTTGAAGGTGATTTATCTCTATCGTTCGGAAAACGAAAATATCTCAGTGCCAATGTCTCAATCTTTTGCACTCGGGTTATCTATATTAAGCATAGGCATCATCTTAATGGGTACTGTATTTGCACCATGGTTCAATATCGCCCAGCTGGCTGCTAAGTCACTTTGGTAGAGAATCATGATTATTTTGGATTGACTGAATAATTTTTTATGTGATAAAATTCCCAATTGATGACCGAGGATAATAACAGACAGAAGCCAGCAGAAGCGTTTACAGCCGCAAATTTTAAATTAACCGCTGTTGCGGGGCAGGTTGGCTGTGTTACATTAGTAATCGTATTCATCGCTTTGTTTCTGGGAATATATTTAGATCGTTTATTAGGAACAAAACCGGTATTATTAATTATTTTGGTATTAGGTTCTGCACCAATCGCTTTGTACCTCACTTATAAAATCGCAATCAATGCAGTAAGGGAGGCAAGTGCGTTGGCGACAAAACAGAAAGACGATCAACAAAACACGAGAGAGGAGACATAAAAGGGTGAGCGAAGAAAAACCAAAAAAGAGATTTCATATAAAAACTTTTACCATTCTACTACTTTTTGCCCTCGGGATTTATGCGGCATTTATCGGACCGTCAATACTGAAGCCCATTAGCCCAGTGGTGGTGTTACCTGGAGAACCAACCGGACTATCCATTGGCGGTTTTCAGATCACTAATACCATTTTGGCGACAATTTTAGCAGATCTCATTTTGATCGCGATTGCCTTTTTTAGCGCTCGAAAGTTCGTCACCAGCGGTAAAATGATACCCGAAGGCTTTTATAATGCGTTCGAGGCACTGGTACAATATTTATGGGAAACCGTAGAGGGATCCGCCGGAAAGTGGGCGAAGAAGATTTTTCCCATTCCTGCGACAATCTTCTTATTAATATTTGTCGCCAATATGATCAAATTGGTACCTGGTTTTGAGAGCATAGGGAGAATCCAAGAAGTTCATGAAGGAAAGGGCTATGCAGCAGTTCAACTATTCAAGATTGGCGGATTGAGTGTTTATACATTAGATAAAAACCAACCCCGCCAACCTGCCTTTGAACAGGCAAGCGGTATTGACCCAGAAACTAGTGTAAACAGTGAAACCAAACCGATTTGTGACGCATGTGAAATCGTTCCCTTTTTACGCGGATCAGCCACGGATATCAATTTCCCCTTTGCTTTAGCGGTTATCGCCGTTTTTATGACGCAGGTTTTTGGTGTTTGGGCGTTAGGATTTGGATACTTTGAGAAATATTTCCCTATCCGAGATTTACTCTCAGGCAATCCATTCGGGATGATCAATTTTGGCGTTGGTATATTGGAGATCATTTTGGAATTTGCTAAAATTCTCTCGTTTGGCTTCCGGTTGTTTGGTAACATTTTTGCTGGCGCATTACTATTATCCATTATTGGAGCATTAACTGCCGTGGCAGTGCCGCCGGTATTGTATATTTTTGAAGTGTTTTTTGGAATTATCCAGGCGTATGTTTTTTACCTGTTAGCGACGATTTTCATCAGTGGTGCTACGGTAAGCCATCATGCCGCGGAATAACTTGAATAACTTAATTTATAAAGGAGTATTACAAAGATGAATGATCCAGTAGCATTTGTAACCGGATTTAAATTATTAGGGGCTGGTTTAGCAATGCTCGGAGCTATCGGAGCCGGTATTGGTGTTGGTCTGTCTGCTATGGGAGGAGTACAGGCAATGGGTAGAAATCCAGATGCTGCTCCAATTATTCAGACGAATATGATTTTGGGCATGGCATTCTCCGAAGCAGTAGCTATTTATGCTCTAGCTGTGGCATTAATCATCATCTTCGCAGCGGGCTAGTCCTATTATAAGAGAGGAAGAGATGGACAAATTAGGACTAAATTTAGGGTATTTCTTATTTCAAATTTTTAATTTTACGATATTGCTGATTTTATTATATGCCTGGGCATATAAACCGATCTTGAATATGCTCGAAAACCGCAAGAACAAGATCGCTCAGGGATTGGAGGATGCACGGGTGGCGGCTGAAGCTCGCGCAAATGCGGAAAAAGAAGCACAGGCAATTATGGTTGAAGCACAAGCTAATGCTGCCCAAAGAATACGCGAGGCAACCGAAAGGGCAGAAATCGCTGCGCGGGACGTTTTAAGTGAAGCAGAAAAGCAAGCTGAAAAAATCCGCAGTGAAGCATTGGCAGACGCTGCGCAGGAAAGAGATCGCATTTTGCTTGAATTACGGAGTCAGGTAGCTTCATTAGCTATTGTTGCAGCTCAAAAATTGATCGGCGAAGCGCTGGATGAACAAAGGCAGCACGCTCTGTTAAAAGAGTTCTTCTCAGGTGTAAAGGCGGGCAAAGTGGTAGTCTTAGAGGGAAGTGAAATAAAGGGGGAAGCCGCTGAAGTAGTCAGTGCTTTACCGCTCTTACCTGATGAACAAGAAGTTGTAAAAAAAGATATCTTATCAAGAATCGGCGAACAATCTAGTGTGATTTTCCGGGTTGACCCGAAGATATTAGGTGGATTGATAGTGCGTGTAGGTGATAAGGTGTTTGATGGCTCTGTAATCGGGCAACTAGAAACTCTCAGGCAAACATTAAAATAATTAAAATTCGATATATTAGGGGTTGTGGAGTTTTCCATAACCTCTTTTTTCATTAATCTGTGATGAAATTAAGGGACCTGTTTCTAGAATATCCCGAACCCTGGTTACCTGTCTTTCCACTTTCGGATAAACCAGGTCAATATTTAGACACAGATGTAGGTAATGTTGTCCATGATTCCAGGGCTGTTAAACAAGGGGATTTGTACGTCGCAATTAAAGGTTTGAATGTTGATGGACATCAATTTATCGAGGAAGCGATCAACCGAGGGGCGCGGGTGATCTGTGGTTCAGAGTATCTGGACAAACTTTCAGTCCCTTATGTCAGGGTAGCTAACCCACGCAATGCCTTGGCTTATTTATCGGCGGCAATCCGCGGATATCCCGCTAAACAATTGACAGTAATTGGGGTGACCGGTACGGATGGAAAAACTTCCACCACAACATTTATCTATCACATTCTTCAAGAAGCAGGATATACCAGCGCGATGATCAGTTCTGTAAGTGCACGCATCGGTGAGCAAGAAATTGATACTGGCTTTCATGTGACCACCCCCGAAGCCCCTCAAATTCAAACTTTGCTGAAAGAAATGGTATCCAGGAGCAACCATCCAATCACTCATGTTGTCTTAGAAACCACTTCTCATGGATTGGCTCAGAAGCGCGTGGCTGCTTGTTTTTACGATATCGCTGTTTACACCAATATCACTCACGAGCATTTAGATTTTCATCGATCGTATGCCGAGTACTTAGCTGCCAAAGCGAATTTAATTGATGAACTTACATTAACCCCAGCCAAACCAAATGGCAATTATCGCATTACAATTTTAAATCGCGATGATCAATCGTTTTCCTATCTAGATAATCGGGTAAAAAAACACCCGCAACTTACCTCCATAACTTATGGGTTTAAGAATAAAGCAGACATCAAAGCCATTGATATCATTGAAGATTCTCCTACCCCTAAATTTAAAATTTGCAGCCCCCGGGCGACAGCTGAGGTTTCCTTAAACTTAGTTGGCAATTTCCATATTTACAACAGTTTAGCTGCCTGGGGCGCTACGGTGGAAGCATTAGGTATCGATCCAGATGCAGCTATAGCGGGATTAATGAATGTAAAATATTTACCTGGCCGGATGGAACCAATTGACCTTGGGCAAAATTTTATCGCTATTGTTGATTTCGCTCATACACCCAATGCATTGTTGCAGGCTTTAACCAATGCAAGGCGAATGACAGAAAAGAACATCATAGTTGTTTTTGGATCAGCTGGTTTAAGAGATAAAGAGAAAAGATGGCAGATGGCTGAAATTGCAATAAAGCTTGCAAACATATCTATTTTCACTGCTGAGGACCCTCGTACTGAAGATATACACCAGATTTTAAGCGAGATGAAACTCGGAGCAGAAAGAGCTGGTGGGGTAGAAAATGAAAATTACTTTCTCGTGCCAGATCGGAGGGAAGCTATTCGATTCGCTGTATCTTTAGCAAAAAAGGGGGATTTAGTTATCATGTGTGGAAAAGGGCATGAGCAATCGATGTGTTACGGGACAACAGAATATGCCTGGGACGACCGAGTTGCATTGCAAAGTGCGATTGCTGATCTACTCGGTATCCCAGGGCCGGCAATGCCATATTTGCCAAGTTAACGACGCGGCGGAAAATTATTTCCGCCAGAGCGGCGATCGTCTCGCCGATTTGGGGATGGTTGGCGGGAACCAGGTCCTGAGCGAGATGGGCTGCCCTTGCGATCGCGAGATTGTGCTTCCTCAGCTGACCATCCCTCCAAAACTGCAGTCCGCGAAAGCCGAATTTTGCCCTGACTATCAATATCGGTTACCATAACGGTGATTTCATCACCAACACGTACAACGTCTTCCACATTATTGATCCTAGTTGAATCAAGCTGAGAAATATGAACTAGACCATCTATGTTTGGCAAGATTTCAACAAAGGCTCCAAAGTCAGCTACCCGAACGACTTTACCGGTATAGATTTGTCCAATTACGGGTGTTTCGGTAAGATTTTCGACTCTCTCAACTGCCATTCGAGCACTATCTCTATCTGTAGCGGAGATAAAGACTGATCCATCTTCTCCAATGTCAATTTTTGTGTTGGTTTCATCCTGAATGCTGCGAATTGTCTTTCCACCTGGACCAATTACCGCACCAATTTTATCGATTGGAATTTGAACTACAGTGATGCGGGGAGCATGTGATTTAAGTTCAGGGCGAGGTTCGGGAATCACTTCCAACATTTTCTCGAGAATAAATCCACGGGCTATGCGGGCTTTTTCTAATGCTTCGGACATGATTTGCGAGGTTATTCCCTTGATTTTTATATCCATTTGAAGCGCGGTGATCCCGTTGGGGGTTCCCGCAACTTTGAAATCCATATCCCCATAGTGATCTTCTAAACCGAGTATATCGGTTAATATCGCGTAGTTGTCACCTTCTTTAACCAAGCCCATCGCTACTCCGGCAACTGGAGCGAGAATTGGGACTCCTGTATCCATTAAAGCCAAGGTTGAACCACACACTGATGCCATCGAGGAAGAACCATTTGAGGATAGGACTTCGGAGACAAGCCTTAATGTATATGGGAACTTGCTTTCGGGTGGGATGACTGGAAGGAGAGCTCTCTCTGCCAGTGCACCATGTCCAATTTCGCGCCGTGATGCACTTCGCAAAGGCTTTGTTTCACCGGTTGAAAAAGGTGGAAAGTTATAATGATGCATATAGCGTTTGCTTTCAGAAGGTGATAGGCTATCAATTTCTTGGGCTTCCCGAGGGGTTCCTAATGTAGCCAGGGTTAGAACTTGTGTTTCGCCACGCGTAAAAAGGCCGGAACCATGCGCTCGCGGGCTGACATCCACTTCGCACCAGATTGGACGGATTTCATCTAAGCCACGTCCGTCAGCACGGGTTTTTCGTTCGAGGATGTTCGTTCGAATTATTTGTTTATACACTTTGTCAAGCGCGGAGCGCACATCCATCTCGGTTAGTTCGTCTTTACAAAATTGCTCGATCAGCTCCTGTTCTAGTTTTTTGAATGTAGCATTCCTTTCACTTTTGACATAGGGCTTTTCAAGCGTTTCTGTGATTACGGGGGCTGCTAACTGGCGGATTTGTTCGACAATATCTTCCCGTTCTATATAGGGAATGTAAGCTGCTTTCGGTTTACCGGCAATTTCAATCAGTCTTTCCTGCATTTCGATAATCGGTTGCAAAGCTTGATGGCCAAACTCTAAAGCGCTTACCATATCTTCTTCGGAAATTTCATTCGCACCGCACTCCACCATCAAAATGGCATCCCGAGTTCCGGCAATCCGTAGGTCTAGATCAGAATATTCTAATTCAGGAAAGGTGGGATTAACAATGAATTCACCGTCGATCCTACCTATTCTAACTGCTCCGATTGGTCCATTCCATGGTATGTCGGAGATGGACAATGCCGCTGAGGCAGCATTGACCGCGAGGATATCAATTGGATTTTCTCCATCGGAAGAAAGGGAGTACATTATTACTTGTACTTCATTACGTAAATCGGCTGGGAAAAGTGGTCGGATGGGACGATCGCTCAATCGCGCAGTAAGGATAGCTTCATCTGTAGGCCGTCCTTCCCGTCGGAAAAACGAGCCCGGAATTCGTCCGCCAGCATACATGCGTTCCTCATATTCAACAGTTAATGGGAAAAAGTCGAAGCCTTCTTTTGCATCAGGGCTCATAGTTGCTGCGGCAAAGATGATAGTATCACCCACCCGAAGAGTAACTGCACCCCCCGCTTGGAGAGCGATTTTTCCGGTTTCGATGGTAAATAATTTATTTGCTACTTGTGCTTGTACAATTTTTGCTTCTGGTTTCATTTTTACTTCCTGCGTATAAAAGGTTAACAGTTCTATTATAATGAATTTTGAATTAATTCAATTAAAATATTACTGAGTTTTGAATTTTTTTGTTCAAAAGCCCCCACTCCATTACTCCATAGATTTTATCATGAGTAGATGGGAAAGTGATAATCTGCCATCTACTCATGGAGTTATCATTTGCGTCGAATGTTGAGCCGATCGGTTAATGCCATATAACGGTCAAAGTCATTGCGGCGTAAGTAAGCCAATAGCCGTCGTCGACTTCCCACCATTTTTAATAAGCCTCTGCGAGAAGATTCATCATGTTTATGGGCTTTTAAATGTTCGGTGAGTTGGTTGATCCGGGTTGTTAGCAAGGCTATTTGAACCTCAGGAGATCCCGTGTCATTCTCATGGCGCGAAAACTCCTGCATCAATTTTGATTTCATCTCCTTATCTAAAGTCATGACATCTGCTCCTTATTAATTTAGTCTGTTTGCAGGTCTCCAACTCTGCAGTATCTACCACAAAGTGGGCTAGTCAAAGCGAGAGAATTATACCATAATCTACTGGATAAATCTTTCCTATTGACGAATCATTTTTTCTAGCTCCACTTGCAACTCTGCTGGAAAGTAAGCCATGGTTGCCCGAATAATCCGCTTGAAATTTGGATGGGGTTTCATTTGATAGGCAGAATGGAGCAGATAAGCAACCTCTTTGGGAGAACGCTTCGTTAGTTCAATGAATGTGTCTGTGATTTCGTCTCTGAGGACAGGAGTAGTTTCATAGAGTGATGTCTGGGTGATTTTATAAATTGCCGGTAGGTAATCGAAGGGACAATTTGCAATTGATTTGGTCATCACCTGGTAACCGAATTTTTTTATTGGTAGATTGTCTTGTTTTATCCATCTTTGAATTTGATCGATTAATAATAAAGGATCAGCGGTAAAAAATTGATCAGCCATCAAATCGCGTAACATTTTTATTAAATCACGGTTTTTACAATGAATGATCCATTTTTCAATCAGGCTAAAAACAGAGGAAGATTCGGTAATGGGAATTGCTTTAAGAATGGGAATCGTAATAACTTTAAATTCGATATAGTTCAATTCCCAAAGCGCTTCAGCAAGGCTTAAAGCTTGTTTGGGATTTGTTTTACTGTAAGCCGAGAGCTTTTTTTCGAGTTCGTGTAAAAGCGGGGGAGGTACATGATAAGATGCTACCAAGGATGGTAACGCTGATGCTTTTCCTGGACGATAAACATGATCTGCATAGCGCTCAAATAATTTTTGCAACCGAGATATAAAATACTCAGGCTGATTAGAATAGGTAAACAATTGATTGATTTGCGTTTCCACTTCTTGAGGATTGATAGCTGGCATGACTAACCAATTTTTAAATCATGTAGATAAGACACTGCTTTATTAATATCTTCGGCAAAAACCAATTCTTGTAATTGGACATGATTTACGTAATCCTTCATGATTTCGTAAAAATGCCGGATGATTTGCTCCCAACCTTTTCCAATCAGAATGAGTGGTTTAGATGGAATGGCTTGTATATCAATTTGTGTCCACATCGCTGAAATCTCAGTCAGAGTGCCAATTCCACCAGGTAAAGCAATTGCAACGTCACACAGGTCAATTAAGGCGTATAATCGTTGGCGAAGAGTTGGGAAGCGGTTCTCTTCAGAGAGAAACGGATTAGGTGTAACCGGACGCCACTTTTCAATTTGATCGCAAGTGACGCCAATCACTTTTGCCCCCGCTTCCTTAGCACCTTTTGATACAGCCTCCATCGTTCCCATGTAACCGCCGGTGAGGACGACAAATCCTTGTTCGCCTAATAGCTTGCCTAATTTATACGCTTCTAAATATGCTGGGGATCCTGGTTTGGGTTGTGAACTCCCAAAAACGGTGACATATAAAATAGGTTTTTTATCAACGGAATTTTCCATAAAGAATTACCAAGTCCTATGATAGTTTTTGTTCAACTTGGCAAGTGTTACCTGCTCAAGATTGATATCAGCGACTTTTGCGATTTGTAAAAGGTATAAAAAAACATCTGCTAATTCTTCTCCCAAAGCGCTTTTATCAACAAGAGTATCCTGCCATTGGAAAAGCTCTAAAACTTCAGATGCTTCTAGTATCAGTGAAATGGCGAGATTACGTAATGTTTGTGGGCGTTTACTATTTTTGTCGTACCAGCCTTGTGTGGTTACAAAATCATCCATTTTTTGAGTGAGTTCTTGTAAATTCATGAGTCAGAATTATATGGTTGTTTTAATATAAAGTCAACTTTAGATTAGCCATGCATGATATACTCAAATTAATGCACATCATTCTTACTCATGATCAAGCGGATTTTGATGCGGTAGCATCTTTGCTCGGGGCTTCTTTTCTGTTCCAAGGCAGTATTCCTGTTTTACCCCGTAAACTGAATCGCAATGTGCGCGGATTTTTAACTCTCTATGGCAATGAATTACCTTTCATAGAGGTGCGCGATTTGCCAATCGAACCGATTGATAAAATTACTTTAGTAGACACTCAATCCCTCGCCACAATAAAAGGAACGCGGAGTGATACCCTTATTCAAGTCATTGACCATCATCCATTGCGTGATGACATACCTCAAAATTGGAATATTACAGTTGCTGCAACCGGTGCAAATACCACACTGATTATAGAATTGTTACAGAAACGGGAATTGCAATTGACTTCCATCGAAGCAACCTTATTATTGTTAGGAATATATGAAGACACTGGTGCCTTGACTTATTCCAGAACAACGGCACGTGATTTACAAGCAGCCGCTTTTTTACTTGGACAAGGGGCAAGTTTGTCAATCTTATCTAGATATCTCAATCATCCATTAACTGATGACCAAAAGAAACTATTTGACGAGTTGCAGCAAAATATTCAAGATTTTGAGGTAAATGGTCATCGAGTAGTGATTGCCCAGGTTGACGTCGGAAATATTGATGAAGAGTTATCTACCGTTGCTCATAAATTGCGGGATATTATTGAAAGTGATGGATTGTTTGTGTTGGCGAAAGTAAAAAGTGGTGTGCAAATGATAGCTCGTTCCACATCGGATAGCATTGATGTATCAGAAATTACTAAACAATTTGGCGGAGGCGGTCATGAGAGAGCCGCTGCAAGTCTGATACGCGATGAATCTATAGAGCAGGTGAAATCAACATTGATCCAACTTCTTCCGCAATTTGTCAAGCCAGCGATCAACATAGGGCAGATTATGTCTTATGAGCCACAAATTGTTACCCCGGATACTGGGGTATCCCAAATTGCAGATTTGATGCAAAGGTTTGGGCATGAAGGCTACCCTGTCGTTGACCAGAATAAGGTAATTGGATTGGTAACCCGTCGCGCTGTCGATCGAGCCGTATCGCATAAACTAAATTTATCCGCTCGGCAAATAATGGAACCGGGGGAGATAACGGTGACACCTGAGAATTCCTTGGAATATCTCCAATCGGTAATGATCAAATCTGGCTGGGGACAGATCCCCGTGCGGGACGCTCACAGCGGGCAAATAATCGGAATCGTAACCAGAACGGATGTGCTCAGAACATTGCCTACCGGAAATAAAGTAATCTCCAGATTAAATTTAGGCTCCCGGTTAGAAAAACTGCTTCCTCTACCACAAATTGCCTTGATTAAAGTGGTGGCTGAAGTGGCTAGTACGGTCAACTATGCTCTCTTCATTGTCGGTGGTTTTGTTCGCGATCTCTTATTGGAAAAACCAAGCATAGATTTTGATCTGGTAGTGGAAGGAGATGCAATTAGCCTTGCCCGCGCAATATATAAACGATATGGGGGGCGCATCACTACGCATAGCAAATTTAAAACCGCGAAATGGATGATTGATAAACAATCCCCAACTTTGCTGAATGATTTGAATAGGTTTGGCAATGGCGAGATACAATCCTTAATCTATGTTCCAGATGCGTTGGATTTCGTTACGGCTCGAACTGAATTTTATCCTCATCCTACTGCTTTGCCGCTTGTTGAACCGGGCAGTATTAAATTAGATTTACATCGCCGCGATTTTACGATTAATACTTTGGCATTGCGATTGGATGGAACCTATTATGGTGAGCTTTATGATTATTGGGGAGGATTGAGTGATTTACGCAAGGGATTGGTAAGGGTACTCCATTCGCTGTCTTTTGTGGATGATCCCACCAGAATCTTGCGCGCAGTTCGTTTTGAACAAAGATTTCATTTCCAAATTGAAAACCGAACCATGCAGTTGTTATTAGAAGCCAAGGATTTACTCGGAAGAATATCTGGAGATCGCGTTCGGCATGAGTTAGAATTAATATTCATTGAAGATAACGCTTGTAATATGTTAACGCGTTTGTCTGAGTTAGGCATATTAAATGTGCTCCACCGTGACTTAATCTGGGATAAATGGGCAGAAGTCCAGTGTAAAAAAATTGATAAAGGAATCGTTATTAATGGGCTTGATGTAAACAGTCAATCACCAAACACCCGCCGTCAACTGTTCTATTTTTTATTGACCATGCGTTTAAACCCAGCTTCAATAGAAGAGATTGCTACAGTTCTTCGCTTACCACTTCGCAACAAACGTCTTTTATTGGAAGTAAACCATTTCTGGAAGGAACAGGAAACATTAAAGACAAATGACATTCGGCGTATCGTGACTATATTAGAAGGGGCGCAACCACTAAGCTACTATGCAGCCAGCTTGTTTACCGAGGATGAATGCATTAAATTAAACATCGAGAGATATATCAACCAATGGGCAAAGATTAAATGTTTTACCGATAGCCAAAAACTAAAAAAACTTGGTATTCTCCCCGGACCACTTTACCGAAAGATTTTTAATGAATTACGAATGGCAAGAATGGAAGGTAAAGTGAAGACAGAGGCTGATGAGTTAAGTTTGTTGGACGAGATTTTGGGAAATACACAAGCAGGCAATGAATGAAATAGGAATTATTCGATTTGTGGAAGAAGAGGATCTCGTCGCGTTAGAATGGGATGGTGAGTACTATCGCTTCCGGAATATGTACCGCGAAATATATCATCAATCCTTAATCGGGAATACACTTCTCTGGGTCATCGAGATGAATAAATCCGGAATAATAGGTCAGGTTTTTGCCCAACTGAACAGCCAAAATAAGCGATTAGCCGATGGCAAGAGTCGCGCATACTTGTTTTCATTTCGGATTAAACCCCAATTTCAGCGTCAGGGATGGGGAACACGGTTGTTAAACTATGCAGAAAATTATTTGTATCAAGAAGGCTTTGAGTATACAACCCTTAATGTTTCTAAGACGAATCAAAATGCAATCCAATTTTATCACCACCACGGATATAGGATTGTTGGCGAAGAAAACGGACGCTGGTCATACACAGACCCAGAAGGAAACAATCAAATTGTGAATGATCCATCCTGGCGGATGGAAAAGCAATTGATTTTTCAGAAATAGAGCCTT
>DYKV01000001.1:42034-48722 GCA_020722415.1 Anaerolinea sp.
TAGCTTGGCACCTCAAAGGGTTCCTTTGTACTAAGGCAGAGCCCCCATTCACTGAATTTGGCAGAAAGCAACTTGACTTAACATAAATAATTTCAAATGAACCTCCAAAAATTTTATTACCGCGCTGATTGTGATTTGCGGAAACCGGCAGGACTATTAAAAACTAAATTAAAAACCGTTAAATAACCTTGCGATGGAAATAATTTTGTGCTAAAATAAGAACTGCTGGAAAGCGGGTAATGGGCATACGATGCTGTTGAAAAGTGGGTTTCCCCCACTTTTCTTCTTGTATTCGATTGTATGATTGTTTTTTATATAGTGGAGAGAAAATATATATGAAGAACGAGTTTGTTTTAGCTTTCAACGAAGTTCTAGAAGAAAAACAACTGCCAAAAGAAGTCATTGTTGCAGCGTTGGAAGCAGCATTGGCTTCAGCATACAGGAAATCTGAAAATGCTTCAAGTGCTCAACATGTTGAAGCCAAGGTTGATTTACAAACCGGGCAGGTTGTGATTTATGCTGAAAAAGAAATCGTTGAGACTGTGCAAGATACGCGCACCGAGGTTTCATTAGAGGATGCCCGAAAAGTAGACCCTAATGCGAAAATTGGCGGTATGGTGATAGTGGAGAGTACGCCAAAAGATTTTGGCCGGGTGGCGGCTCAAACAGCGCGCCAGGTCATCCAGCAAAGAATTCGGGAAGCCGAACGTGATGCTCAGCTAGCTCATTACCGCCGTCAGCTAGGGGAGATAGTTAGTGGAATGATCCAGGCGATCAATCAACAAGGACTAACCCTTGGGTTAGAAATGAAAGCGGAAGGTTTCATGCCGCGAAAAGAAATGATACCAGGCGAGCACTATCGAGTACATGAGCGGATTAGGGCTCTGTTACTCGAAGTTAAAGAAAATAATAAAGGCCCGCAAATCATTCTTTCCCGCGCTCATCGTAATTTCTTGAGACGATTGTTAGAAAATGAAGTGCCAGAAATTTATCATGGCATGATCGAAATCCGTTCAATAGCGCGGGAACCTGGTCAGCGTTCAAAAGTAGCAGTATCAGCCTTGCAAGCCGGTGTTGATCCGGTCGGCGCTTGTGTGGGTATGCGTGGTATGCGAATCCAAGCCATTGTTCGCGAATTAAATGATGAAAAAATTGACGTCATCGAATGGAATCCAGACCCAGCTATCTATATCTCGAAGGCATTAAGCCCGGCGAGAGTAACCGGTGTATATTTGAATGAACGCTCAAAAGGAACGAAAACAGCCACAGTGGTTGTTCCTGAAGATCAATTGAGTTTAGCGATCGGGCGTGATGGGCAAAATGCACGTTTAGCGGCACGATTGACTTCCTGGAAAATTGATATTAAAAGCCTTCCAGAAGCAGCCAGCGAAGCATTGCATAAGCTACAAAACGATCCCGAGTATGCTGCATTTGTAGAGCTCGAGAAAGACACTCTTCCTCAAATCGAGCATATTATGGCAAAGAAAGCCGAAGGACGACCGGTCACGCCAGAAGAATATCAACTGATGAGTCAATTTGTGGATCGGATTGAGAGAGGTGTTTTACGACAGAAGTCTGGTGAAATTTATGCTGAGGAAGAAAGGCAGCGCATAGAAGCTGCGAATATTCCTGATGAAGCATTCGATATTCCTCTAGAAGACCTTGGATTACCAGTCCGTTATACGAATTTATTAAGTGGGGCTGGTTATCTCAGTGTAGGCGATTTAATGCTGCAATTAAAAATGGATCAAAACCCAATTTTGAAATTGGAAGGTATTGGTCCGAAGGCAATGGCTGTGATTGAAGAGGCGCTTGGTAAACTGCCATTTAATGCACAACCACAGGAAGAACCTGAAGGAGAAGCAGTTGAGGTTAGTGTTACCGAGCCAACAATTTCTGAGACTACGATAGAAGAAACCAATGTTACGCCAATCGAAGAGAATCTTCCTCAGGTAATGGAAGAGGGTATACAGCCAGAAATGATAACCGAAGCAGAGCCAGAATCAATGGAATCAGCTGTAACAACTGACGAAATTTTCCAAGCCGAAGAAGGACTTGAAGAAACCAGAGAAGAATCCGAACTAGAACCACCATTAGAAGACTTGTTCAAATGGTCACCAGAAAAAATGGATATAGAAACAGCTGTAACAGAAGATGATATAGAATCAGAAGGCGATAAAAAGAAAAAGAAGAAAAAGAAAAAATTTATAGCAGTGGAATTTGACCCAGACAGAGAAACCACCATTGTAAAAAAGAAGCGCAAACGTGATGGCGAAGCATGGGAAGATGATTGGGACGTGTAGTTATCGATTTGAGAGATGGCGAAAAAAGGATTAAAACAGAAACATATTCCTTATCGAACTTGTGTGGGTTGTCGCGAGGTGCAGCCAAAGAGAAGCTTGATCCGCATAGTTCGGACTGCAAACGGAATCGAGATTGATCCAACCGGTAAGAAGCCAGGGAGAGGTGCCTATCTTCATGACCAAAAAAGTTGTTGGGAGGTAGGATTAAAAGGAAACCTTGCCCGGGCATTAAAGACGGAAATAACAGCAGAAGAGCATGAGCGATTAATGGAATTCGCTAAGAATTTACCTGAGTAATTCAGCTACAGCTATGTCAATGATCGCTTAATGCATTTGATTTAGATATTCGAAGTTGCGCCCGCCTGCCTTCTTGCCGACGACAACCGAATATTAGAGGAGGTATAAATATGAGCAATAATGGGCAGAGCGTAAAAAACATTCAGCTACCCGCAACGATTACCATCCGTGACCTGGCAAAGGCCATAGATGTTAGTCCGATTGATGTGATTAAGAAATTAATGGCTAATGGTGTTATGGTAAACATCAATCAACAAATAGATTTCGATACGGCAGCCATTGTCGCCTCAGAGTTGGGTTATGAAGCCACCCTTGAGGTGGAGGAGACAGAAAAAAAAGAGAACTTAGGCGAGATTCCACTCTGGCGCCGCGTTATTCTTTCTGAAGATGTCAATCAATTGGTTAATCGGCCGCCAGTGGTTACGATTCTTGGCCATGTTGACCATGGAAAAACAACCTTGCTGGATGCAATCCGCCATACGAATGTGGCTGGTGCAGAAGTAGGCGGTATTACCCAACATATCGGTGCTTATCAAATTGAACATAATGGGCAATTAATCACTTTCCTTGATACGCCCGGACATGCGGCTTTTACTGCAATGCGTGCCCGCGGGGCACAAGGTGCTGATATTGTCGTCTTAGTAGTTGCCGCAGATGACGGAGTCATGCCGCAAACTAAAGAAGCGGCTGCTCACGCAAAAGCTGCTCATGTTCCAATTATTGTAGCATTAAACAAGATTGATAAGCCTAATGCAGATGTCGATCGAGTAAAACAGCAGTTAGCGGAAATCGGATTAGTTCCCGATGAATGGGATGGGGATACAATTGTTGTTCCGATTTCTGCAAAACAAAAAAAGGGCTTGGAAGATTTACTTGAAGCTATTTTACTGGTAGCTGACAATCTGGATATTAAAGCAAACCCGCGCGGTAAAATAATCGGGACAGTAATTGAAGCAAAAGTAGATCGAGCTAAAGGAGTTTTAGCTACCTTGCTCGTTCAAAATGGAACATTGGAGGTTGGAGATGTGGTTATTGCCGGTATCTCCTATGGACGATTAAAAGCGATGTTCGATCATACCGGTAAGAAAGTCCGTAAAGCTGGACCATCTACTCCTGTTTCAGTGATGGGCCTCAACGATGTGCCACAAGCTGGTGAAATGTTTGAGGTGGTCAATTCGGAGAAAGATGCCAGGGCGATAATGATAGAGAGAACACAAACTCAAAAATCCGTCGACAATATAGCAAAAAAACCGGTAACATTGGAGCAGTTATTTGACAGTTTTCAGGCGGGTGACGTCCGAGAGCTCCGTCTGATCATTAAAGCGGATGTTCAAGGGTCTCTTGAACCGATTGTTAACTCGTTAAAAGAATTGAGCAAGGGAGAGATAGCGGTAAATATACTCCATGCGGAAACCGGGAATATCAGCGAAAGTGATGTCATGCTTGCGTCTGCATCTAATGCTGTCATTGTTGGGTTTAATGTACAAGCAGATACGGCGGCACGCAACATGGCTGAAGCAGAAGGTGTTTCGATCCGATATTATGATATTATTTACCGATTGACAGAAGATGTTGAAAAAGCATTAAAGGGTATGCTAGAACCAGAAGAAAAGGAAGTGACCCTAGGACACGCTGAGGTGCGGGCTGTATTTCATATATCGAAAGTAGGGAATATCGCCGGCTGTTACGTGACAAATGGAGAAATACGCCGGAATGCGCGGATACGAGTTTTCCGAAAAGGTGAGGTTGTCGGAGAAGGTGCTGTATCATCATTGAAACATCTTACGGAAGATGTTCGGGAAGTAAAGCAAGGTTTTGAGTGTGGTATTGGAGTAAAAGGCTTTGATGCTTTTGAGAAAGGTGATACTTTAGAATGTTTTATCATTGAAAAGGCAGCTATCAGTAAGGATGTTTTTTAGGAGAATTATAAAGGTGGTATCAAAGATTAGGCTAGAAAGAATATCGGATAGGATAAAAGAAGATTTATCCGAAATATTAATTAAAGAAATTTCAGACCCCCGTTTAGTGGGAGTTTCGATTACGGATGTGCGTGTCGATCGAGAATTGGCATACGCCGATGTCTATGTGTCCTCAATTGAAGGGAAAATACGCTCAGAAGAAATACTAGCCGGTTTAGAACACGCCCAAGGATTTTTAAGATACACTTTATCCAAGCAGATCGAATTACGTGTATTCCCCCGTTTACGTTTCCATTGGGACCCAACGCCGGAAAGAGCAGAAAAGATTGAGAGGATCATCGCATCGCTAAAAAAACAGAATCAAAGCGGTACAAATGATTGAAAGGAGGTTTATGGCATCCGATATCATCAATCAGATTGCTCTGAAAATTCGACAGGCTAATAATATTTTAGTTGTAACTCATATTCGGCCCGATGGGGATGCAATTGGATCATTGATCGGATTAGGGCTGGCATTGATCAACCAAGGAAAAAATGTTCTTATGTACATAGATGATCCAGTCCCTTATAATTTTCACCATTTAGAGGGAAGTTCTTTAATCGCCAATAAGCTTAATGGGACGTTTGATCTGGCTATTGCTGTGGATTGTTCAGATGTAACCCGAATCGGCAGTTTGGGTAAACAAGAATTTCATTGGGATATCAATATCGATCATCACATCACCAATGAAGGTTATGCGGATCTCAACCTAATCGATCCAGAGGCTGTAGCAACTTCAGAAATTATCGCCACCCATTTAAAAGATTGGGGTTTAACGCTTCAAAAAGAAGTTGCTGAAGCATTATTAACTGGTATCATTACGGATACAATTGGATTCCGCACCTCAAACATGAAACCCTCGGTTTTAAGGCTTGCCGCGGATTTGATGGAACATGGTGCTAATTTAGTAGATTTATATGCCCATGGCTTATATTATCGTTCGTTTGAAGCGATGCGTTTTTGGGGCGCTGGTCTATCACGCCTTTCCCGTAAAGGTCCAATTGTGTGGACGGTTTTAACGATGAACGATCGTAAAGCTGTTGGCTATTCGGGCAAAGATGATGCTGATCTTATCAACGTTTTGTCATCTATTAATGATGCTAAGGTAAGCTTGATCTTTGTGGAACAACCCAATGGTAATATAAAAATAAGCTGGAGAGCGATTTCGGGATTGGATGTCTCTACTATTGCAATGCAATATGGTGGAGGTGGACATCCTGCTGCCTCGGGTGCAGAAATTGAAGGTGAGCTGAAATCGGTAATTGAGAATGTTTTGGAAACAACTTATCAGCAATTATTTGGTGCAGAGATAACTCTGCCAACATCATAACAGACAGGGTGAAACTATGAGTATGGAACAAATGAAAAATATAGTATCGGGTGTGTTGGTCGTCGATAAACCAATTGGATTAACCTCACACGATGTAGTTCAGATCATCAGAAAAGGGACGGGAATACGAAGAGCGGGACATACCGGTACCCTGGACCCACGAGCTTCTGGGGTTTTAGTTGTTCTGATTGGTCCGGCTGTACGCTTAAGTGAATACGTTTCTGCTTCAGATAAGCGCTACCAAGCTACCATTCGGCTTGGGAGTTCTACCGACACTTATGATGATGAGGGAACCGTTACTAATTCAGCCACTTTCGAATCAATCACTGAAGAAAAATTCAATGAGGTGTTGCAAAAATTCGTGGGTGAAATTGAACAAGTTCCTCCCCCATATTCAGCGGTAAAAGTTAAAGGTAAAAAGGCGTATGATCTAGCTCGAGAAGGGGAAGAGGTTGATTTAGAACCACGCCTGATTCAGGTATATAGTTTGGAGGTGATTGAATGGGCTTCCCCGGAAGTGGTGATTGATGTTTATTGTTCTTCCGGCACTTATATACGTTCACTAGCCAATGATCTAGGAAAAGAACTAGGTTGTGGCGCTCATCTAATCGGCTTAAGGCGCACGAAAAGCGGCCGATTCACTTTACGCGATGCGATACCCCTACGGAAACTACAAGAGTCATTCGAGACTGGTACCTGGTATCGGAACTTGATTCCAGCTGCGGAAGCCTTGGCTGACTGGCCGGTGGTGGAACTGGATGCAGATCAGGTGGAATTAATCCGTCATGGCCATCGAGTC
>DYKV01000001.1:48822-56465 GCA_020722415.1 Anaerolinea sp.
TGGTTATCTATTGGTACTTTCGATGGTGTTCATATTGGACATCAAGAGATCATTCGACAATTAACTCAAGGTGCTCATCAGAATCAAAAAAAAGCTATTGTGGTAACCTTCTATCCTCATCCAGCGAAGGTTTTAGGTAAACGTGAAGGGCGGTTTTATCTCTCAACCCCGGAGGAGAGGGCGGAAGATTTAGGGAACCTGGGGGTAGATATTGTCATTTCTCATCCATTTAACCAGGCAATAGCTCAGCTTAGAGCAGAGGATTTTATCTCTAGGTTGAAAGAGAAGCTAAATTTCTCTGCTTTGATTGTGGGTTATGATTTTGCCTTAGGTCGAAACCGTGAAGGCAATGTCTCAAAACTAGAAGAATTAAGTTCTAAATTCCAATATTCCTTACAGGTGATACCACCTCTCAAAGTAGATGGGGAAATCGTTTCGTCAAGTTTATTGCGTAAGACTTTAGCTGAGGGAAATATTGAAAAAGTCAATAGACTATTAGGAAGGCCTTTTCGGATTAGCGGGAAAATTGTTACCGGCGATGGGAGAGGGCGTTCATTAGGAATACCGACCGCGAATTTAGAGATATTAGCCGAGCGGGTAGTACCATTAGAAGGGGTATATGTATGTACAGCCAAACTGCGCACTCAGAAGATTGGGGCAGTCGTCAATGTCGGCGTTCGGCCGACTTTTGAGGAAGACCCCGTTGCTCCTCGAGTAGAAGCCCATTTATTAGATTTTGATGATAATGTTTATGGAGAGGAAATTACAATCGAATTCTTGCACCGAATTCGAGAAGAGCGCAAGTTTCCATCTAAAGATTCATTAATTGAACAAATTCAAAAGGATATCAAACAAGCTCGTCAATACTTAAAACAGCACAAGGACAGTTAATGACCTGGTTAGATCGGTAGAACTAGGATTGTTGAGGTGAATCATGAAGGCGTATCTGGAGTTATTGCAAAAGATATTGACCAGTGGTGTTGAGAAGGATGATCGCACAGGGGTAGGGACGTTATCATTGTTTGGTTATCAGATGCGGTTTGACCTTCAAAATGGTTTCCCGATACTAACCACAAAAAAAATTCACCTAAAATCTGTGATTTACGAATTATTATGGTTTCTAAAGGGGGATACAAATGTACGCTATTTACAAGAACATGGGGTACGGATTTGGAATGAATGGGCAGATAAAAACGGGGATTTAGGTCCTGTATATGGGGCACAGTGGCGATCTTGGAGAGGCGCAGATGGAAAAACGGTAGATCAAATCCAATGGATCATCAATGAAATCCGTCAAAATCCCCACTCAAGACGATTAATTGTCAGCGCTTGGAATGTCACCGAATTGGAAAAAATGGCATTGCCACCTTGCCATATCCTGTTCCAATTCTATGTGGCTAATGGAAAATTATCCTGTCAACTTTATCAACGTTCCGCCGATGTTTTTCTAGGCGTCCCATTTAACATCGCTTCTTATGCCTTGCTAACCATGATGGTAGCGAAAGTAACCGATCTGGAACCTGGTGAATTTATTCATACATTTGGAGATGTCCACCTTTATCGAAATCATCTTGAGCAGGCAAAGTTGCAACTCTCTCGGGAACCTTACCCTCTACCTATAATGAAAATAAATCCCGAGATCAAGGATATAAACTTATTTCAATATGAGGACTTTGAGTTAATTAATTATATTGCCCATCCGCATATCAAAGCGGAGGTAGCCGTGTGATCATCTCGATTATTGTTGCAATGGATGAGAATGGGGGAATTGGGGTAGAAAATCGTTTGCCATGGCACTTACCAGATGATTTAAAGAGGTTCAAATCATTAACTATGGGGCATCATTTGATTATTGGAAGAAGAACTTTTGAATCAATTGGTAAACCATTGCCTGGGAGAAAATTAATCGTTTTATCATCCAATAATTCATTAACTGGGTTAGGTGAGATAAAGGTCGCGGCGAATCTAAATGACGCCCTCAGTATCGCAGCTAGTCAAGCGGAAACAGAGGTTTTTATCGGAGGAGGGAGGGAGGTGTTTCAAACAGCGTTGCCGTTAACAGAGAGAATATATTTAACCATTGTACATACCATCTCGGATGCCAACGTTTTCTTTCCACCAATAAGTTGGTCGGAGTGGGAGCAGTTGGCAGTCGAGGATCATGACATAGATGAGAAACACATTTTCTCTTTTACCTATAAAATATTACAAAGGAAAACCGATAAAAACTAGTCAAGAATTTAACTTGACATTCTCTTATAAAAAGATATAATGCGGCATATAAATAAGAAAAAACGTTGAAGAGAAAGAGTAAACGTTGTAAACCAAACCAGAGAGTGAGGACTGGTGGAAGCCTCGCATGGACTGCAACGTTGAATGGGTCTCTGAGTTACGAAGCGAAAAGCACAAGCTGAGTAGCTTTTGTCGGCAAAGCCGCCGTTATCATGGTAAAGAGTATCGGACTAATTCCTGTACTCAAGAATGAGTGAGGCTGGCTTATATCCCGTTGCAACACCAACGGGATTTTCGATTAACTAGTCTAAATGGGGTGGCACCACGGATTACGCGTTCGTCCCCAAGCGGGATGAGCGCGTTTTATTTTCATAACCCAATTATTAAGGAGGCACATAATGTCAGAACAAACAAGATTTTTATTGAGCGAGAATGATTTGCCAAAATACTGGTACAACATCAACGCGGATATGCCCGTTGCAACCGAACCAGTGTTAAACCCGCAAACATTAGAACCGGTGACACCAGATTTCTTGTCTGTGTTGTTCCCGATGGAATTGATCCAGCAAGAAATCAGTAAGGAACGATATATTGAAATTCCTCAAGAAGTAAGGGAAATTTATAAATTATATCGGCCAACTCCTCTTATTCGCGCAAAACGGTTGGAGAAAGCGCTAGATACACCTGCGCATATTTACTACAAATATGAAGGAGTTTCTCAAGCAGGTAGTCACAAACCAAATACCGCGATACCGCAAGCATTTTATAACAAAGCAGCTGGTGTGCACGCATTGACAACCGAGACTGGCGCCGGACAGTGGGGTTCAGCCCTCGCTTTGGCATGCAATTTCTTTGATCTCGATTTAGAAGTTTACATGGTGCGCGTTTCGTATGACAATAAACCTTATCGGCGAGTCATGATGCAGAATTTTGGCGCTAAGGTCTTTGCATCCCCAACCAATTTGACCAATTTTGGCCGATCAATTCTCGAAAAAGACCCCAACTCACCCGGATCCTTGGGAATTGCAATTTCCGAAGCAGTTGAAGTGGCGGCGACCTCTGGTGGAAAGAAAAAATATAGTTTGGGAAGTGTACTTAATTATGTCCTTTTACATCAAACAGTTATTGGTGAGGAATCTTTAATGCAAATGGATTTAGCCGGGGAATATCCAGATGTAGTGATCGGGTGCGTGGGAGGAGGTTCGAATTTTGCCGGTTTGGCATACCCATTCTTGCGTATGAATCTTAAAGAAGGCAAAAAGACGCGCCTTTTAGCAGTGGAACCTACAGCTACACCTTCCTTAACAAAGGGAATCTATACATTTGATTACGGGGATTCAGCTCGAATGGCACCGATCATGAAAATGTATACCCTAGGCCATACCTTTATGCCTGCACCGATCCATGCGGGTGGATTGCGTTATCATGGAATGTCGCCGAGCCTGAGTGCCTTATACAAAGGCGGTTACATCGAAGCGGTAGCGGTAAAGCAATTGGCTACTTTCGACGCAGCCCTTCAGTTCAGCCGAGCCGAGGGAATTATCCCAGCGCCAGAGAGCGCTCATGCAATTCGCGCTACTATTGATGAAGCTTTGGATGCAAAACAAAAAGGAGAAAAGCGGGTCATATTGTTTAACCTTTCCGGGCACGGGAACTTCGATATGACAGCTTACCAGGCATACCTTGAAGGGAAACTAGATGATTTTATTTACCCCGAAGAAGAAATTCAGCGAGCTATGAAAGATTTACCCAAAGTGGATTTACCAGCATAAAGAATTTCGTTATAAAATAAAAGCTATCCCGATTTTAGGGATAGCTTTTTTGTGTATAATAGCATGAATAATATCAGAAATTCCTATTTATTGTAACTTTTTTCACGATGCAAGCATCAAATGATTGGTTAAAAATTATTTTGTAAGGATATGCCTATGACATTTAACTTAACTGGTGTAAATCCTGTTACTTCTGGGAACAACGCAGAGATTGAGCAGGTGAAGGTATTAATTATCGGGTCAGGACCAGCTGGGTTAGGAGCAGCGATCTACGCTGCGCGAGCGGACCTCAATCCAGTTGTATTAGCAGGGATGGAATTAGGTGGTCAAGTATCTTTAACTTATTTGGTTGAAAATTATCCTGGCTTTCCTGAGGGGGTTGGGGGAACCGAACTGGTTGAATTGTTTCAGAAACAAGCAGAAAAATTTGGGGGGCGAATTGAGTTTGACTCGGCTACTGAGGTAAAACTAAATCAACGACCTTTTGAGGTGGTGACTTATAACAAAGTATATAAAGCCGAGACCTTGATCATAGCCACAGGTGCTTCATCGCTCCACTTAAACATACCTGGTGAAAAAGAATTCACCGGTAAGGGAGTATCTTATTGTGCCACCTGTGACGGTTGGTTTTTCAAGGATAAAGAGGTTATCGTTGTTGGCGGTGGTGACAGCGCGTTAGAAGAGGGAATATTCTTAACCCGTTATGCAAAGACCGTCACCATCGTGCACCGACGCGATGCATTAAGAGCTGGCCCGATTCTCCAAAAAAGGGCAAAAGAAAATCCTAAAATAAAGTTTATTTTTAATACTGTATTGACCGAGATTATAGGTGAGGATTCTGTTAAAGAAGTCAAACTCAAAAACGTACTTACTGGGGATGAATCAAAACAGGCGGTAGATGGCGTATTTGTCTTCATTGGACACGCTCCAAATACACAAATCTTCGAAGGGCAGCTAGAAATGGACGCGGGTAAATATATTATCACCGACCGTTTGATGCAAACCAATGTTGAGGGCGTTTTTGCCGCTGGTGAAGCTGCTGATCCAACCTATAGACAGGTAATCACCTCCGCCGGGATGGGAGCAGCCGCTGCCATGCGCGCAATTCACTACCTGCAAGAGCACGCTCCTCAACCACAAATGGAGTTACCAAGAACTACTGCATTGCATAATAAGTAAAAAATAACTCTGTTAACTTATTATTTACCATTAAAAAATGATTGATTGTTATAGAGAAAACTTTATTGCAGTAGATAAATATATCATATCTGTCAGAATGGAGGATTGCGATGAGAAATAAAGTATCCATAATTGGAGCCGGGATGACCGGCGCAACTACCGCGCATTGGTTAGCTGAGCGGGATGTTGCCGATATAGTTTTATTGGATGTGGTAGAGGGGTTGCCCCAAGGGAAAGCCCTAGATTTATTGGAAGCAATGCCGATAATCGGAAAAGATATATCCATTGTGGGATCTAATGATTATCAAGCAACTGAAGGTTCGGATGTGATTGTTATCACCGCAGGTATGCCTCGCAAACCAGGAATGAGTCGGGATGATCTCTTGTTCGCCAATGCAGATATTGTTCGTCAAGCAGCTCTCAACACGATTAAATATTCACCGAATGCTATTTATGTAGTATTAACAAATCCTCTGGATGTGATGACTTATTTAACCATGAAGGTGACTGGTTTGTCACATCAAAAGGTTGTTGGCCAAGCTGGGATACTAGATTCAACTCGCATGCGAACATTTGTTGCCCAAGAACTAGGGGTAAGCGTAGAGAATGTACATTGTTACGTTATGGGTGGGCATGGAGATGATATGGTACCGTTAACCCACGTTTCAAATGTAGCAGGTATCCCATTGGACGAAATATTACCAAAACATAAATTAGATGCAATTGTGGAACGAACCCGGAAAGGCGGTGGAGAGATAGTGAGTTTATTAAAGATGGGTAGCGCTTTCTATGCACCAGGATTGTCGGTTACTCAGATGGTCTGTGCGATCTTGAAGAACAAACACTTAATTGTCCCCGCGGCGGCTTATTTGCAAGGCGAATATGGTTTGAGGGATATTTATTTTGGCGTACCAGTTCAATTAGGAAGAGACGGGGTTGAGAAAATAATAGAATATAAATTGACTGATGAAGAAATGAAAATGTTAAAAGTATCTGCTGCGGGTGTTGCCGAAAATATAGCTAAACTTAATTTGTCTTGACATTGGAGGAATAAAATGATCCTAAAAGAACAAATATTACAGCAGTTACCAAGTTGGCGGGCGAGGGTAAAAAAATTAGTCCAAGAGTATGGTGACTTTAAGGTTTCTGAAGTAGCTATGGCACAAATCTTTGGAGGGATGAGAAATGTTAAAGCTCTCGTATCTGATATCTCTTTTGTCGATCCAAATGAGGGGATACGTTTAAGGGGTTATAAAATTGAAGAGTTATTAGAATTACTACCAAAACGCCCTGGTGATTCAGTACCATTTAGCGGGGGAATATATTTTTTGTTGCTAGTTGGACGTATCCCGAGTTTTGCTGAAGCGATGGAAGTTGAGGAAGAATGGAAAAAACGGCAGGAAGTACCTCAACATGTTTATGATGTAATTCGCTCAATGCCAAAAACAACCAGTCCAATGACGCTTTTTTCAATGGGTATCTTGGCATTACAGGGGTCATCACTTTTCGCTAAGCGCTATGATGAGGGGATGAAAAAAGAAGATTATTGGGATGCGATGTTAGAAGATAGCTTAGATTTGACGGCAAAAGCTCCGGCGATTGCTGCATTTATATACAATTACAAATTTCGGCAGGGACAAATAGTGAAACCAAAGGACGAGTTAGATTGGGCAGCAAATTTTGGATGGATGATTGGTATTGAGGATAAGACTTATTATGATCTAGCTCGTTTGTATTTTATGATCCACTCAGATCACGAAAGTGGCAATGTAAGCGCTCATGCCACCTACTTAGTTTCATCTGCCTTAAGCGACATCTTTTATTCCACTTCCGCAGGAATGAATGGCTTAGCCGGACCATTGCATGGGCGTGCCAATCAGGAAGCTATGGGATGGCTCTTAGAGGTGTACCGGGAATTCAATGGAGTTCCCAGTAAAGAACAACTAGCCGAGTATGCTTGGAACACACTTCAATCTGGAAAAGTTATCCCCGGATATGGGCATGCTGTCTTGCGCAAGACCGATCCACGTTTCACTGTCCAGCTCGAATTTGGGGAAAAATATTTTCCAGAAGATGATCTCTTTCGACTAGCAAAACTCGTCTATGAGGTTGTTCCTCAAGTTCTTATTCAACAGGGGAAAGCTAAAGACCCATGGCCCAATGTGGACGCCATCAGTGGCACTATTCAACATCATTTTGGTGTATTAGACGGTGACGGAAACGGTCCAGGAGGTTTCTACACAGTTTTGTTTGGGGTTAGCCGATTATTAGGTGTAAGCGCTAACACTGTCTGGGCGAGAGCGTTAGGAGCACCTATTGAAAGACCAAAGTCGCTCACAACCAGTATGTTAGAAAACATGGTGGAACAACAATTGGGAGTCAAGTTAAGAGAAGGAAGTGAGTAAGAGCACGGAGGTTAATTCAATGACACCCACAGAATATTCTGTGGGTGTTTTTTAT
>DYKV01000001.1:56565-73773 GCA_020722415.1 Anaerolinea sp.
GTGAATTGTAAATTCGATATGAGTCACAAAAATCACATGTTAGGGTGAAGGGGTTCCACTGACACCGCTCCAGCTAAAATCCCTTTGTACACTGGCCGCACCAGCTATATCCCAAACCGGATTACCATTGTCATCAGTGTCAATCTGGCGAACAGTTGTAATCCACCAACGAATGATATGAGGTTTTGAATCGGATGGACGGAAACTGGTAGGAATAATATATTTAGTATCAGTGACATAAGCGATTAATTTTCGCTCATTGCCTTCGGTGACATCTACCACAGTGACTTGATAAGCTTCGTTTTCTCGTAAAGTCCCTATGGAAGCCCATTGAAGCGTCACGGTTTGATCAGCTAAAGTAAATGAAGCGCCGTCAGCTGGTAAGAGAAGGTTAGGTGCTGGATAAGGTGGGGGCGGGGTGAACGTTGGAGTCGGTCCAGGGGTACCCATTCGCTCACAGAGAGGAATCACAATTGGTTGACCAGCGCGAACCGTATCGTTGACCAAGCCATTGTAAGATTTAAGGACTGCTATTGGAACAGCGTAATTAGCTGAAATGGAACTCAATGTATCATTATCCTGGACAGTGTATTCAATTTTGGTACAGGCGGCTTCTGTAGCTTCTGCAGGACTTAGTGTTGCCGTCGGGTATGGAGTTGGAGTGGGCGTTGGTTGAGGAATTAAAAGTGGCTGCCCTACATATAATGTATCACAAGTCGCCGGCAAGTTATTCAATAAAACAATGCTTTGAATGGATACTTTAAAGGCGAAGGCAATCGAAGAACAAGTATCCCCAGATGCGACTTTGTAAGTCAAAGGGGTAGGACTAGGTTCTGGTGTATTAGTTGCCGTTGGTGTAAAAGGAGTTGCGGTAAGCGTTGGGGTAACGGTAGATGTTATCGTTGGAGTCGGGCTAGGTTCAACCATCTGACCGTTCTTTTGCAAGGCAAAATACACTAAACCAGCACCAATAGCTAAAAACAAGGCTAGGAAACCAAGCGCGGCTGGTAGAGTGAGGGTTACCTCCGGCATGCGAGTACCTTGAATCGGTTTGTTTACAGCTGGCTGTTGTGGAGTGACTAAATTAGTTCCACACACCAAACAACGTGTAGCATTTTCGGGGAGACGAGTCCCGCAGGTTGGACAAACCTTAGTAGGTTTAGATGATTTTTCAGCAGTCATAGAATTTTATGCACCAAGGATTTAGCATTGACGGAAAGCATTATACCAGCCTTAATTGATTGGTAAAGGGCGAAATCATTGTGCCTAATGATATACTCATACTTGTGAACAATACCAGCATCTATATTCATATCCCGTTTTGTGAAAAACGTTGTCATTATTGTGATTTCAATACTTATAGTGGTCTAGATTATCTGGTGAAGGATTATATCAATGCTTTATGCCAAGAAATCGATCTAATCGGATCGGTTTGCCCAAAGGATTTTCTGATACATACGATATATTTTGGTGGCGGAACCCCTTCGATTCTCCCAGTAGAATTTATTGAGCAAATATTAAACCACATTAGAATCAATTTTCGACTCGCCGATCAAATTGAAATTAGCCTTGAAGCAAACCCCGGGACGATAGACCTCCAAAAATTCATAAGCTACCGTCAACTTGGGATAAATCGTTTGAGCTTAGGCGCGCAATCATTTGATGAGCGCGAGTTGGCTTTATTAGGACGGATTCATTCCAAAGACGATATCATTCACGCAGTGGAATGGGGAAGAAAAGCGGGGTTTTCTCAAATTAATCTCGACCTTATTTTTGGCTTACCCGGACAACATTTGAATAATTGGGAAAAGAATTTATTGTCAGCTTTGAAATTGGATGTGGAACATCTGTCATTATATGGATTGACAATAGAGCCGGGGACTATTTTTTCAGAGTGGCTGAAGGCAGGAAAAATAAACGATATTAGCGATGATTTTCAAGCTGATTGCTATGAATTGGCTGGCGAGTTATTAGCTCAAAATCAATATGAACATTACGAAATATCCAACTGGGGAAAGCGGAATGAACAAGGGAAAATATTATCCTGCCGGCATAATGAGCAATATTGGCGGAACCTTCCCTATATTGGATTTGGAGCAGGAGCTCATGGATTTGTAAATAAATTGCGCATAGCTAATGTATTGCATCCGCGCGCTTATATTCAACAACTGAAAAATTTGCGATCTCTTGAGTTTCCCTATTCTCCAGCGACTATTGAATCGCGATCGATCTCGAAAATTGAAGAAATGAATGAAACCCTAATGTTAGGGTTAAGATTATTGATTGAAGGAGTGGGATGGAGTGATTTTTATCAGCGTTTTGATGAAGATATTAACCTTGTTTTTGGGGAGAAAATTCAAGCATTAATTGACAAGGGTTTATTAGAGTGGGTAGAAACCGATCAAAAGAGATTACGCTTGACCAGAAAAGCCTATTTGCTAGGGAACATCGTTTTTCGCGAGTTTGTTTGATTAACACTCACTTCTGACGCTGACAGAGCTGATAGGTGAACTCATGAAGGAGTTCTCCGGCAATTCCTTGGGGATGGACTGAAGAGAGTTCTGTGAGCGCTAGATTGGTCAATCGATCAGCTTCTTCTCGGGTTGCGGCTAATATCCCTTCTTCTGCGAGTAGGTTGGCTAAATACTTCGCTTCTGAGGGTTGGATATTCCCTTTCCGCCAGCGTTTTGCAAATTCGGCATTGTTTTGTAATCCTAATAACACCGGCAAGGTTATTTTCCCTGAACACAGGTCACTTGCGGTAGATTTGCCTGTCATTGCCTCATCTCCCCAAATTCCCAACATGTCATCAACGACTTGAAAGGCTAAGCCCAAAGCCTTCCCATAATTTTGATAATATTTAATCGTCGAAGGGGGGCATTGAGCAGCGATTGCACCAAGCTGTGTGCATGCGGAAAAGAGCGCAGCGGTTTTCCCTTCAATCATTTTCCAATAATCCTCAATGGATACTTCTGAACGGTGCTCAAAGGCGATATCGAGGAATTGTCCTTGGGTTAAATGTAAACAGGTTTGCAATAGTAAATTTGCCGATTGACGGACTACATCACAAGGCAAGTGTTCGGAGAGTTTATTGATCGCTAGATGGGCTAAGGTGAACATAGCATCGCCAGCGTTGACGCCTTGTGATAGTCCCCACTTTGACCAAACCGTTAGCCGTCCCCGGCGATATTGGCTATTATCCTCAATATCGTCATGGATGAGAGAGAAGTTATGTACTAGTTCAACCGCCACTGCCGATGGGAGAGCCACTTGCCAATCGGCTTGATGAGCTGCCGTTACTAATAATAATAACAATGGACGAATTCGCTTACCGGTAGCCTTCTCACCGGAACCATCACCGATCCATCCGAGATGATAAGCTAACATTGAATAATATTCTTCATAACCGTTTTGGTTTAATTCTAGCAGTGTCGCCTTTAGCGATTCCTCGATGGTTTGACGAATATGTTGTAATAATTCGGTTTTGGTCATAAGCTTATCTTCTTATCAGGGGGACTTTTTGGAGAGTTGGGATGTCAGGGGCTGCGCAAGCAAACATAGTTATTTGAATTTCTTGTTTGATTGTTTGTATGGTCTGAACGACATCCTCAACAGATTTCACGGCTGCTTTTAGAAACGGGCTTGCCATACCAGCCAGATTTGCACCTAATGCGATACATTTTGCAATTTCAATTCCATTGCGAATTCCACCGGAAGCTATAATCGGAATAGAAGAACTAATGGCGCGGACTTGGATAATTGATTCTGCGGTAGGGATTCCCCAATCAAGAAAATCTGCTGAGATTTGAGCCTGCTGTTCTGTCTGAGCTCGATGCATTTCAACTTGTGACCAGGATGTTCCGCCCGCACCGGCAACATCAATCGCAGATACACCTAAATCGAGCAGCAATTTTGCCACCCGCTCTGAAATTCCCCAGCCAACTTCTTTTACAATTACTGGCACGGAAAGAGACCGGCAGATTAATTTGATTTTTTTACTTAAATCTTTGAAACGGGTGTTTCCTTCAGGTTGAAGCGCTTCTTGCAAGGGGTTTAAATGCAAAATTAAACCGTCTGCCTCGATCATTTCGACAGCTCTTTGACATTCATCCACCCCATATCCATAGTTTAATTGAATAGCGCCTAGGTTGGCAAAAAGCAGCGCGTTAGGAGCAACTCGACGAACTTGATAGGATGGGACAAGTTCACTATGTTCAATTGCGGCGCGTTGAGAACCTAAGCCTAAGGCGATATTTTCTTGTTCAGCAGCTTCAGCTAATCTCAGGTTTATCACTGCAGCTTGATCACTGCCTCCGGTCATAGAGGAAATCAACATTGGGGCGGAAAGTTTTTTATTAAAAAAGGTAACGGTAAGATCGACATCACCTAGGTTTAACTCTGGCAAAGCTTGATGAATAAACCGGTAATGTTCTAATCCGGTTGTCAAGCCAGATTGAACATCCTCTTCGAGATTTATCCGAATATGATCACTCTTACGTTGAGAAATTGGCGTAACTTTTTTCATAAATTAGTGTTCCAAATGGTTGAGCTATATTACCAGCCTGCACAAGAACTGTCAATTTTAAAGGCTTGACAGATTTCAAGCTGGTAATACAATTGCCCAAAATCTGTTAGAGGAGAAATTGTTCATGTCCGATACATTTGAACAAATCAAAGCTATTATTATTGAACTGCTTGGGGTGGATGAATCTAAGATAACCATGGACGCTCGTTTTCGGGAAGATCTGGAAGCTGACTCGCTTGACTTGGTGGAATTGATCATGGCATTTGAGGATAAATTCGGCGGACAAATTTCTGACGAAGACGCCCAAAAGATCGTCACCGTTGGCGATGCTGTCAAGTACGTTGAAGAACACATGTAATTTTCTGTCCATTTAATTTAGACCAAATCGACCGGCTCGTTGATAAAACCGGTCGATTTGGTATTCCTTAATTAAAACAAATGGGGGATCTCCTCAGGGTGACGAGCTACCTTTACCCCGGCTTGTTGCAAAGCACGGATTTTATCTGCGGCTGTCCCGCTCCTCCCTTCAATAATTGCGCCAGCATGCCCCATCCGCTTCCCGGGTGGAGCAGTTTGGCCGGCAATAAATGCGACCACCGGTTTCGTCATCTTTAAGGAGATATATTCTGCAGCGCGTTCTTCATCATTTCCACCGATTTCTCCGATTAATACCACTTTTTCGGTATGGGGATCTCCTTCAAACATAGATAAGACATCAATAAAATCTGTTCCATTAATGGGATCGCCGCCTATTCCGACACAAGTGCTTACACCTAAGTGGTTGAGCTTTAGGGCGTAAAGTACTTCATAAGTTAATGTACCTGACCTGGATACAATTCCAACATTCCCCTGAATGGCGATATCGCCAGGGATTATTCCAACTTTTGATTGGCCTGGCGAAATTAAGCCGGGACAGTTAGGACCAATTAAACGAGACTGTTTCTGATCTAGGTAACTACGTACCCGCATCATATCTTGAACCGGTATACCTTCGGTTATACACACTATCAAAGGAATACCGGCATCGGCTGCTTCATAGATTGCATCCGAAGCGAACCTGGCTGGAACAAAAATAACACTGGTATTGGCACCAGTAGCTTCCACAGCGATTTTCATTGAATCAAAAACAGGGATCTTTCCATCTAACACCCACTCTCCACCTTTTCCAGGGGTTACGCCAGCCACTACATTTGTCCCATAGCCGACCATTTGACGGGTATGAAACATGCCTTCATTCCCTGTGATTCCTTGAACGACCAAACGTGTCTCGCGATTGATGAGTATGCTCATGCTACACCTCCTTGTGAGATAGCGACTGCTTTTTGGGCAGCTTCTACTAATGTTTGGGCGGTTACCATTTGGGCGTTGGCAAGAATAGCTTGCCCTTCTTCTGCATTGGTTCCTACCAAACGCACAACCATCGGGATTTTAGTTTTGATTTCTTTTAGTGCGCTGATTATTCCATGAGCTACCTCGTCACAACGGGTAATACCCCCGAAAACATTCAATAAGACCGCCTTGACATTACTATCACCAAGAATAATTCGTAATGCTGCAGCGACCTTTTCCGCGTTTGCACCACCGCCAATGTCCAGAAAGTTCGCCGGTTCGCCCCCATAGAGCTTGATGATATCCATGGTGGTCATAGCCAGCCCGGCTCCATTAACCAGACAGCCGATATTTCCGTCTAATTTTATATAGGACAAGCCGTATTTCCGAGCTTGAGTTTCGAGTGGAGCTTCTGCGTCAAGATCACGCATTTCGGCAAACTCGGGGTGGCGGAAGAGCGCGTTATCATCAATGATCATTTTTCCATCTAAAGCAAGCAACTGCTTTTCCGAGGTAATGACCAGTGGATTAATTTCTGCCAGGGTTGCGTCAGAATCCTGATAGGCTTTGAATAGCCCATGTGCTATAGAGATAAAAGATTTCCAATGATCGCGTGGTAGGTCTATCCCGGCGGCAACATCGCGGGCTTGATAGTCCCGTAAACCTAAGAGCGGGTCAATATGCACTTTTATAATTTTTTCTGGAGTCACCTGGGCTACTTCTTCAATCTCAACCCCCCCAGCAGCGGAAGCCATCATCACGGGGCGACGAGCTGCTCGATCGTTTGTAATCCCTAAATATATTTCGGTTTCGATATTCGCTGCCTCGTCAACCAACACTTTTCGGACTGGTAATCCTTTAATCTCCATTGATAATATTTGAGCAGCTAGTTCGCCTGCTTCGGTTGGGTTTCTGGCGAGCCGAATTCCTCCTGCTTTCCCTCGTCCACCGACTAAAACCTGCGACTTGATAACGACTTTACCACCCTGTTCTTCAGCAATTTGCTTCGCTTCATCTGCAGAAGAAGCAACCTTGCCTCTTGGGATTGGTATGCCATAACGCGAAAAAATTTGTTTTGCTTGGTACTCGTGAATTTTCATCTGTCTAACTCCATTTTGCTCCTCTAAACGAGAATATATAGGTTATTGTGGCGCAAGAACTTCGCCTTATGCACATATTTATAGATTCATGGTAATGTGAAATGCATGATTCTGCTATTCCCGGCATCGCTGATCCAAAGACCGCCGTGTTCGTCAATGGTGATTGCGGTTGGAAGATTAAATCCATCTGCTCCTTGAGAAAAGTCACCAAAATAACGGATGAAATTCCCATCTGCTGTAAATTCTAGGATCCGATTAGCTTCGGGATCGGTTGCAAACACATTTCCATTTTTATTTATCGCAAGGTAGGGCTTGTTATCTAAAGACTGACCATACCAACCGTAAATTTCCCATCCAGTCACATAATTGAAGTTCAGGTTTTCATCAATAGAGAATACTTGTATTCTTTGATTCCATGTATCTGCAACATAGAGATGACCGTTTGGTGCAAAAGCCAAGCCGACTGGTTCATCAAATTCACCAGGTTGCATACCAGCTTGTCCAAAGGCTCCTAAGAAATTCCCATCTGAATCAAATACAACGATTCTCTTATTTCCAGTGTCCGAAATAAACAGGCGGTTTTGTTTATCTATCGCAATATCACGTGGACCCCAAAAGGCAGTTGGGGCTTCGCCCTGACCGAAATAACCCCACATTTTGACAAATTTACCATCCATCGTAAACTTTTGTATGCGATGGTTCCATGTATCTGCGACATAGACATAACCATCCTGATCTATGGCAATTCCCCACGGCTGGTTAAATGTACCCCCTGGGGCTTCTGTGGTAGTGCTATCACCAAAACTGCCCCAAACCTGGATAACCTGTCCATTGATGGTTAGATGTTGAATCCGATTATTATCCGTATCGGCGATGTAAAGTGTTCCATCTTTAGCAATTGCTAAATCCCGGGGATGTTGGAACTGACCTGGTTCATTGCCAGGTGATCCGATAATCTTATCTGCTTCGACTTTAAGTTGTTTGCCTTCATAAGGATCAGCTGGAATATTTTCTTCTACAGGAATACTGCCGTAGTTCCACAATTGAGATACGATATCTTTTCGAATATACATTCTCATCCGGCTGGATGGATACCAATTGGTGAGACTCATGTCTTTGTTTGTGAGCTGGCCATAGAGGGTGTAATCGCGATATAACCAGATATTCCATAAAGCCTCCCGCATTTGCGGATTACGCAAAGCGTCAATAATTCTTTGCCAGGTCAAATCAAAATAATCTTGATTAGGCCACCATAAACGAATATAGTCAAATTTGTAATATGCCTGACCTACAACCGGTTCTAATTTGCTGTAATTCTCTTCTCCCACGAGAATAATTGGAGCATCGCGTAATTCTCGAGTGGGGTTCTGTTCATAATAAACCTGGTTAGGATAATTACGTAAATACCACCAAAACGGATAGGTTGTCTCATTATCATAGGCAACCTTTATACCTAATCCTCCTGTCGTTCTCCGGGAGATCTCTTCAATTTGAGCTAAGACATCTTTCGGTCCCTGGGCGCTGTGGGCATATACGAGATATTCGGTAGCGTCGTCATAATTTACAAATGAGGCTTGGGTACTCGTATGGATGGTAAATAGAGCGACGATTCCAAAAACAACAACGGTGATCAGCCTTAATGATTCCCATAAATCCCAATATTGGGATAGATAATAACAATACCATGCTGAGCCGATGGTAAAGATAAGTGCACTCAGGAAAGATGTCGTTGCTTGCAATTGGTTTAGCTCTTTTCCTTGAAATGGTGGGGTGTTTCCGAGCAGTAAGTAAATACACATCAAAAAGGAGATAAGAAACACCGTGAAAGAAAGCAAAAAATATTTTTCACGACCAAAGATCAATTTCTGAACATTTATCCCTGAGATCACTTTCCCTAAAAACCAAGCGGTTAATAAAATCGCGGGTAAAGTAATGTGGAATGTCAACCATGGCATTTTCTCCCCGGCGATAGTATAGGCAAGTGCACTGGTGACAGACCAGAATAAGAAAAACCAAAAAACAAGATTATCGTTAGCGTTTAAACGGCCATGAATAGATTGGTTAATGGAGGTTTGTTTCTCTAATTCTAAAAAATCTGGTTTTGTCCTGCTTTTTATGCCATAATAAATCGTTGCTAAAATAACCCCCAAAGCAGGCAGATATTCGTAAATAGGGATTTGGATCAATATGTAATAATACCACGGCTGACTACCACGATTTACCCCTTGTTGTTCAAGCCAATATCCTAATGAACCAACCAGACCGGTAAAAATCCCAAAGCCATTGGTAAATATAGTTGTATAAAAAATTATGAAAATAGAATAAAAAATTAGGTAATTAATTAGCCAAACTTTTGGTTTCCACAATATGCCGATGACAATCGCCAATATTAGAAATACTCCAACGAAAACGCCAGTAAATAGAATATTACTGGTTGAGGAATAATCGATTGGATTGTGTCCTAATATCTTTACTGGAAACGGTGCAATCATGGGCAGGACAAACGTACCAATCAAGATTGCTAAATCAAAAGCTGGTTCTTCTTTAAGTTTGCTCCACCCATAACCACGGAGTACTAAATAAATTGCAAAAAGCATTCCGATCAGCCCAATAGCAATGATAGCATTGCCAATATTTAATTCAGAAAAAATTGAGGGAAGTTGGGCTTGATTTGAATCCTGATTTACTAATGCGCTAGAAGCTTTTAAAACCCCAACCACACCAATGCCAACCAAAATTAACATCAATGAAATGACGATTGCTGAGAAGAAAAATTTTCGATATTCCTTTATTTGCCAATTTTTAGCGGCAATAGAATTAGAGAGATACAAAGCCAAGAAAAGTAATACTTGAGCAGTATAAATAAAAGCAGTTTCCTTGGAGATAAAATGCAATACGGTCGCAATAGTGACATAAATAAGATATTTGGGTTCTGGGTTCTGGAGATAATTGAGCAAACCCCACCAGAGCAAGACCGCGAAAAAACCAATAAATGCTTCATTACGGGCATAGCGCCCATAATAAAGGATATAAGGGGAAATTAATAATAAAAATGCGGCGATCAAAGCTCCAGCCTTACCGAAATAACGGCGATAATTCCACATAAAGGCAATTGTGGCGACACTAAATAAAGCAGCCGGAAGTCGAGCAGAAAAATCATTATCCCCGATCAAGAAATAGGAAAGAGCGAGTAGATGGAATTGTAAAGGTCCATGAGTGATGGGATCATGGTGATAGCCGCGCCCTTGTTCAAGCAGCCAAGAAAAGTAGACATGGGATGTTTCGTCATGGCTCATCACACGAGTGCCGAGCATATAGAGGCGCGACAAAATGGCTAAACCTAGAATAATGGAAAAGATTATAATTTCCCATTTTTTTATATTGGCTGGAGATCCGTTGTTTTGATCAAACGCATTCGAAGCAGGCGCCGATTCGGGTGAAGTTAGCGTCATAAGACTGAATTTACTCCTGTTGTTTTTATAAAATGATTTTATCCTGAAATTCAAATAGTATCAAACAGCCCCTCTTTTTCTTTGTATTTTAGTCAATGAGGTTTTCTTAGGTTCAGATTTAATTTGCCTAAGGGAATCAATTTCAGCCTGGGTTAGGTACCGCCATTGGCCTGGTTTCAAAAGACCTAAATATATATTCCCGATCCTTACTCGAATGATGCGAACAACTGGCAATCCTAACATTGATCCGGTTTCTCGAATTTGTCGTTTTCTGCCTTCCTTCAGAGTTATTCTTAGCCAGGCTCCTTTTCCGAAAAGGCTTTCGATTTTCACTTCTGCAGGCTGTGTTTTGTATCCATCGCCAAGGATAATCCCGCGTTTCCATGCATTAATCTGTTCTTCATCAGGTTTTTTGGCGACAAGAACGCGATATTCTTTTTCATGCCCATAGCGCGGATGAGTGATCCGATTGGTAAGGTCACCATCATTCGTCATGAGGATTAAACCTTCACTATCAATATCCAAACGTCCTACTGGGTATAATCGGGTTGGTATCTCAACCAGGTCTCTTACCGTTTTTCTCCCTTCGGGCGACTGAGCAGCTGAAAGAATTCCACGCGGTTTATATAGCGCTATATAAGTAAAGGAAGTTTGGATTTTTATCGGTCGATCATCCAAAGTGATTTGATCGGTTTGGGCATCCGCTTTATCTCCTAATTTAACCACTTTTCCATTGACTTTGACTCGTCCTTGAGAAATAAGCAGTTCACACTCACGGCGAGAACCGCAACCTGAACGAGCTAAAATTTTTTGTACTCTTTCTTCCATAGTATAAAACCTCTAAACTCTCGGTGAAGTGGTACTTGGCTGGCGGGAGTTCAAATGATCGGTCATTGATTTGTTCTTTCCTCTTCATCCCATTGAGGTAATTCGTCCACAGAATTCAAACCAAAGTATTGTAGGAACTCGGTGGTGACGGCATAAAGAATTGGACGCCCGGGAGTTTCTGAGCGGCCAACTTCTTGTATCAATCCTTTCCGAAGTAAAGTGTTTAATACCCCATCACTGTTCACTCCCCGAATTGCATCAATTTGAGGACGGGTAATCGGCTGACGGTATGCGATGACTGCTAGGGCTTCTAATGCAGCTTGACTTAATCTGCCACTCGTTTCTATTCCTAACAGTTTCTCAACAAGCGGGGCAATTTCTGCTGCAGTAGTTAATTGGTACCGGTTATGGTACTTTTGCACGCGCAAATAGCGGGGTGGATCTGAGTGAGTATAGTTTTCCTCAAGTTGGGCAAGCAACGTTGCGGTTGTCTCTCCATTAATCCCCAATATACTGGATAACTGCGCTATGGTTACGGGTTGTGGTGAAACGAACAGCAATGCTTCTAACAATCCAAGTAATGTATTCAAATTTGGTACGGATGTGGCATCATTCATGCTATGATACAATGTGCTGTTGAGAAAACGAAAGGCTATTATATCTATGAAAAAGCATACTTGGATTGTACTACTATTTATGGCGATTGTACCTCTTGCCTGTAAATTACCCGGCTGGAGTGAGAAAAACCCGCTTGCGACTATTCCTGTTTCCACCCAAGCCGTAAAAACAATGGAAGCAAATTTAGAAGATACAATAAAAAATACCTCTCACGGAAGTGAATTTCAAATAGCAATAACAGAACAACAATTGACTTCATACCTAGCCCTCAAATTGCAAGCAAACCCAGATTACCCGGTGCATGATTTACGGATTTACCTGCGGGATGGCAAAATACGGGTTATTGGGACGGTTGATCAAGCAAACATGGCGGTTCAAGCGGAGTTTATCGTGAGACCTTTTGTGGAAGCCAATCGTTTACAGTATGATGTCATTAGCGCAAAAATAGGTCCGTTTAATCTCCCGCAAACTTTTATTGAGTCGATGAAACAAGAAATGCAATCTGCATTTGAAGAACAACTGCAAAGCTTAGAGAAAAACTATCAAATTGATAGCGTTGTCATTCAAGATGGAGTAATGACCCTCAAAGGCATAAAGAATTAATTATTTTGAAATGAAGAATATGTTCAGACGGCGAGTGTCACCCAATATCCTTGTTATTGGTATTCTCTTTTTTCTATTGACAATCTTGTCTGCCTGTGTGAAGCAGGAGAGTCCATTGTCAATGGTGCGTGTAGAATTTTATGCAGATAATAAAAATATCGCCATCGACATACCAGTTGGGAGAACAATTCGTCAAGCATTGGATATCGCGCAGATCTCTTTAGGCCCTCTTGATAGAACTGAACCGGATTTAAATACCATTATCGAGAAATCTCTTAGTGTGCGGGTTATTCGGGTTAAAGAAGAATTTTCCATCGAAAAAGAAATTATTCCATTCGAGCAGAAAATTGTCCAAACTGAATCTCTCCCTGAAAATATCACTCTGCTGGCACAAAAAGGGAGCAACGGGGAAAAAGAAATTACCTATCGACATGTATACGAAGATGGTGTCGAAGTTTCCAAGACCCCGGTTAATGAGGGGATAATTGTCAAGGAAGCAGTTCCTCAAATTCTGATGGTTGGAATCCAAAAGCCTTTTATCACTTATAATGTTCCTGGACGAATTGCATATATCTTAGGTGGAAATGCTTGGATTATTGATGGGAACACCGCAAATCGAATATTGGTTGTCAGCAGTGGCGATTTAGACGGGCGGGTTTTCAGTTTGTCATCAAATGGCGAATGGCTGTTATATACTCGACGTGAGGAAAAGAAAGATCAAATAAATTCCTTATGGGCTGCTCATTTAGTTGATTTCGATAAGCCAATCAAGGTCATCAATTTGAAAATTACCAATGTAGTCCATTTTGCTGATTGGTATCCCAAAACAGGCAGCCTAAAAATTGTCTTCTCGACTGTCGAACCAAGAAATACGGCACCAGGTTGGCAGGCTAACAATAATTTGCTAAGCGTTGAATTTAGCGCAAGTGGATGGATTGATAAATGGCGCACTATTATTGATACAAACTCGGGTGGCGTTTATGGTTGGTGGGGAACTAATTTTTCTGTTAATCAAGAGACCGGTAGCATTGCTTTTTCCCGCCCCGATGGAGTTGGACTGGTTGATATCGAGAATGGCATGAATGTATTATTGCCTATCTCACCTTTTCAAACTGGCAGTGAGTGGGCTTGGGTGCCCGGAATTTCATGGAGTCCTGATGGAAAATTCATTTACACTGTAGATCACGTGCCGGATCAAGAACATGTTTCTCCAGAAGAATCGCCTAGCTTCTCTCTTACCGCAATTTCTACAATGGACTCTCATGTATTTCATCTTGTCCAAAATAGTGGAATGTTTTCCTACCCGATTGCTTCTCCCTGGGAGCAGAAAAACGGGACGGAATCGGTGTGCCGAATCGCATATTTACAAGCTATGATTCCCAATCAAAGCGAAACCTCCCGTTACAAACTGGTTGTAATGGATCAGGATGGTTCTAATTCTACTGATATTTTTCCAAACGAAGGTCAACCTGGCTTAGATCCCCAAAAAGTCGTTTGGTCACCAGAGCCAATGAGCGATAGCGGTGTTTATGCACTCGCTGTCATTTACCAGGGTAACTTATATATAATAGATAGCGCATCAACAGAAAATCAGCCGATTATGGTTCGTCAAATAACCGGAGACGGCTTAGTCAATAAGGTAGTATGGAGTTCCAAATAATATGGATAAAATGCGAATTTTAATTACAGGAGCTGCAGGTTTTCTCGGATCACATCTGTGTGATCGTTTATTAGCGGATGGTCATGAAATAATTGGAATGGATAATTTCATCACCGGAAGCCCGGATAATTTGGCTCACTTGGCGGGTAATCCACGTTTCTCTTTTATTCGGCATGATGTATCGAATTTTATCTTTGTTCCCGGGAAGCTAGATGCAGTACTTCATTTTGCATCACCAGCTAGTCCAAATCCAACATCCCCATACGGCTATGTTAATCTACCGATTCAAACCATGAAAGCAGGTGCATTAGGAACTCACAATACGTTAGGCGTTGCGAGAAAAAACCATGCTCGTTATCTGTTAGCTTCGACTAGCGAAATTTATGGTGACCCGCTCGAACATCCACAGAAGGAAAGTTATTGGGGGCATGTTGACCCGATCGGAGTCAGATCAGTTTATGATGAGGCGAAAAGGTTTGCGGAAGCATTAACAATGGCGTATCACCGTTTCCATGGAATTGACACGCGTATTGTGCGCATATTTAATACCTACGGTCCCCGCATGCACCTCGACGATGGACGGGTGGTGCCAAATTTTATCCAACAAGCATTGCGCAATGAGCCTTTGACTATTTATGGAGATGGAACTCAAACGCGCAGTTTCTGTTATGTGGACGATTTAATAGATGGAATTGTGCGTTTACTTTATTCTGATGAACATTTACCAGTAAATATTGGAAACCCTAACGAAACAAGTATTTTAGACTTTGCTCATCTCATCAATCAAATAGTTGGGAATCAAGCTGGCGTTCAATTCAAACCAACCCAACGCCTCGAAGGCGATCCTCAAAGACGGCAGCCAGATATTCAGAGAGCAAAAGAAATTCTTGGCTGGCAACCGAGAATTAATTTAGAAGATGGATTGAAGCAGACTATTGCTTACTTTAAATATAAAATGAATTTACCTTCATGAGTATTATCTCCAATCCAAAAGAACGTCAAAGATTTTTACGATTTGCCATCGTTGGCATTATCGGTGCGGTGGTAGATTTCGGAGTGTTTAATTTTTTAGTCCATTTTGATTTAGCGCCAGTGATTTACGCCAGCATGATCTCTTTTACAATGGCTGTTATCAGTAATTTCTTATGGAACCGATTTTGGACCTATCCGGATTCGCGTTCAAAATCCATTCGCCATCAACTAACGCTGTTCGCATTAATTAATTTTATCGGGCTCGGCATTCGGACACCATTGTTTGCGTTTCTGGAAAAAAAGTTGATTTTATTTTTTGAACAATTACGTTTTCCGCGCCTTGGCTTCATTGATAGTGTCTTTTTGGGTCACAATCTTGCTCTAGCAATTGCTATTATCATTGTAATGTTTTGGAACTTTTACGCTAATCGTTATCTGACGTATAATGATGTAAGCACTTGAAAATTGAGGTTGATATGGAAGCACAAACAGCTAAGAAAAGAATCGTCGTGATTTATACTACTAGCGGTGATGCAGCTGCTTTTCTTATTTACCCCCATATATTTAATCGTCAAGGTGAATGGATTGGATGGGTTACTCCTACCAGGCAAGTATATTCTGTGCATGGACATTATGTTGGCTGGCTGAGTGATGAACCACGCATCTTAAGGAAACATTCATCGGGGTATTTAAAACCACGTATGGCTCCCCCTGATATACCAAAGCCCATCCACCCACCAGCAAATATCCCTCTTCCACCACTGATGCCTGATTTGCCAATTGGCGCATTCGATGTTTTAGAAGATGCACCAAACCTTATGCCACCCCTGGATTTTGGTGATTTAAAAGAAGATTTAGATTAAAAATGACCACAATTGCAGATGATTTTGAAGGAACAACTTCAAACCGAAGCTCGCCCAACGAAGAACCGAAAGATAACTTATCTAAAATTGGGATTTCAATTGAAAACGAAAGGCACCAACCGGAAAATAGACATTCGTCTGTTCGATCTTTACGGGAATTAATCGAACTAGCCACAGGGAAACATACCCATTCAGCTTCAATGGAAGGGGACAGCGGCTTAGCTGAGAATATTCCATATCCATTCCTGGCAATTGTCGGTCAGCAAGAGATGAAGTTAGCCTTATTACTAGCCCTAATTAACCCAACAATGGGTGGCGTATTATTAATCGGACCAAGGGGAACAGGAAAAACCACCGCAGTGAGAGGACTCTTGAATTTATTGCCTCTCGTTCCTCGTAGTTTATGCCGCTATGGATGTTTGCCAGAGGATATTGAGGCACAGGGGATAGACGGGGTGTGTCCAGACTGCGCGCAGAAATATGGCGAAGGTAAACCATTAGCAGTTATGGATCAGGCAAGGTTAGTAGAAATCCCTCTAAATGCTCGTTTGGAAGATGTGATTGGTGGAATTGACGAACGAGCGGCAATCCACCAGCGGCTGGTTTTACAACGGGGAATTTTAGCGCAAGCCGATCGAAATGTGCTTTACATAGATGAAGTCAACCTGCTCAATGATGATATTATCAATGCCTTACTCGATGCCGCCGCACAGGGAAGTTACACTGTCCGCCGAGGTCCTATCGCGGCGACATATCGTTCTCGTTTTATTTTAATTGGTTCGATGAATCCAGAAGAAGGAAATTTACGCCCTCAGATTCAGGACCGATTTGGCTTAAGAGTAATTGTCCGCGGGTTAAGCGACGAAAATGAGCGCTTAGAAGCCTATCGCCGGGTGCAGGCATACTTAAATAATCCCCGAGGGTTTTATTTACAATATAAATCTGAAACTGAAATAGCTCGCCAGGAAATCCAGGCTGCGCGCGAACTTCTGCCTAGCGTTGAACTGCCTAATGAGGTAGCCCGTTGGGGATTACGTTTAGTTGAAAAGCTTGGCATCAGTTCTATGCGCGCCGAAATTACCCTATTCGAAGCAGCCCGGGCACTCGCATCTGCAAATGGGAGAACAGAAGTACAGCTACGCGATTTAAAACAGGTTGCCCCCATGGCTTTACGCTTACGGCGTTCTTTATATATGAAAAATTATTTAGAACAACAAGAAAAAGAACAATCTGAATTAAATGAAATTCTACATAATTT
>DYKV01000295.1 GCA_020722415.1 Anaerolinea sp.
GAAAACGAAGTCATGCAGCGCGAGATGGAGAACTTCGGGATCGATTTCTACAAGATGCACCGGACGTACACGGGAATACTCTATCACTCCCGCTTGCCAAATTCGAACTTCACTCGCCCAAAACAGCGATAAGGGGCTTAATAGTATCGTGATATTGATGCAATTGCGCCATCTCCCGCAAATATGGATTCTTTCCACCAGTACTGAGCATAATTGAATGCATATTTGGATGTTGAACAACTATATTTCGAACCGTTTCTGGTGTAGTAAATGAATGGACCGGATCCCATCTTTGAGCCTGTCACATATCCGAAATAACTGCCATCGCAGTAAGTATAGGTCGTCCATACGACAACATCGTAATCGTCAAGGTTGAAAGCCGGGTCTGTGTAGGAATTGACCCCGGCAGTCCAATACGTGGAATTAATCGAGATGGTATTGTAATAATGTACGGTCGTCTGTAAGTACGTCTTAACCCCGCCAGTCGCAGCGTAAACGACCCCAGCGGGAATTAGCAAAACGAACAAAAAGCTTAACAGGATTTTCCTTTTCATGGGGTCTCTCCTCATCTCCCTACTGGTCCAGGTATTGCGCTATCTCGTCGGGCAGTTGCTCAACAAACTCGATAGCGTTGACCTGTATTTGCATAAAGAAATGCTCATTTCCCGCAGCATCTACCCGCACATCATTGATTTGCCTCAGGAATCCGGTTTCTGGATCGAGACAATATGAGATGTTCAACCCAGCGTCCTTCGCCCCTTCAAGCTTACCCGCTTCGATCTTCGTTTTCATGTTCGCCTGTTCCGCAGCCTTGGTTCTGGCAGTAAATTCGACACAAGGTTTCCCGTCTACCTGGACTTCTCCGCGCTGGAAATCATACAAATGCCGGTTGGCTATGAAATCCGTTTCAAACCCTGCCCCCAGGCTAAATTGATACGGCTCCATTTCCTGAACAGTCGCGTACATTTCTTCGTACCCGAGGGCGCGGGAAATGCCATCTTTGAACACGGTGACATAGCTTTCTTCCTGTTTTGTATCCCGATTCTCGAAACGAGTGATCAGGATGCTTTCTAAAACGTACTGATCCTTGCCGAGAAAATACCAGCTTTCCTTCCTGAGTTGATTGGTAGGCAATGGGCCGCTCAAGTCCGGGTAATAAGCCATCTCTTCTTCACCCCAAATTGTTGTGGTTGTGATTTTCACCCAACCTTGATAGGTGTTCAACGACTGTTTCGCCATATTGGCCAGGGACAGGTACTCCTTTACAACTTTCTCCTCCGAGAGTAAAGCCGCTGCCTGCCTTGGCACAGCACTTTCCGCCTTCGCGGCCGGCAGGCTGGCATTCTGAGTGGCAAAGAAAATACTGGCCATCAGAACGAGAGAACTGATAACGAGTAACAGAATGTTTGTTTTTTTCACGTTAACTTCCATGGGAATCGAGAGGGTTCATATCCAACAACACTTGCTCATATTACCCGCCTGCGACCAGCCTGTCACTGGTAAAAATACCAGTTTTTTTCTTCCCTAATCGAGCGTCCCTTCCGGGAAATTCCTGCGCAGCCAGGCGGCCGCTTCCAGCCGCGACTCAACCTCCAGCTTTTTCAGGATATTTGCCACATGAAAGGCGGCTGTTTTGGGCATGATACCCAGTTTTTCTGCGATGGCGTCATTATTCAGCCCCTCGGCCAGCAAGCGCAGGATGTCCCGTTCGCGTTTGGTCAGGCTGTCCCATTTTCGGCCGGCGTCCTCCCGCCAGCGGGAGTACCTGCGCTGGACCGGAAAGGTACGTGGCCGCTCACATCGCCTGGGAGCGAACGTTTGCGTTTCTTAAAGAAAATTTGAGCTGAACGGCCTGTTCAAGCAAATCGAAAGAGGTCCTGTGATTTTCACGTAGCCGCTTCAAGTTCTTGTGGATGTTTGTCAAGTGGAAATCAGGAGAGTCGCTTTTTACTTCTCCAATTCATAAATGACAAATTCCCACGGCCCGGTGATCTCACCTTTAACAATCTCATCAAGTGCTTTTTGGGCTTCACCTTTCGCGACCGAGCTGGCCTTGCTCAAAAGGACAACCGAAATTCCGCCTTGTCCATCCTCGGTGCATTTTGCCTTCAGTCCATAGGCTTTGGCTTTTGGACTGGTCTCTAACCTTTGGCGGAAATTCTCGCACGGGGGGATTTCCCTCGGGACAGCCCAATAACCAAGGAAGGAGATCCGGATAGGCAGTGTAACCGTCGTCAGGTCATCAATTCGATAGCGGATCAACTCGCAATGTCTTCCCATCTTGACGCCATCAGCCAATTGCTCACTTAACAGTTCAGCTTCATCTGGAAGGACTTCATAAGTGTCGTAGAAAAGATGGCCTGGCACTGGATACCATTCCCCTCCATCAGGGGTCGGATAGCATACCCCTATCTCGATACCCGTATCAATGAGTCTGGCAGACATGAGTTCCACCGCGATACCGTTAACAGTTTGTGATAGGGGAAATATGCTGACAAACTGGTCTGTTGGGATGCTTTGTGCTTCATCCTGGATTGTTACTGGCTGTTCCACATTGGTTTTAGCGGCTAATGCTGGACTTTGCGGGCGCGAGATGTACCAACTTACCGAGAAAACCGCAGTCACCAACAGCAAGGCTATAATGATTTTTGCGCTGAGGTTGATCTTTTTTGTGTTCACGTCAGTCTCCTTCACATGTACCAGTCTTCATGATCAATTCGCACCGGTACACCAGCTACTTGATATGGAAATGGGAATAGGGATTGGCCCGGAAAAAGTGACTTGCCCACATGATCTGGTGGGGGTGGCTACGTAGGCATGCATCGAAGTATATACTACGGCATTGTTGGCGATTGAGCCTGGCGAAGATACACTCCTGTTATAACAATAATTGGCGCACCCATATCGCAGACTGGCTGCCGCATACCGATACCCACCTGATTTATTCGTGGTTCTAGCCCATTTAGCATCACAAGAGGCTGATTTTCGAGTTTCAACAAAGCTCAGATTTGTGCCACCATCAGACAAATATTTCAATGATCCTGATCTTCGGGCATCGGCGCCGCATCCCATTGTGTTTGGATTTAAACCTTCACACTCCTCATTCACGCAAAGAGCGGCATATGCCGGCTTTGTCTGATAGCCCAACCATGTGAAAACCATGGTTGTGGCAAGTAATATCCTGATAATTCTCGATTTCGTAGCGCGGAATTCATTCCGCAACCAAACGATGAGCATCGTGCAAAATCT
>DYKV01000296.1 GCA_020722415.1 Anaerolinea sp.
ACCTATTTACTATGGCGTCGATCCATTAACGGAAGAGAAAATTAAATCGCGTAATGCGGTGCGCGCCTTTATCGAACGCGTTCAACCATTGCTCACCCTTCATGGCCACATCCATGAATCCCCCGGTCACACTCGCATCGGAAAAACCTTATGTATCAACGCTGGAAGCGAATATGCCGAGGGTATAATGAAAGCAGCTATCATCAATTTGGAAGATGGCAAAGTTAAAGGGCACTTACTTATCTCAGGCTAGAGGAGCGATATGGGAAAATACGGTGAAATTCAAGAGGATTTTTATGCTGAACGAAGCAGGATATTAAATGCTCTCGCTCAACCAGAAAATCAACATATAATCATGCGCTTGATCGGTGCCCTGGCATTCCGTACCCATTGTCCGCAGTTTGGCTATATTCAAGACGAATTGGGGCGAAAATTCACCGATATAGACTTTGCATCCTACCCGCGCTTTTTTAAGGATATTGCGCGGCTAATGGCAGAGTTAGGTTACGAAGAAGATAAAACCGTCACCCAGCTTTTTAGCGAATCGCGCCTTTTATTTCATGATCCCCTGTACGGGCGTCACATTGATGTCTTTTTCAATAAATTGGACTTTTGCCATCCCATTAATCTCATCGGCCGCCTAGAAAAAGAGACTCTCACCTTGCCATTAGCCGAATTGCTCTTAGAAAAGATGCAAATTGTGAAAATTAACGAGAAAGATTTGATAGATACCATCATGCTGCTGCGCGAGCATCCAATAGGTAACAAAGACGAAGAGACTATTAATGGAGAGTTGATCGCGACGATATTAGCAAACGACTGGGGCTTCTGGCGGACGGTCAGCGGCAACCTTAAGCTGCTCAATGAAGAGTTAGACCATTACCAACACTTGAACGCTGAAGACCGCCAAGTAGTACGAGAACGGATCAATCAACTCCTCCAGCAAATTGAAGCACAACCAAAAAGCACTAAATGGAAGATACGCGCTGCGATTGGGGAAAAAGTCAAATGGTATAAAGACGTTGAAGAATTAATGAATAGGTAAACATTATGACTCAGAAAAAATACATCCTTGCCCATGACACCGGAACAGGTGGCGATAAAGCCGTTATCACCGATTTAAAAGGCACAGTCATCCATTCCGCTTATCAAGATTATGGCCTTCATTACCCCAAACCCGATTGGGTAGAACAAGACCCTGAGGAACTCTGGCAAACCGTGGCTGCTACTACTCGCAGCGTGATCCAGCAATCAGGAATTAACCCTGCCGAAATCCTCGGAGTGGGTATTTCCGCTCAGATGTTTAACACTCTGCCGGTGGATGAAAAATGCCAGCCGATTACCCCGATGCTGAGTTGGCTTGATTTACGAAGCGTTCCCCAAGCTGACCGGTTGATGCAAGGCGATATTCCCGCCAAACTCTTCCAATATACTGGGAACATCCCAACTGCGAAGGATGTACCACCTAAAATTTTATGGTTGAAAGAAGAACGCCCAGATCTGTGGGAACGCACAGCTTACCTTTTCGATTGCAAGGAATATATCCTTTTCAAATTGACCGGCAAGGTGGTTACCGACTGGGTAGGGGCTTCTGCTTACTTCCTTTTCGATCCTCACAAAAAGACCTGGTCAAAAGAGGCATGTGAACTATTGGGCATTCCGCTCGAGAAACTTCCTCCAGCGCTGCCCTGCACAGCGGTTATTGGCGAGGTCAGCGAAGAAGCCGCAAAATTAACCGGCTTACTACCTGGAACACCGGTGGTGAATGCCGGCGGTGATGTCTCGGCTGCCCAATCAGGAGCCGGAGCGAATCGGGTTGGAAAAGCACATCTGTGTATCGGCACTGCGACCTGGGTAGGGGTTTCGGCTTCCGAATTTCGCAATGACCCAGAAAAACCATTCTGGGGGTTGAGCCATTACCATCCTGATAAATGGGTGATCGCTGGGGAGATGGAAACTGGCGGCGGCGCTCTGATGTGGTTTCGTGATACCCTTTGCCAGGAAGAAACGCGCCATGCCCACGAGCAAGGCGTTTCTACCTATACCCAACTGAGCGCAATGGCAGCACAGGTTCCCGCTGGTTCAGATAAATTGATTTTTCTCCCTTGGCTTTCTGGCGAAAGAGCGCCCGTGCTGGATCATTATGCCCGGGGCGGGTTTGTTGGTTTGCAGATGGGGCATACTAAGGCGCATTTTACCCGCGCCGTTATGGAAGGTGTGGCTTATCACATCCGCTGGATCTGTGAGGGGCTTAACCGTTTAGGGTTTGAATTTGACGCGCTGAACGCTATCGGGGGTGGTTGTCAGAGCGAAATCTGGCCACAAATCATCAGTGATGTCACTGGGCATCCCTTGCACATCGTTGAACATCCCTTAGAAGCCGGGGCTATGGCGGCTGCCCTTGCAGTTGCGGTGGGCATGGGCGTCTATGCTAGCGTGGATGATATAGACGATCTAATCGGGATCCGTAAAATCGTCACTCCTAATAAAGAAAATCAAAAACGCTATACCGACCTGTACAATGAATACCGTCAGCTATATAATGCACTCACCCCAATTTACCGGCGGATGTATCGCATATCATGAAAAGCATCATTGACAAAAATTCGGTTGTCCTGCGGGCTCGGCTCGCCAATGCAATGAGCATCGGCGGCCTATTCCTGCTGCTGACAGCAATCTTGTTGCCTTATCTACGGCGCGGCTTCGAGCTAACCGCCTCATTTTTGCTCATTGTTGGCTTGTTCCTAGCCATGGTTGGGATTTACTTGGCAAACCGCTGGGTTCGCAAACCGCGCCCTGAGATAGTATTGGACAGCGAATTAAAAAATTTGAGCGATACTTACCGCCTTTATCATTATCGGCACAAGTCTGCCGATCATCTACTGCTCACCCCTTACAGCCTTATCATCTTAGAGACGGTTAATTTGGAGGGACGTTTTACCTACAAAAAAGGACGCTGGCAAGAATATATGAATTTCGGCCGCGCCATGCGTTATATCGTCGAAGAGCATTTGGGTGATCCAGTCAAGGCAGCGCTTTCCTCACAAGCCTATCTTAAACGCCAGATCAGCCAAAAAATAGCTGGAGGCGATCTGGTTCCAGTGAAAGCAATGGTTGTGTTCACTCATCCGCGTTGTGTGCTGGAACTGGAAGAAACAGCGATACCTGTGGTTAAAGCCGCTCAACTCAAACGAACCATTACCGAAAAAGGGAATAAAATGCCCTCTGAGCTTTATGAAAAAGTAA
>DYKV01000297.1 GCA_020722415.1 Anaerolinea sp.
AGATGGTTTATAAATCTTCAGATCCAGTGCGGATATTCACATAGACCTGATAGCGACGAGGATCAATCTTTCCTTCGGCTAGGGCATTTCGTACCGCACAACCCGGTTCATGGATATGCGTGCAGTCATTGAAATTACATTGTGATACCAAATTGCGCATTTCGGGGAAGTATCCATCCAATTCCTCTGGTTTAATATCCCATAATTCCAACGCTTTTAAACCGGGTGTGTCAGCCACATACCCCCCATCAGGTAAGGGATACATCTCTCGGACGACGGTCGAATGTCTCCCTTTATACGTTTGATGGTTTACTTCCTTAACTGGTAAATTCCAGGTGGGGATCAAGTGATTTAATAGACTAGATTTACCAACCCCAGATGGACCAGTAAACACCGATATTTTTCCACATAATTCCTGCCGTAATCTATCCACACCAAATGCGGTTTTTGCAGATACGAAAACGACGCAATACCCCAATTGGGAATAAGGCTCAAACATTTTTTGGATTTGGGAGAAATCCAGAAGGTCCACTTTATTGACCACGATTAAAGCTGGAATTGATTGTTTTTCGGCTATGATCAAATACCGATCAAGCATTCCTAGGTGTGGTTCAGGATGAGCACAGGCAAACACTAAAACCAATTGATCGGGGTTAGCAATAATGATTTGTTCATGCTCCCCCCGCGGATTAGGTGCGCAACGGGATAGACAGTGAGTGCGGGCTTCGATTGCCTCGATCACACCTTTGTCTTCGCCTAAAGGGGTTAATTCAACTCTATCTCCAATAGCGATGAGATCACTAGCGGAACGATTTTTCTTTAATCGCCCGCGCAGTTGACAAATAAGCTGTCTTTGCGGGGTTTGAACCCAGTAAAAACCAGATTGCGAACGAATAACTAGACCGCGCTCAGGTGTCAAAGGGAAATCACACCTTAAATTTAAGGAGAAGGCGGGGTAGGCGGTCCAGCTTCTGGAGTGGGCGTCTCAAATCCTTCCGGCGTTGGTGTGCTGGTGATGTAATAGGTAGATTCCCACGGATATAATTTGCCTGGTTGTCCATAGAAGTAGAGTTCAACTACGCGGCGAAAGATCGGTGCAGCGTAATCACTGCCTTCGCCGACGTTTTCAACAATCACCGCAATGGCGATATCCGGTTTGTTGGGACGATTCTCGAAGGTGTATCCGACAAACCAAGCATGGGGTTTCCCGGATCCAGATTCGGCGGTGCCGGTCTTACCCGCAACCTTGATGTCCAATCCGGTAAAACGATGCCAAGCTGTGCCGTATGGTTTGGTGCTGGCAACCACACCGCGCATGGCGTCTTGGATGATCTTAAGATTTTCTGGTGTAACTGCTAACTGCCCGTTAATTTTTGGGGTGAAGATATGAGTCGCTGCACCATCCACAGGTTGAATCTTCTCAATAACCTGGGGGCGATAAAGCGTGCCGCCATTTCCTACCGCAGCAACGAAGGCAGCCACTTGCAGCGGGGTGACTAAGAGATTGCCTTGCCCAATTGCCAAGTTGGTTGCATCAATTTCACTAGCCGGCACTGGCACCTGTCCCGCTTCCTCATCGATTCCTTCGATCCCGGTTGGCTTGCCTAATCCAAAGCTGCGCGCCATATCGGCAATGGCGGTGGTGAAACCAGCCTGGTAGAGACTCAGACCAATATGCCAAAAAAATGGATTACAGGAGCGGATCAACCCTTGGGGAAGAGTGAGTAAACCGCTCGGCTGTGTTTTCCCATCTTGCATAAAATGATCATAGGTCCAATCGTGCAACTGGACACCTGGAATTTCCTCGAAGAAATAACCACAATCATAAGTGGATTGAGCAGAGTATTGACCGGTCTCCAGGGCAGCCGCCATGGTGATAATTTTAAAAGCCGAACCTAAGGGATAGAGCCCTTGACTTGCTCGATTGAGATAAGGGCGATTGGGGTCATTGAAGATATCGGTTAAAAGAGTATAGCTGTTGTAATTGCCTGGTTCAAAGGCATTAGGGTCGAACGATGGTGATGAAGCCATTGCCAAGACCCGGCCTGTGTCGCGTTCTAAAACCACCACTGCTCCTCGAAAGCCGGAGATGGAGCGTTGGACAGCCAATTGGAGCTCTTTATTAAAAGTGGTATAAATTGCTTCGGCAGGCTTAGCTTGTTTTTCGGCTAGGCGAGTTACCGGTTGCCCTTGTTCATTAAAAACATACAAGGCACCCCCCCGCACTCCTGAGAGAATATCTTCACCCCATTTTTCTAAGCCCATTTGACCAACTCGTTCATCGCGCCGATACCCTTTGCGCAGGTATTCCTCTTCTTTGTCAGCCTGAATAGTGCTGACATAACCCACCACATGCGGGGCAATTCCGCCATCTGGGTAAAAGCGGGCTTTATAGGTGGATAACTGTAAACCGCTTAGGGTTGATAAAGTCGCGTACTGGCGGGAAATTTCAGCCGCTGGCACTTCAGCAAGTGGCAGATACCAATCTGCGCCAGGGGGAAAATTGGCATAGCGGGCGCGAATATCATCGGCGCGCAGCCCGGTCAGATTCACCAAAGCTGTGAAAAGCTGCTCTTCTTGTTCGGGAAGGATTTGCCCGGGTACGATACCTATGGCGGTTACATCGGCCTGCATTGCCAAAGCGTTGCCATCGTGATCGTAAATGTTACCGCGAGCTGGCACATAGCGTTCCATGGCGAGATAATTTCCCCCACTTAACTCTGGCAGAACTAGGGTATCATTCCATTGTATTTTCCAATCCCCTTGATCGCGGCTCAGGTCCATGACCGTATCGCGGCTGATATCACCGACTAAAGTGCTGTGCAAAGTTACCCGATAATTGACTTGAGCGTTTTGCGGGTTGGCGATTAAAGAAGAGAGAATGTTGTAATCAATTCCGCTTAACGCAGCTTCTGAGGCAATGCCTCGATAGTGTTTCGTGAATTCTTCTTCACTTATCGCATCCTGACTTATTTTGGTGAGGTATTGATACATACCACTATAGTTCCCTGCTTTCCAAGCATCCAAGAATGCCCGCGCTGCTGTGGTGGCATCAGGGACTTTGGTGACACTGACATCCACCGGGGCTAACGAAGGGGTGGTGTTGAGCGTTGGCGTGGGAGCTTTTGAAGAGCTGCGCACACAGCCGACGAGAAAGAGCAAGAGGATCATTATCCAAGCAAACTGTTTTATCATTTGTGCTTACATCTCTGTCTTGAGTTG
>DYKV01000298.1 GCA_020722415.1 Anaerolinea sp.
TTCTCCCATTCCGACTTCGGCCATCCTTTGGGGCGCAGCCTCCGCGGCGGCGGTAGGATACTTCGTCGCCGAGGCGCAAAGACGCAAGGAGGAAGAAGAAGAGCAAGAGCAAGGGCAAGTCAAGGAAGAAGAGCAAGAACAAGGGCAAGTAGATGAACAGAACTTTCGGAATAGCGTAAAAAGTTTTGCGTTATTAAATACTTTAAACAACATCAGGTATGTGAGGAAAACGGAAAATATTGCAACAGAAACACAAAATATAAACAAACTATTCGCGCCCATGCGCGATGACCCGCCGCCAGTTGACCCGCCTCAACCGCCCATCCCGCCCGAAGAAGGTGATAATACGGGAAATTTATTTACCCTACTTATTAAGTTCTTTGGCTTGGTCTCTTCGGCTGACGGACTTAAAGAATCAATCCCATCGGTTGCAATTGCATTGAGAAGAATTGAAACTGCTTACAGTAAAATTGCGCCTTCGCTAAGCCAACTTGAAACGTTTAATCAAACATTAATACCTTATCTAAAATACGATCCATTCCAGCCTGTGCCACAATCAGGCGTTGCGTCGGATGTCTTAATTACGCCATTTCAAAAAGCTTTCGGTAGAACCCCAACTCCTTTGGAATTGGCACAGTATGAGGCTTGGAGGTTGTACGCAGGCGGGAGTTTGACCGCAAACCAATATGTCGAAGTCGGGGAAGAACTGGCTATGCGGCAGGCAAATCGCTCCCTGCTTACCATTGATGATATAAAGCTGTTTTTCAAGAATACTTACAACCTAACAGAAGCGGGAGCGGGCGGGCTTGGAGCAATTGCTTCATTGGCGAGCCTTTTTACCAACGGCAATGAAACTGTCTCGCAAAATCTGGCGGCAACTGGGAATACCCTGGGAGGTTGGGCGGATTTGTCACAAGGATTGAGGGGATTAACACAAGTATTTAGCGCGCCCTCATTAACACAGGGTGCGCAGGATTTTGCCGCAACAGTTTCTCCAGCGGCAAGATTTCTTGGCGCTATTGGCGGCGTGCTTCAATTTGGTTTAGGATACTATCGTCTTACAACAGAAGAACAACTACAAGCCATGAACAATGAAAGAGTTGGCGTTGGTTTACAAATGGCTGGCGGCGGATTTCTGTTTGTTGGTTCATTGGCTCTCTTGTTGGGCGCTGCTCCAATCTTGGCGGTCGCAGTCCCTGTGGGATTGGTTGTTGGCGCGGTGGGATTGGCTGTAGAACATTGGGATACAATTGTGGCAAAATCACAGGAATCCTTCCAGGTATGGAAGGACAATTTCAAGCAGGGCGGCGAGATTATCCACAAGGTATCGAATATTGCCCGCAATCGCATCGCTGAGAGCATTGACAACGCAGGAAACAAAACGGCGACTGCCATTACAAAAATTGGCGGGAATATTGCCAATACAGTTGTAAAATTTACGGAAAGCGCGTCCAAACGAGTAACACAAGTCGCGGAAAATGCGGCAAACAAGGTGCAAAGCATCTCGAAAACGGCTGGCGCAATTGTGTCCAATGCTGGCGACAAGGCGGCAAAGGCGGTAAATAATACTGCAAACTCAATTGCCAACCTAATCAAGCCGTTCAGTCCAAAGATGTCCGCGGCGGTGCAAAAAGCGGGGCAGTCCGTTTCTAAATTGGTGACACAGGCTACGCAGTCTGTTTCAGCTACAATTCAGAAAACAGGGCAAAAGGTTGCCAATAAAATTTCATCCGTCGGGAAGACCGTTGCAAGTAATATCAGCAAAGCGGGACAATCTGCCGCGAAGGCAATCAAGAACGTATCGCAAAAAGCCGCCTCGACTGTAAAGTCTTGGGGTTCGTCCGTATCCAAGTGGTTCAAGAAAAGTTAAGCAAGGTATATTTTTATGACATATCACCCCAACCAACCTGTTTTTGAATATCAAAAAGAAGAACTTGAAGCAGCCCAAAGAGAATACAGGCAAGCATTAAACCGCGCTTGGACTCAACGTAAAAAAGGTGTTCCGCATGACTGGATATTGGCGCCTTTACTCCTGTTGTCTATTGGCATTCTTTTTCGATTATCAATCGCTTGGTTTGACACCTTCGGATACACCGACAAAATTACCAACGCGCTGTTAATGCTCATTATGTTTGGCGTCATGTATTTTTTTATTCGTTGGTTTCCTGAGCAAATCTACGGGAGCAAGACTTTGACGGTCCGTCATGCGTTCAAAAAGCATCCCAAGATACGGGAAGTGATACGCGCTTTTCGAGAATCCGGGGAAAAATTCAGGCGTCATTTACCAGCGCTGATTGTGGACGGTAAAAAGTATTTTATGGTGAATTATTACCATCCAATCGAGGCAAAGAAATACGGGTACCAAAAACGAATTGGCATTGTTTTGGTGAACGAATCTATGCAGGTGGTGGATAACGACGATCTGTTTAGAAAGGTTTTTTTGGTCGAAAACCTCTCTTTCCTGACAAGTCCAGCAGAAAGGTTAAAAGACTACAAGTATGTAAGGGATAAACATATCATTACCAACGCGTTAAGAAAATCGGAAAAGACGCTTCATCGTTTCAAGAATAGGTTTTATGAGCAGGGCGTTGGAATGATGTACGATAAACTTATGTTGAGTTTTTCCCTATTGCACGAAGCCGTGGGCGAGAGCGCAGAAATGAATCTCGTTCACGAGAAGATTCGCAAGGCGCTTGGGTACAGCTTCGCGGTGGAATTCCTGTATGAAGATGCCGTCCAGTTGGATGAGGTTCGTAAAGCGTTTATCAGGTTCATGAACACATCATATAAACTATTTTTGCAAAGGGTCGAGGTGAATGTTGCCGCGCTGACGGTCAGCATTATCACAGAGCGAAGACGTGGAGATAAAAGGGCTCTGTTTGCTCTGGAAAAGATAAGGATTATCAAGAACGGGATTTCATCCATTGTGGAGCGATTTGAACGGGAAGGCGTAATACAAGAAGAAGATTGGGAGTACTACCATCGAAAAGTAGAATTAGCGCGCAAAATTGGCTGGACGATTGTAAAGGAATAAAAGAAAATATGTTCTCCTTCCTCGCCAACTACCCCCTCCCCATCTCCCTCCTCGCCCTCCTCGCCCTGTTCGGTGTCGGGCTGTTCCTGCCATCCATCCTCCTCCCCTTGGGAATTGCACTCATCCTGCTGGTCTTTGCCTTCTCCTTTGCCGTGATGAAGGAAAAATATCA
>DYKV01000299.1 GCA_020722415.1 Anaerolinea sp.
TTTCCGTATCGGAACTATTATGTCGAATCGAAGCGAAAAATTTGATGAATTAGATTACCAAATCATTCTCTGCCTACACCAAAATGCCCGAATGGCAGCATCAGAGATCGCTCGGATAACCCATGCGAATGAGCGGACGATCAGAAAACGGATTGAACGTTTAGAGGCAGATGGCATAATTCGTTTGACAGCTATTCTTGATCCCGCAGCATTTGGCTATACCATCACAGTGGATATCTTTTTAGAAACAGAGTACCAAAAAGAACAGGAAGTAATCTATCGGTTAAAAGCTATTCCCGAGATTACATACATTGCCTTAGGTCAAGACACAGCTGAGATCTCGATTGAATGCCGCTTTAAAAATAATGTGGCACTTCGTGAATTTCTCGGGCAGACTTTACCCTCTATACCCGGAGTAACCGTCACAAGGTATGCGATCGTACCGAGTATTCTTCGCAACATAGATGAATGGTTACCGCCCAAAGAGGATTTTTTAATAATAAATAGAAAGGATCATTGAATATGCAACTCCGTCACTTTATTGATACCCAAGAGTTCTCAAAAAAGGAATTGCTAAATATTATTGAACTTGCTCAAAGGATAAAGAAAGCTCACCAGCAAGGTTATACACCCGAATTACTCCATGGAACTTCCTTAGCAATGATTTTCGAAGAACCTTCCACAAGGACGCGGGTTTCTTTTGAAGTCGCCATGACTCAATTAGGCGGTCATGCTATTTACTTAAAACCTGGAGAAATTCATCTGGGTGTACGCGAATCTCTCTATGATACTGCAAAAGTGTTATCCCGGATGTGCGATGCTATCTTCGCGCGCACTCTTAAGCATGAAACTATTACGGAACTAGCCCGTTATGCTGACGTGCCAGTCTTCAATGGGTTGACTGACTATAACCACCCAACCCAAGCGGTTTGTGATGTATTAACCATGCTGGAACATAAACCAACCAATAAACGGCTAGAAGACCTCCACATCACCTTCATTGGCGATGCCACAAATGTATTATCCTCTCTCATGTTGATAACCACCCGTTTAGGTATGCACTTCACTCAAGTCGCACCCAAAAAGTATCAAGCACCGCCAGAATGGATCGCCCAAGCACAGTCTAACTGTGCTGAATCAGGAGGAACTGTTCATCTCGAAGAAGATCCTATTAAGGGAGTTCAAGAGGCAGATTTTATTTACACAGACTTATGGTGGTGGGTTGGACAAGAAGACCAGATTCCCGAACGCCGGGCTGCTTTTATGCCGAAATATCAGGTTAATTTAGATATTTTTAATAAAGCCCCGTCTCATTGCAAATTCATGCATTGCCTTCCCGCTTCGAGAGGAGTTGAAGTCACAAATGAAGTCATGGACCATCCCCGTTCAATCATCTTCGATCAATCCGAAAACAGATTGCATACCGAAAAAGGATTGCTGGTTTATTTTCTCTATCCGCGTTTGAAACATGCCTCTATGGAATTAAAAGCCTATCACCGAGGCGAGATTGAAACAATGATTAACCAATTTGATTTAATTTAGTTAAGGAGAATATAATGACTGTTCAAATTCAATCAACCGGTTTCAAGAGAGTCCTACACGCATTGGACATGACTCTTTTTTCTATCTGCGCCATTATCGTGCTAGACACCCTTGGCGCATCAGCCTTAATTGGCGCGCATATCTGATAACTGGCATTGTCTCAACAGTCGTGATTATTCTTTATGGTTTTCTGGCAGGCAGTAATGAAGATCTATTTTGGACATTGTTTGCTTTTTCATCCATCATTTTCCTTCTGCCATATCTCATGCTCTATCCTTCATTTTTGAAGTTGCGTGCTTCAGATCCAAATATAATTCGGCCTTACAAATTTCCAGGCGGGAAATACTTCATTTGGATAATTTCATTTATCGGTATTGCTTTTATAATTCAGGCGATTATCTTTTTCCTCTGGGTGCCAGGTAGTCCAATTGATTGGGCTTATGATGTTCCAATCTTAGGCGGAGTATTTATCACATTGCTAGTGGGAGAAATTCTCTTAAAATCATGCGGAGGAAATAAGCAATGACCCAAACCTATCAAACGACTCCCAAATCCGATGGCTTTTTTATGCCAGCCGAGTTTGCCCCTCATGCGGGAACATGGATGCTTTGGCCACAACGAACCGATAATTGGCGCCTTGGTGCAAAACCTGCCCAAAGAACCTTTACAGAAGTTGCTGCAACTATCGCCCGATTTGAACCAGTAACAATGGGAGTTAATCACAGCCAATATGCTCATGCCCGCCAGATGCTTCCTCCAGAGGTTCGAGTTGTCGAATTATCTAATAACGATTCTTGGATGCGGGATTGTGGTCCAACTTTTGTGGTTGACGAGAAAGGAGAAGTCAGAGGAATAGATTGGATTTTTAACGCTTGGGGAGGATTATATAATGGTCTATATTTTCCTTGGGACTTAGATGATGCGGTAGCGCAAAAAGTCTTAGAAATTGAAAAGATCGGAAGGTATAAAGCTCCTCTTGTATTAGAAGGCGGCTCTATTCATGTAGACGGCGAGGGGACCTGTATTACAACGGCAGAATGTTTACTCAATCCTGGACGCAATCCTAATCTATCCCAAGCGGTGATAGAAAATTACTTAAAAGAATATCTCAATGTTGAGAAAATACTTTGGATACCTCGAGGGGTTTACAACGATGAAACAAGCGGCCATGTTGATAATATGGCTTGTTTTCTCTACCCAGGTACAATCGCCTTGACCTGGACAGACGACAAAAACGATCCGCAGTATGAGCGCTCAAATGAAGCCTATGATTATTTAATGTCTGAAACTGATGCTAGGGGGCGAAAGTTCACTATTCATAGAATTCATCAGCCCAACCCCATTTATATCCAGCCAGAAGAAGCCCAAGGCGTGGATAAGATAGAAGGGACTTTACCGCGCCAACCTGGTGATCGGTTAGCTGCTTCCTACATAAACTTTTACTTTTGTAACGGAGGGGTGGTGGTGCCAATTTTTAATGACCCCCATGATGTAGAAGCATTACAAACCCTTCAAAGATTGCTTCCCGAAAGGCAGGTCGTTGGGGTTCCTGCTCGTGAAATCTTATTGGGGGGAGGAAACATTCATTGCATCACCCAACAACAACCGCAAGGCAGAACAAAATAGTACATGAATCCC
>DYKV01000300.1 GCA_020722415.1 Anaerolinea sp.
AGGCGCGCAGAGGCACGCGGATGGGAATGGCACGTGAAGGCAGGCGAATAAGAATGGGGGGTGGATAGGATTGGGAGGCAGAGGTACGCTGAAAAGAATGGGGCGCAGAGGCACGCGCAGGCATGCCGGGAAATGCGGATTATCCGGAGTCGCAGATGGAGAAGACGGGTTTTTATTTTAGCCAAGATATTTTCGGGCTAAGTTGGGTTTGAAATCTGGCTCATTGCGGCAAAATAAATTTTTTCGTCATAAGGGCTTGAGCCAAAGGGCGATTGTGTTAAAATAAACTTGCTATGTCCATAATCACTTTAACGACGGATTTTGGTCTGAAAGACGGCAATGTCGGGGCGATGAAGGGGGTGATCTGGAAAATTGCTCCCCAAACCCAAATTGCTGATATAAGCCATCTAATCGCCCCCCAAAATATAACCGAAGCTGCACTGGTTATCTATCGCGCTGCCCGCTTCTTCCCTGAAGGAACCATTCATGTAGTGGTTGTCGATCCTGGAGTTGGAACCGAGCGGCGCCCGATTGCTGGTAAAATAGGTGATCAATTTGTGGTTGGGCCTGACAACGGTGTTTTCACCCGCATGATAGAAGCTGGTCAACAAAATGGACAGCCTATGCACTTCGTTCACCTCAACCGAGCGGAATTCTGGTTAAAACAAGTCAGTTATGTTTTTCACGGACGGGATATTTTCGCACCGGTAGCTGCTTACCTGGCGCTTGGCAAAAGCTTGAACAGTCTAGGTACACCTGTCACAGATATTGTTCGTTTGAACTTGCCTAAATCTATACCAACCGCAGATGGTCTGAAGGGAGAAGTGATTCACATTGATCATTTTGGCAATATTTCCACCAGCATCTTACGTCAAGATATTGGGGATAAACACATCCTTCACGTTCAAGTGAAAGATTATTTGATACCCGATTTCGTTAATACCTTTGGCGAAAAACCTCCTGGCAGTTTGGTTTGTTTGTTTGGCAGCAATGATAATTTGCTTATTTGTGAAGTTAATGGAAACGCTGCCCAAAGGTTGAACATTCATCTGGGAGATATTGTTCAAGTGAGGTTAGAAAATATTAAAAAGGTATAATATTTATCAAAGGTATGCGGTTGGGCAAAAGTTGCCTTTCATTGGCAAACCATTTCAAAGAGCACAATCATATTAACTGAGCGAAGGCAACAAGTTAATGGATGAATATTTTGTCTGGGTAAATGACTTGACATTCCGCTATCGCGACCGGGTTAATCCAGCTATTCAACACATCTCCTTTGCGGTAAAACCGGGGGAGTTGATGTTAATTGCAGGTGCAAGCGGCTGCGGGAAGACTACCCTCATCCGCTGCTTAAATGGATTAATCCCGCGCAGTTATAAAGGGGATCTGCAAGGTGAAATATTAATTGGTGGCAAACCGATCCGTAATCTCTCTTTGGCGCGCATATCTCAGTTGGTTGGGACGGTGCTGCAAGATCCAGAACGACAGATTCTGGGAACCCGAGTGCGTAATGAAGTGGCTTTTGGTTTAGAAAATTTAGGGTTAGACCGCGGGGAGATTATCGAGCGCATTGACCAAGCTCTTCATTATTTGGGTATAGAGCATTTGCGCGATCGGGAAACCTTCAATTTATCGGGTGGAGAAAAGCAGAAGGTTGCTCTGGCAGGAGTGCTAGCAATGCGCCCCAAGCTGCTCTTGCTCGATGAACCATTAGCCAGCCTGGATCCAGCCAGTGCACAAGATACGCTCCATATCGTTCGCCAGATGGTGGATGAGGGTATGTGTGTTCTAATGGTAGAACATCGGGTTGAAGATGTTTTAAACATCGCTCCCGATCAAGTTTTATTGATAGAAGATGGAATGGTGCGCTACCAAGGCGAGATCGCCGGCTTGTATAAAATTGTAAACTATCATGAAATAAAATTACCCGCCGATGAAGTGCTTAAAAGAGCTGCGCAAGATCCCCCGCCACCCGTTCTAACTATTTTACCTTCGGTAGAGAGACAAACCGAACGAACTGAAAAACCAGCTTTAGTTCAATTTGATCATGTCTATTTTGGTTATGAGACAACCCCGGCGGTGCTTCGGGATATCAATCTTCAAATTCGACGCGGAGATGTCATTGCGATCTTAGGGGCAAACGGCGCTGGTAAAACGACGCTGGTAAAACATGCCATTGGTCTACTCAAGCCGCTGCAAGGCAAGGTGTTGATTGATGGGGTAGATACGCATAAAATGAGCGTAGCAGAAGTGGCGAAAACGCTAGGATATGTTTTCCAAAGCCCAAGTCACATGTTGTTTGCCCCAACTGTATATGAGGAGCTAGCGTTTGGACCAACTAATCTCGGACATCCTGCTACGCAAATAGAAGAGGAGGTGATGGAAGCCATTGAAATAGTTAATCTCTCTGGCAAAGAGAAAGAAGCGCCTCTGGCACTCTCGTTCGGACAGCAAAAAAGGGTTAGTATTGCCGCTGTCTTAGCGATGCGTTCTCGGATTCTAGTGATGGACGAACCAACCGCTGGGCAAGATTATCAAAATTACATGGATTTTATGGATGCGATTGTCCAACTACCCAATTTCGAAGCAATTCTTTTTATCACCCACGATCTTGATTTGGCGGTTATCTATGCAAATCGGGTAGTATTAATGAACAGCGGCTGCATTGTCGCAGATGGGAAACCCGAGCAAGTCTTACAGGATTTTTCCCAACTGCGTTCCTGGAATCTAATACCGACATCCTTATTACGCTTGAATCTGGAAACGCTCCCGATCAGTAAACGTTTTTTACGGGCAGAGGCATTGGCACATTTGTAGGCCGATCGACTATGATCGGTCCAACACATCTAATTCACGAATGAGGTGCCATCGTTCACAATTGTTTTTCTAGAGTTCTCAAGAAGGAGTAAATATATGGACCGCAAATTAACCTCAATCACTCTCGCATTAATCATCATCTTGGCGATTTTTTTGCTCTTAGTTTATGTGGGTGGGAATGTTATGGGCATTGAGCGGTTGAAAACTGGTGAAAACCCACTACTGCGCTTTGTTTTTGTGATCGTCGGATTGTTAATTGCATTGGTTATTTACTATGTTACCCGTCAAAATAAAGTTTGGGAGGTGGGTACCCGGGAAGTGGTATATATGGCGATCGGTGCAGCTTTATATGCCAT
>DYKV01000301.1 GCA_020722415.1 Anaerolinea sp.
TTTGGGAACAGAGCCTTACCTTGTCAAGATTGGCAATCATGTTGTTATCAATTACGGTGTGCACTTACATACACATGATGGAGGAACATGGATATTTAGACGTGAATATCCCGGTTTGCGTGTTTTCGGGCCGATAATCATAGAAGACAATTGCTTTATCGGCCAAAGGGCTCAGATATTGCCAAATGTCACCATTGGGAAAAATTCAATTGTCGCCGCAGGATCTGTAGTTATAACAGATGTTCCTCCAAATTCAATTGTCATGGGTATTCCTGCAAGGGTTTTCGGATCTGTTGATAAGTATAAGGAAAAATGTATTAAGATTTGGAATGATCAAAAACCACCTAATCTACATCCCGATGCCAATATGGAAAGTTATCATATATCACCACATCGTGCGTATATTTGTAAGCAACTAAAGGAACATCTTTCAGAGTATTACAAGGATAAGTTAAAGGGATAGTTTTAATTAATGTTCTCGATTCTTATAATTAGAGGACAGGTAGATTATGAATGTAAAGGGGCTCGTAAGCGTAATCGTTCCTACGTACAATAGGGCTTATTGCCTCGCCCGAACTTTGGAAAGCGCGCTTTGCCAAACATACCCCAACATTGAAATTCTGTTAGTCGATGATGGTTCTACCGATGATACTGCTGAGATGGTTATGCGAAAATTCGGCCAAGAGCCCCGTTTGAGATATTTGTTCCAGGAAAATCGCGGCGTTTCCGCGGCTCGTAATCGCGGCCTTCAATATGCTCGAGGTGAATTTATCGCCTTTCTTGATTCCGATGATATCTGGGAGCCTTGGAAGCTGGAGTTGCAGGTAAGTGCAATGAGATTTGCCCCTGATATTTGCATGGTTTGGACCGATATGGCTGCTGTTGATCCTTGTGGAGCCGTTGTTTCGACGGAGTACCTCAAAACAATGTATCGCGCTTACCGGTATTTCAGCCGAAATGAATTATTTCGGCAAGCTTTTTCGTTGAAAAAAGTGGCTCCTGCATTAGCGCCACAGTTTGGGCGGAGTATGTTGTATGTTGGTAACATATTTTCTAAAATGATTATGGGCAACATGGTTCATACTTCGACAGTTCTTGTTAGGAGTAAAATTATAGAAAGTATTAAGGGTTTTAATGAAGAATTAAAAATTTCAGGTGAAGATTACGATTTTCACTTGCGGACTTGCCGGGAAGGTCCTGTAGGTTTTATTGACGTATCCAGCATTAAATATCAGATTGGCATGGCGGATCAACTGACCCATTCCTCTCGCTCAATTTATATGGCGCAGAATTTTCTTCGTACTATCGAGCCATTTATCAAAAATCAAAGAGATCGTATAGAGTTGCCCGAAAATATGATTTCAACAGTTCTTGCATATGCATATCAATGGATCGGCAAGGAGTTTTTAAGGAGAGGTAGTAGAGATGAGGCTGCTGTTTACTTTCGTAAAAGTCTATCCTGCAAGCCTTTGAGTTTAATTACGATTGTGCTTTTAATGCTTGCCGTAATGCCGCGGCCTGTAGCTGATGCTTCTATGAAGGCTTATAGAACGGTTAAAAAAATCGTGATCTCCTTTGTGTCAATGCGAATGAGCCGTTGAGCCCCAAAACTCCTGACGCTCCCGATGTTCTCCGAACATGCCCGCTCGGTGGCGGAATCTTCATTGCAAAAATTACGCGAATAAGTCGTGATAATGGCATCTGGAATCCAGGGCGATGCGCCAGAAATCGAAGGTGCCGGGTTTCGCCGGGGAAGAGAATAATTGGAGACACATATCCTTACGCGAGAGGAAGATTTCGCAGGCATGGAGAAGGAGTGGAACGATCTGCTTAAACGTTCGGTCGCTGACAATCCTTTTCTGACCCACCAGTGGCTCCACTGCTGGTGGAGGGCCTTTGGCAAAGGCTTACGCCTTCACATCGTGCTCTGCCGCGATGACAAAGCGGAGTGCAGACCCTTGCTTGCGATCTTTCCGGGTTATATCACATGTGGCGTTTTTCCACCTATTAGGCGCTTGCGGCTTCTCGGCAGCGAGGTCGTCACTTCCGACTTTCTGGATGTGATTTTATCCGGCGATAGCGAAAAAGAAATCCTCATGGAACTGCTGTCAGCGCTTCATGGTGACGGGAACTACCAACTTGCCGAGCTGAGCGATCTGCGGGAAGAATCCCCCTTGATGACATCGATCGAATCAGCCCCGTCATCTGGGTGGCAAGTTCAGGACTGGCCGGTGCGGAAATTCTGTCCATATCTGATTTTGCCGGAAAGCCCGGCAGCCTACCTCTCCGGTCTGAGCCGGGGTGTCCGCAAGAATTTTCAGTACTACCGTCGTAGACTCGAGAAAAAAGGTGCATTCCTTGAAATTATCCAGAGAGAAGAGGATCTGTCACAGGGAATAAATGATTTTTCCCGTCTTCATAGGTCCCGTCGTAGTCAGAAAGGGGATTCGGGAATATTTTTCAGCAAAGCGCAAAGGAATTTCTATGCGGCGGTTTTTGAACGGTTCTTTCGGGCCGGATGGCTGGAACTGGCTTTTCTCAACGTGGCCGGAGAACGGGTCGCCGGGGTCTGCCAGTTTAGCTACGGAAACGCCGTTTACTATTACCAGACCGGCTATGATGTCTCCTGGGAGAAAAGCAGTGTCGGTTTTGTTTTGAACGGGATGTTGATTGAGCGGGCCATCGAACAGGGAAAATCCTATTATGAATTTCTGCGTGGGGAGGAAAGGTACAAAATCCGGCTTGGCGCTGTTCAGAAACATCAGCTCAGAGATCTGTATTTGACAAGGGGAAATCTTTACGGCGAATTGTATTTGGCATTAAGGCGGTTGCATCGATCTGTCCGCAGTAGCGCCAAAACTCTTTTGAATCCTTTTTTGGGGGGCCGAATGCTGGACGGAAAGCTGACACACGACGACGGCTGAGCACCACGACGGCTATTCTTTGCTATCAGAGTACATTCTGTTTTTATTGACAGCAGACAAAATGGCATTCCCACCAGGCTCTCTCATGCTAACAAATTCTATATAATCTTCAAGACCGAATTATTCGATGCTCCCTGAATATTTCCCCAAATCTTTAATGCTTACTTCTAGTAATGGTATATTGCTGCTTACAGATCTATTATGTGGAATGGGTGGCGCCGAAAGGAGTTTATGTCTTCTTGCGGA
>DYKV01000302.1 GCA_020722415.1 Anaerolinea sp.
AATTTTATTTCCTACCGCTGTATACAGGATAAGGAATGAACAAAATTATTTATAACCCAAGTAATAAAAAGGAGAATAGCGATGGTACTTAAAGCCGGTGAATTTGCCCCAAATTTCGAACTACCTGATGAGAATGGAACATTGCATCGGTTGTCGGATTTTTCCGGGAAGAATGTTGTCCTTTATTTTTACCCCAAAGACGATACGCCGGGATGTACAAAAGAAGCCTGTGGTTTTCGCGATCAATATAGCGAATTCGAAAAAGCTGGTGTGCCGGTGATTGGGATAAGCCCAGACAGCCCGCAGCGTCATTCTAAGTTCAAGGCGAAATATTCGCTCCCATTTTTGCTCCTCTCCGATGAAAAGCACCAGGTTTTAGAAAGCTATGGTGTTTGGGGTAGAAAGAAAATGATGGGCAAGGAATATGATGGCGTATTCCGCACCACCTATCTGATTGGAAAAGACCAGAAAATCATCAAAGTATTTAAAAACGTTAAACCAGAAGGGCATAGCCAGGAAATATTAAAATCCTTAGAGGAGCTCAATCCGGAAAATTAAGCAGATGAATTCCGGACCTGTCCATCGGAAAAACATCTTGAAACCATTAGGGTTAACGCAGGGATTACTGATAATTCTTGCGCTTATTTTCATATTGCTAATTAATTCTTCCCAGCTAGCTGAGGTTTTAAAAATACCGATTATTCTTTTAACCAGCCTCAATTTGATAGGGCTATTGTTCATTTGCCAAAAAAAGTTTGTTAGTGAAAAAGAACAAGAAAAACAGATTGAGGATTATCAACAGCTCAAACAACAAACAAACGAGAGAATTGAAGCAATATTAAAGATTAGCCAACAATTTGCCGCTGCCCGTGAAGAACAACAAATTATTGATTTGAGCTTACAGTTGTTCATGAATTTACTAAATACCAGGGCTGCTGTGTTTACCCCTTTTGATGAACATGGCCAAACCCTTCCAGCCAAAGTACTGGGCGTGTTACCGCAAGAGATTTCACGGGACTGGCTCGAATATTTGAGCTCTCCTTCGGTAAGATCAAAATGCCCAAATTGCCAGAAGATTGAACAGCTCACCTTTGATTGTCCCCTGTTGTTGAATTCAATGCCTATCACTGGTGTGTATTGTGCACCAGTCCGCCGGGCGGATCAAGAACTTGGAATATTCCATTTTTTCCTCCCAGACAAAGGACAACCATCCATCGGTGATAAACAAAGACCTACATTTTCAATGGTTAGAAAATCAAACCATAAAAAGGAATTTATCACTCTAGAGAATGAATCATTTATCCGATTGATCGCTGAACAAACAGCTTTGGCTCTAGAATCGGCTCGATTAAAAAGCCGAGAGGAACGGATTGTTGCTCAACTGAGCAGTGTGCATGAAAAAATGGATATGGGTAAATTCATCCAAGCCCTGGTTGAATCAGCTAATCATGGAATTAATGGCGGTGGAACCATCATCAAGATTTGGGATAAACGGAATGGTCAGACTCTGGTTTATCAATCCGGTAAGCTTGACGAATATAAGGGAAAGATATTAGAAAGTCTGATTCAGCGAGTTATAGATTCAGGAGAAATGATATTGGTTGGGGAAAATGAAAAAGATAACTTCGCTAACCGGCAAAAATGGTCGGGCATAGGAATCCCGATAAGACGTGATGGATACCAATTGCAAGGCGTTTTAGCTTGTTATTCCGAACAGCGAAACGGCTTTTCTGATGAGCAAATCTTGATGTTAAAGGCAATTGCAGCCCAAGTCAATCTCATCCTTCAAAACAGTGATAACTTGGCGGAATTAGAATATGAAGCTATTTTACAAGAGCGAGTCCGCTTAGCCCGGGAAATCCATGATGGGTTGGCTCAAACACTCGGATTCCTCAAACTAAGACTTTCTCAATTGCAGATGTATCTCGAAAAAGGGGAACAGGAAAAAACAAAACAAACCGTTCAACAGTTATATCAAACAGTCGCCAATGCCTATATCGAAACCCGCGCTACAATCGATCAATTACGATTGCCAATGGAACACAACAATTTAGAAGTTTTATTGAATGAAACAATCCAAGAATTCACCGAATCGAGCGGAATTGAGGGGGTAGTTCAATACAAGGTAGATGATGCTCATTTGCCGGGAGAAGTTAATGCCCAACTGATCAGGATTGTTCAAGAATCCCTATCCAACGTTCGCAAACATTCCCATGCAACTGTTGTGAGGATCTATTGTTATTCTCATGAAAATGAGCTCATCATTGAAATTAGTGACAATGGGGTTGGATTTGAGCCGCAAGAAATCCATGGCCGTTCGGAATATGGTTTGAGAGGGATGAAGGAACGAGCCGAAATTATTGGTGCGGACATTCAAATTATCAGTCAATTGGGGCAAGGCACTACAGTTCAAATAAAACTACCAGTCACTTATTTAGAAGGGAAAATGGAGAAATGACCGATATTGTTGTGGTGGATGATCATGCTTTATTTCGATCTGGTCTAATTGGATTATTAACCGAGATGCCAGATATTTCCGTTGTGGGAGAGGCAAGCAATGGTGAAGAAGCGGTCGAAGTGGTTCAACGAACCAAACCGGATATTGTTTTGTTGGATGTGAATATGCCCGTAATGGGAGGAGTGGAGGCTGTTCACGCGATCAAGGCAGTTGTTAATACCCATATTATTATGTTGACTATATCGAAATCCGATAAAGATTTGATCAACGCTATCGCAGCTGGGGCGGATGGATATCTTCTGAAAAACGCCTCACCGGAGGAATTATATAAAGCGATTCGTCAAGTCGAGAAAGGATTGGCGGTGCTGTCGCCAGAGGTGACCCGTCAAGTCATGGTGGCAATTGTTTCGGATAATATTTATCCCATGAATGTTGGACTGAGCGATCGTGAAAAAGAAGTATTATCTTGTATGGCCCGCGGGCTCTCCACTTCACAAATTTCTCATGAGCTGTTTATATCTGAAAATACAGTAAAGACTCATATTCGGCATATATTAGAAAAATTGGAAGCGCGCAATCGCAACGAAGCAGCCCAAAAAGCACGCGAGTTAGGTATTATCAACTAAATTGAAACGCATTTTATTGTAGATTAGCTGGTTCTGAAATTGGAGAATAGATAAAACTGGTTGAAATACAAGGATGACT
>DYKV01000303.1 GCA_020722415.1 Anaerolinea sp.
TCCGGTGCAACCGACAAAAAAGAGGCGAAAATAACAAGATGCGAGTATTTCAAGAGAGGGCTTCGAATTCCTGGAGTAGTGAAGGTAAGGCCATATCGTGGTTCAAAGGATGTATTTTTCTATCCGTCAGATAGGTTTTTAGCTAGTGCCCCCAACCCTCGGATTGTGTTATTCGACGCTATCTTTCATTACATGCTTTCCGACCAATATAAAGAGCTATTAAAGGATAGCGAGCAAGGTGGAGCTATCCCATATAATAAGGAGAAGCTTTTAGGACATAAATCTGATTTTAGAGGTCTCCATAAATATACAAAGAACTGGGAACCCCTCCCATTCTGTAGATTCCTAGACCACATTCAGAGTAAGCATTCTTTCGATGAACTTAAGACACCGATAATCCCCTCGATAAGTAACGGCAGAGAGGGCATATTTGCCGAGTTGATGTGGCAGGCTAGTGTTGAAAAGGGGAAGCATAGCAAAGATATTATGAAACACAATTTGGAATCAACTTACAAGCACGTGAAGAGGGATCGCCGGACTGGCAAACTTCTTAGTTTCACATTGACAACGTTTTATGAACGGAATCCAGCCAATCTATTATAAACAAACAGAGGCCATATGAACTTAAAAAAAATATATATTGGTGTAATTACATCTATAATCGCTTTCAACCTGTTGCATGCTGTGCCAATCAAAATACCCCCCTGCATACCGGAGACCTCGCTTTCCTATCTGGCATACAAGTTTGGCTTAAAAGTGGTTTATGGGAGTTTCGATAAACGCAAGGTTGCCAGCTTTGTCGCAGATGCTTCTGACGTGGAAGAGGTCATATCCCAATATCAATCACAGAACGCAGATTTCCTTAAGATGGACTTCTTGAAAGAGGCAAATACCATTATTTGTTACGACAAGAAGACCGAGGAGGCACAAAAGGGATATTTGGAATCAAGATTAATTCTCGATGGTGACAAAAAGATCTATGCCATTTTCCCGGAGGGGAAGATGCCAATTGAAATTATGGCCTCAATAGATGATGATGGCAATGAAAATAAAGTTCGTGATGTATTCGCTCAGATGATAGCCGCTAATCCCTCGACAACACTGCGTGAAGCAATTATGGCTGTTATGAAAAATGATAAAGTCAATGCATGTGAAATAATGACATATATATCGGCAAGCGATGATGATGGGGATGAGGATCGCCAAATGTTCCAAGCATTACTTGAATCTGACGATACATCGAAAGGAGGAAAGGAATTTGCAAAAAGGATGTTACAACTTATAGAGGATACCTCGAAAAGCAAAACTTGCACGTTAACGTTCTATTCTAATGATTTTGGTCGCGAGCCTACGCTGGATGAGATTGGAATATTCTTGAAGAATGCAGATGATAAACTTTATGAACTTAGTTCTAAGGATGGCGCGTCATTTTCGGCTGTCAATATGGATTTCTGGTTTGGGAGATTGCTGGCTTTCCAGTCTGAAGAGTTTTTGAAATATCTTTTTGACAAGAACCTTTTCAACGCTGCCGCCCCTTACGCTTTCGAATTTTATATTGATCCGGTACCATCAGCTATCGCGGAGCAGAAGAATTACAAGGCGATTAGTCTGATGCTTCGCAATTTGCACAAAATAAAATCCAGGGAGATGCAAGAGAATGTCATTGGGAATTTTGTCAATATAGATAAAGCCAAATTGTCTCCCAATGATCTTGACCTCCTCCTGAAATACGCCAAGCAGTTCAAGATTGAGCGGATATACGTTGATACATCGAAATGGATTGGTGATGAGCTACCCGCAGATTATGACCGCTGGCAGAATTTCAAGGTGTCGGAGACGGAATTAGCCTTCGAGCGTGAGAAATTGATTGACAAAACCCAATACCATTTGAAATTATTCAAGTACAAGGAACCGGTAAAAATTGGTGGAATACCTCTTAGGAAAGTCGAGGAAGCAGACTATTCCACTCCCGAAAAGGCGTATTTCTCATCTGCATCAGAGAGAACTTATGAATGGAGCAAAGCCTCGGTCTATGATATCGCCAATTATAATGAGGACGATTTCTCCCTATATCGTCAATGGAAAGATTGGCATTCAGGACTTGATCCTTTTATTCTGCTCCTGTATAAAGTCGAGATAAGCCAGAGCGGAGAACAGAAGAAGGATTCGCCGGACATTTATTTTCTTATTCAACTTCTCTCCGACGACAATATGCTTGCGGCAATCCCAATGAAGCTTGATGGAAATCAATGGAAGTTTTATGTTTCTAGGCCTCGGCACGTTGAAATTCTGGGCGATTACATACAGAAGGAGATTGCGAAAACAAAACCCAAGATCAAAGATGGGCAATAGTTTCCAGCGAGTTCAGCGGCTCGCACAGCGGGCCTTTTCGATGGGGAATACGTGACCAGCGGAAACGGCACAGGAGGCCCTCTCACCTGGCAGGTGGACACACATGCAACGGTGCTTGTTATAGCACAAGAGAATGAATTGTGGTGGTTTGATGGAGAAGATCCAAAGTCCACAGATTGCAAGATAAGCTCACAATTTACCTTATCTGGAGGTGATGACACAACAACTTGGCGTATTTCACAAGGAGTAGATAAAGTCAAATTCATCTCAAAACAAAAGGGGCAGGCAGTTACAATTGGTTCAATAAACCAAAGTAAGGCGATTGAGGATGTTTCTATCATAGCTGTCCATAACGGTCAAGAGATTGAGCTGAAAACCGAAGTCTATACTCCTGATACGGCCCGCTTTGATTTCACAAGAAGCTTTACTACAAAACATAAGCAATGGACTTATTCATCTTCTTTATCTTACGTGATCTATGATCAATTTGCAAGGAAAATGGAAACGATGCTTCCATTGAACGAAAAATTTACCAGCGGCGCGAAAAAAGATTACAAAGGAACAAATTGGGAACGACCGACTGCCGGAGGAGGAATTAATATAGGAATTGAAGATATTGTGGATGGTTATTGGTCGGTAGGATGGGGGGTTCCTTTACCAACACTAGTCAAACCAGACAATAGTACAAAAGTTATTCATTGGAGTGGAGAATGGAGAGTTGGTTCAACAAAAGTCGGGAAGGGCAAGATCATTAGATCTGCCGAATGGAGTGAGTCATTTGGCTATT
>DYKV01000304.1 GCA_020722415.1 Anaerolinea sp.
ATAACAGATAACCCTGGATTAGCTTTAAAGATATGTTGGATATTTCTTCTCAAAAACAAACCTGACCCATCCGAAAAAATTATCCGTTTGTTTGCTTTACAGAAAAAGGAATGCATCTGTAAATACCAACTTCTTTAGTAAGTTAGGAAAAAATGAGGAAAAGCATTCTATTCGTTGTTGTGGAGCATTTTCAAATAATAAGTCTATTCCAGGTTAACCGAGTGTTGAATTTCGCTTGGTTCAAGCAACAGAATCGGTATTGGCCGTGTATGGATACGTTGCCGATATAGCTGATATCCCGAATAGACATGAGTTGCCAACTCCCAATAATGTTGATATTCTTGCCCATTAATCTCTCGGGCGATATATTGCTGGGTCATCCCTTCAATCGTACATGTAGCGCGTGGGTTCGCTTTGAGATTATAGTACCAAGCCGGATATTTTTCTTTGCCAAAATTTGTGGCGATCAGAGCAAATGCTGACGGATTTTGCTGATCTCGAATATATAACAGAGGGGTGGTGCGCGGTAAGCCACTTTTCGCCCCGATTGTGGTGACTATCAAGGTGGGAAGATCAAGGAGAAGATTTGTGATCGTGTTTTTTCCACCACTTACCCGGTACCACCAACGGTCAAGGGATGGCAAGATGTAGGAGAGCAACAAGGCTCCAGATTGGCTGGATGAAAAAGTCTGGATTATCTTGCGAAGGGCTGTTTTTACTTTCATGTTTTACATTTTTTTAGCACTGATTGAGACAACGCGTTCAATTTGAAAATACCAAAAAGCGGGCTGCCCAAAACCAGATGATATTGGTAAGCACCAAAAATAAGTAAGCTACCCCCATCCAGTCGGAATATCATCCGGAGGAATGCAATTAGGGAAAAGCTTATTTCAGTCAGTAACCTCACCGAAGAGGCGGGAAATACCATTACCTCCTCACCTCGCAAAATGGTTAGAACTGAAAAGGTCCATGACCAGAACAGGATAAGCATCAGAAAATTTAAACCATTTGAAGGAGCGGGAATCTCAAATATGGATTGTGCGTTTTGTCTCATGAAATGTTTGTATAATGAAACTGAGGTTTAAATTATACCTATATTCTTCGGGTAAGGTCAATAAAATCATTTACGGCGGGCTAGGGGTGGTGGTGGCTAGATAACCTAGTTTTACCCACCCCTTTTTGCCGTCTTGCAGCAGGATTGGTACCCAACTCGAACCCTGGATGGTTTGAGGGCTGCCTAAGATTGCCACCAAGCTTCCATTCACTAGACTTCCCAATACTGCTCCGCCGGGTTGATCGCGCAATAGCACGCCCTCCCCTTGATTGGAATATATCACCGCAAATAGAGGGGTAGGAGTGGGAGGAGGCGTAGGACTGGCAGTGGGTGGTCTCGTAGGAGAAAGGGTGATGGTAGGTGTAAGGGTGGGAGGTGGAATAGTGGGGGTGCGAGTGATAGTCGGTGTCAGGCTGGGTGTAGGGCTGGGGAGGGGGGTTGGCAAGCCGAAATGACGGTTGATGGCTGTCCCGGTGATTCCTACCCCGAATAATAATACTGTGCATAACAAAGCAATGGCTCCACCAATGGTATAACCAAATGGTGTAACCGGACGAAACCCTTGGACAACAAGGATGATCGTTGCAACCACTATAGAAATGATCAGATAAACGAGGAAAACCAATATGCCATCTGGAAAGGTGTGCGTAACCCCTGCAGATAAACCAAAACCGCTTGCTGCTAGAGGGGGATAAAGCGTGTATGCAAAAGCTACGCTGATGAGTTGCGGTTGTTTTTCGGGGTGGGTGAGGATTAAAGCAAGTAAGCCGCTCGAAATGAGCAATACAAACAAAGTTGGAACACTGAAGTGAGATTGCAGAAGGCTTTCGGAAAAATTCATCCGCAACCCAATTAGATGAAAGAAGCGAACTAATAGGCCGCTGACTGCCCCTCCAAGAAACGTTAAAATAGCCGCAACGAGGATTCCGCCACTATTTTGGAGAAAAAGACGCCACGAACCGATAGTTGTCGCTAAAGCTAGACCAAATACCGGCGCTAGGAGCGGGGCGACTATGCATCCCAATACGACTATTGATGAGGCATTAAAGAGCAATCCTATTCCGATTAATATCCCGGCGAGGAAAGAAAACAAAAAGAAATCAAAAGAAGGAGCAACGCGGTGGGCTAATTGATCGAGAATGGTCGTCCGTTCGTCAATACCAAGTGGAACGATCAACCGGCGCGAGCGCCTGCGCCGCGCAGGTGGTAACTGTTGGGGATCGTCAGGAAATTCTTCACTGGTAAAATTAGTCATTTTCGTAATGTGGCTACTAGGCGCAAGGGTTTTTCGATCAATTCCAAAGCCTGATAGATATCTTTGGCAAGGATATCTGCCGCTGTGATGGCTTGAATGGCAGTTCCTTCATTAGAAAGGACGCAAATACCAATGGCGGCTGCGTTTAACATTCCAGCATCATTGCGTCCCTGTCCAATGGCGATCACCTTTTCTGCTCCTAGTTGGTGAACATATTCTGTTTTTTGGAGATCTTCCTTGCCAGGCTGTATTAAACTAACCGGAAAACCCAATTGTAATTCAAGCGTTTGAGACTTCCCATAGGTATCGGCGGTGAGAATATGCACGGTGAGGCGGTCGCTTAACGATCTCAGGATACGGGGAATGCCTTCCATTAGCTTCCCATCCAGAGCAAGTGTCCCATTCAAATCGCAGACCAGATGCTCGATTTGAAGAATACCACGGCCAGGGATGTTCATCTCGATCATATTATTATTATACAAGATGAACGCAGTTCTTGTACTTCTAAAAGGCAAACAGCAACTTTTGAGAAATGCAGTTGGTAGCGATCCAGGGAACGTGCCATCTCAAGAAAAGACTTTGCTTTGCCAGTTGGACCCCGGTTATCCATTCTGCTTATAAAAATCGCTCCAAGAACTGTTTAAAGACTTCGCGACCCCAAATAAGACAAGGTAATGAATAGATGAGTCCACTGCAAATAGAGTTGTTTTTAACCAAGTGGCATCTGTACCTATTACTCGTTTGATTACATATAAGCAGATTCTAATAATCCAAGTCCAAGTGCCTTGTGGACAGCGATGGCTATTCCGATTACTTTATTTGCAATTTCG
>DYKV01000305.1 GCA_020722415.1 Anaerolinea sp.
GGCTCTCCCCTTAAAGGTGAGACCATTGAGAGTTTTGGGAAAGCAGTATTGTCGGCTGGTGTAGGTTTGATGGAACGGGAGCCTTCTGAAATTGTAAACACAGATGTCAAAGTTTATGAGTCGGGCGGCTACAAATTTGCAATCGCACAGGTAGAAGTAACCGATTTAGTGACCCTTACCGAAAATTTAACTGCTCTAAAAAATGCGCTTAACATAATGCATGAGCGTAAAAATCTGGATTTTGCGATCTTATTGGTCACTGATGTAGTGCGTGGTTCCAGCCGATTACTCTTAAGCGCGGGTTCTCCCCCGGTTCTTGATTATCTGCCCTATCCAATTTTGGCGGATGGGACGCGAGATGCACCAGGCGTAGTATCTCGCAAAAAACAATTGCTGCCGGTTGTGTTAGGTTTGTTAGAGGGGTAATATTAATTGATTGTGCTATCTTCTGCGTTAATGTAGATGCGCGGTACTCGTTTGCCGATTCCACAAACGACTTCGTAATTAATCGTACCCCAAGTCGCCGCAACTTCTTCTGCAGAAAGATGTTCACTTCCCTGATAACCGATTAATATCACCTCATCCCCAGCTTGTGCATCTGGTACAGAATCGAGCTGCACCATACATTGATCCATGCAGACTCTTCCCACAACTGGAACTTTATTTCCATGGATAATTGCCTGATTGCCTTGCCAGCGTCGGAATCCATCCGCATAACCGACTGGCAAAGTGCCAATCCTTTCGGTTTTTGTGGTGGTATAGATATGCCCATAACTGACACCACGCCCAGACGGGAGGGTTTTAACATGGCTTAACACAGTCTTCCAGGTGAGGGCTGGTTTGAAACTACCCGGCAAAGGGGCTTCTTTAGATGGATGTAACCCATACATTGCTATCCCCAACCTGACCAAGTCAAAAGCAGGGTAATTTGGAGAAATAGCAGCGGCTGAATTCGAGGTGTGAATGAGGGTTTTTTCGCTGCGGTAGCTCTCTAACTTTTTAAGAGATTGTTGAAAATTATCCAGTTGTTTAAGGGTGGGTGTAGGGTCTTGTTCGTCAGCCCGTGCAAAATGGGTGAATATTCCCTCTAAAATCAAATTAGGATGGGATGCGATAGTTTTGCCTAACAAGGGTACTTCTTCGGGTTGAGCGCCAATGCGGCTCATCCCACTATCAATTTTTAGGTGTAAGAAGGCGGGGGTGTAAAGGCTTTGGGCGATTGAGGCGATTTTCTCAATTTGATCAACCCGCCAAACGGTCATAGAGATTTGGTTTTGAATGGTTATCGCCATTTTCTGGGGAGGGAGATAGCCGAGTAATAATATTGGTGCTTGAATACCGGCTAACCTTAACTCCATTGCTTCTTCAAAACGCGCCACTCCCAACCAGCTAGCGCCAGCTTGCAAAGCTGCTCTCGCCACAGCAATTGCTCCATGTCCATATCCATCTGCTTTCACAACTGCCATAACCTTTGTGCCTTTTAATGCCATCACGTTTCTAACATTGCATCGGATGGCATCTAGATCTATTTCGACCCAAGTGGCGTAAGGCATAGGTTCTTTAAGCATTTGTGCACCTCACAATACGGTTACGTCATGAACCCCTGATTCAATTTGACCAGAGCGGGTAATTTGAATAAATTCAGCTTTTTCGACTAATTCTGGTAATGTTGCAGCGCCGCAATAACTCATTCCAGACCGTAAACCGCCCAATAACTGGTGTAAAACCTCGTGAAGAGTACCGCGGTAAGGTACAACAGCCTCCACACCTTCTGGAATAACATCACTCCATTCATCCCAATCAATTTCTGATTGGCGCTCGATTTCCCGGCGGGCAATATTGGCGGTTAGAGAAGCCATCCCACGTACTACTTTATAATTTTGACCGTTGCGGAAGATTGTTGCCCCCGGGCTTTCTTTTGTCCCACTTAATAAGCTTCCGAGCATGACAGTGCTTGCCCCGGCTGCCAAAGCTTTAGTGATATCGCCAGAATTACGGATTCCGCCATCGGCAATGATCGGTACACCCAATCTAGAACCTGCTTCGGCACACTCAGCGATAGCGGTCAATTGAGGAACTCCGAAGCCGGTGACAATGCGGGTGATGCAAATAGAACCCGATCCTACGCCAACCTTGACTGCATCGGCACCAGCTCGGGCAAGGTCTTCCACACCTTCTGCGGTGGCGACATTACCGGCAATAACTGGAAGTGAGGGAAAGTCTCTTTTCAATTTTTTGACCATCGCGATAACAGTATCCATGTGTCCATGGGCAACATCTACCACCAAAACATCTACCTCCGCTTCCACACATGCTTTGGCGCGAGATAGATCACTTGGGGTAACACCAATGGCTGCCCCAACCCGCAATCGCCCTTTTTGATCCTTAGTAGCTTGGGGATGTTCTTGAATTTTAATAATATCTTGGGCAGTGACGAGCCCGACAATGTGATTCTCTTCGTCAACCAGAGGCAATTTCTCGATGCGGTGTTCATAGAGGGTTGCTCGAGCTTGGCTTAATGGTTCATTAGCATGGGCAACGATCAATTTGTCGCGGGGTGTCATCGCTCTTTCCACCGGAGTATCTAGTGAGGGGGCAAGTAGAATGTCTCGGGTGGTCAATATCCCCAATAGGTGTTTATCTGAGTCGGTTACAACCAGACCGCCGATATCAGAATCCTTCATAATTTGCTTTGCATCTTGTAAGGGTGTGTCTGGGGAGATTGTCAATGGATGTTCGACGATGAAACTTTCAGCTCGTTTAACCCGCTGGACCATTTCAGCTTGTTGTTGAATGGTCATAAAGCGATGCAGGATGCCAATCCCACCGGCTCTTGCCATAGCTATTGCCATTTCACTTTCGGTTACTGTATCCATATTAGCGCTTACGATGGGGATAGCCAGCTGGATTTGTGGAGTCAACCAAGTATCCGTCCGGATTGTTTTCCGACTGGCGATTGCCGAATGTTTTGGTACAAGTAAAACGTCATCAAATGTCAGACCAACTCTTTCACGGATTTTCATACTTCCCTCCACATTAATTATTAAATACTGAATGCTGAATTATTTTATAATCATTGTAACTGCTCAGCCATGTCAATTTTGATGGAATTCAAATGCCTGTTCTCTCATTTCGAAG
>DYKV01000022.1 GCA_020722415.1 Anaerolinea sp.
AGAAGGTGGTCTGACGGTTGGCGCCGGGGTGATCACCAAGATTTTGGATTAGGTAGGATATGGCTAAACAAAAGATTCGAATTCGACTAAAAGCTTACGATCATCGTGTCCTTGACCAGTCAGCAAAACGAATTGTAGAGACCGCGGAACGAACCGGCGCGCGAGTTATCGGACCAGTACCCTTGCCAACTCGCATAGAAAGGTTTACAATTCGACGCTCGACATTTATTGATAAAGACTCTCACGAGCATTTTGAAATCCGCACTCACAATCGTCTCATTGATGTATTGGATCCGGATTCCAAAACAATAGATATGCTGATGCGATTAAACCTCCCTGCAGGAGTGGACATCGAGATCAAAATTTAACAAGCAATTTAACCGAATCAGGTTTAGCCTGATGAGGTTGAGAGAACAGGCGGCACAAGAACGATCTTGTTCGTATACCTAAAATCCTATTGTTATACGGCAAATCGGATGACTGTGTTGCGGTCAGGGATGATGCAGCCATGCCCAGGCTGACAGTCCCATAGTGATATTTTATGAGGAGACAATTGAGATGATAAAAGGGCTACTAGGCAAAAAAGTCGGAATGACTCAAATTTTTGACGAGTCGGGTTCGGCAATACCGGTGACATTGATTGAAGCCGGGCCGTGTTATGTCACCCAGTTACGGACACCTGAACGAGATGGTTATGTTGCTGTCCAATTGGGATTTGAGGAAGTCAAGCCGAAACGTCTAACAGCAGGTGAATTAGGGCATGTGAAGCGCAACAATCTTCCTCCGTTGCGCTATTTGCGTGAATTTCGCGAAAAGGAACCTGGTGTTGAAGAAGGCGAAAAGGTAACCGTTGATCAGGTTTTCGGAAGTGGCGATTTGGTTGACGTGAGCGGTGTAAGCAAAGGTAAAGGTTTCGCCGGTGGTGTAAAACGGTATCATTTTCAGGGTGGGAAGAAAACCCATGGTCAATCTGATCGTTGGAGAGCACCCGGTTCACGTGGCTCTGGGACTACCCCTGGTCGGGTCTTCAAAGGTGCGCGCGGCCCAGGCCACATGGGGAACGAAAAAGTTACTGTTCAAAACTTAAAGGTCGTCCTGGTTGATGGAGAGCGGAATTTGCTTGGGGTGCGAGGGGCTGTACCCGGTCCAAGAGGCGGTCTCCTGATGATCAAAGGTGCTCGAAAGCAATAAGGAGCGAGAGATGATAGTGGATGTAGTTAATTTGCAGGGTGATAAAGTAAATACAGTCGAGCTACCCGCAGCTATTTTTGAGGTACCGGTGAATGTCAGCTTAATGCATCAGGCTTATGTGCGCCAAATGGCGAATATCCATTTGGGAACGCGTAAAACCAAGGGGCGCAGCGAGGTTGCCGGTGGTGGGCAAAAACCTTGGAGACAAAAAGGAACTGGACGAGCTCGACAGGGATCACGACGAGCGCCTCATTGGGTTGGCGGGGGGAAAGTTCATACTCCAAAACCACGGGATTATTCTCAGGATATGCCAAAAAAGATGCGGAGAGCTGCACTGCGTTCGGCTTTAAGTGCAAAAGCTGCCGCTTCTGAGATCGTGGTTCTGGATGAGTTGACATTACCTGAAGCGAAGACTCGATTAATGGCGAGCAGTTTGAATACACTGGTTGGAAATGCCAGTGCATTGATCCTGATCCCAGCTAAGGATGCCAATTATGAGCCAGTTATCCGCTCAACCAATAACTTACCGGATGCAAAAACATTATTAGCTAATTATCTGAACATTCGAGATTTGATGCTATATGATAAAGTCGTCATGCCTCTCAAAGCTCTTGATGTTCTAGTTTCGTACTTAGGTTAGGTTGGAGGCAGCCCATGACTACGATTTATGATGTGCTTCGCCGCCCTATCGTGACAGAGAAAACGAATTATTTGAATTCTGATTTACACCAATATGTGTTTGAGGTGGCGCCTGATTCATCGAAAACATTAATAAAGGATGCGATTGAGCTACTTTTTGATGTAAAGGTATTAAATGTAAATGTTATTAATTTACCGGCAAAACGAACAAGAAGAGCCCGTAATCGGCAGCTGCGCATACGCCGCAGTGGCTATAAAAAAGCAGTTGTTACGTTAGCCGCAAGTGACACCATTCCAGTATTCGAAGGGGTGAAGTAATGGCAGTAAAGAAGTATAAACCAACAACCCCCGGACAACGCGGAATGACCGGGTATACATTTGAAGAAATTACCAAAACAACCCCTGAGCGGTCATTAATTGTCGCTTTGCGAAAATCTGGCGGGCGTAATGCGTATGGTAGAGTGACCGTTCGGCATCGTGGCGGCGGTAATCATCGTTATGTGCGCATAGTAGATTTTAAGCGCGATAAGATCGGTATTCCAGCGCGCGTTGCTGCAGTCGAATATGATCCAATTCGCACGGCTCGGTTAGCTTTACTTAATTACGCTGATGGAGAAAAACGTTATATAATTGCTCCCCTGGATCTAAAAGTAGGCGATACTGTTGTGTCTGGTCCACAGGCGGAGATTCGACCGGGAAATAGCTTGCCGATCTCGAATATCCCCGTGGGTACTTTGGTACATAATATTGAGCTAAAAGTTGGTAAAGGCGGTCAGCTAGTTCGCTCTGCTGGAAGTGCGGCGCAGCTATTAGCAAAAGAAGGTGATTATGCACAAATCCGCTTACCGTCTGGGGAAGTGCGCTTAGTAAATCAAAAGTGTTATGCCACGATTGGACAGGTGGGGAATATTGACCACAGCAATGTAAAGCTGGGTAAGGCTGGACGAAAACGCCACATGGGAATTCGCCCAACCGTGCGTGGAACCGCGATGAGTCCGCGAGATCACCCGCATGGAGGTGGAGAAGGTAGGCAGCCTGTTGGCATGCCCAGCCCTAAGAGCCCGTGGGGCAAACCAACTCGAGGGTATAAAACACGACGAAACAAAGTGACTGATAAGTATATTGTCAGACCACGCAGCAAGAAACACCGCTAAGCAGATGATGTTTATGGAATTCGAAACCGGATTTAGAAGGTTATGGAGATGAAGTAATGGGACGATCACTGAAGAAAGGTCCGTTTGTTGATCCAAAACTGCTCAGCCGAATTGAGGCGATGAACGAGAAAGGTGAGAAAAAGGTCATTCGTACGTGGAGCCGCGATAGCACAATATTCCCACAAATGGTGGGACATACCATTGCGGTGCACGATGGGCGAAGGCATGTGCCAATTTATATCACCGAGAACATGGTGGGGCACAAACTAGGTGAGTTCGCCCCTACCCGAACCTTCCGTGGGCATGTGGCTGAGAAGAAAGCAAAGAAAGGTTAGTCGCCATGAATATAGATATTCGTGCTCATGCAAGTTATATCCCGTATTCTGCACAGAAAGTGCGACGGTTAGTGGATATGGTGCGGGGTAAAAAAGCTGTAGAAGCGCAAAATATTCTTAAGTTTGCTCCTCAGTCAGCTTCAACCCCCCTCTTGAAGCTGATTGACTCTGCACTTGCAAATGCTGAGGAAAATTTTGGTGTCAATCGCGATGATTTATTCATCTATCAAATCTATGCCAACGAAGCTCCGACTCGAAAATGGCGTAAATTTGGAGCGCGTGGGCGATTTAAACCCTGGTTGCGTCGCAGTTCGCATATCACTGTTGTTCTGCGCGAGACGGAGTAATCCAACAAGGAGAATGTTATGGGTCGTAAAGTACATCCGATTGGTTTTCGCTTGAAAATCAACAAAACCTGGGAAGGTCGCTGGTATGCGGAAGGGAGTGAATACGTAGACCAATTACACCAGGATTTTAAAATTCGCCAAGTCGTACGCAATGAAGCGCCTCGCGCAGGGGTCTCGCGCATCGAAATCGAAAGATTTCCCGGCAAAGTAAAAGTAGTGGTCAACACGGCTAAACCAGGGATTTTGATCGGGCGTAAAGGTGAGAGCGTTAAGAAAATGCGCACTGAGTTGGAAGCATTGGTAGGAAAGAAGATTGATCTGGAGATTAAAGAAATCAAATACCCTGATCTTGACGCGTATCTGGTTGCATCTACGATTGCCGAACAACTAGAGCGGCGTATCTCATACCAACGGGCGATGAAGAAAGCCATGCAACAAGCGATGCGTCAAGGTGCACAAGGTATTCGCGTGGAAGTGGGCGGGCGATTAAGCGGTGCAGAAATGGCGCGCTCGGTTAACATGCGTGAAGGCCAGGTACCTCGCCAAACTTTGCGAGCCGATATCGACTTTGCAAAAACAACTGCGCTGACCACTTATGGAATTATCGGAGTTAAGGTGTGGATTTATCGCGGAGAAGCGCAACTTGAAACAGAAGAAACCGTTGAACCCACTGAGGGAGTATATGTTAGTGAATAAAAAGCCGTCGTTGTCTATTCTCTATTATTGTGATGATAGGCTAGACGATGAGATGATTTTGAAGAGGGTGCAATTATGTTAATGCCAAAGCGTGTTAAATGGCGCAAGCAAATGCGCGGTCGCATGAAAGGGAAAGCATACCGAGGCTCGGAAGTGACTTTTGGTGATTTTGGATTACAAGCCTTAGAACCGGGCTGGGTAACTGCTCGACAAATTGAAGCTGCCCGTCGTGCTATCGTGCGCGCAATGCGCCGCCGTGGAAAAATTTGGATTCGGATTTTCCCTGATAAACCATATACCCAAAAACCGGCGGAAACCCGCATGGGCAAAGGGAAAGGCAATGTTGAATACTGGGTTGCCGTGGTTAAACCGGGCAGGATTATGTTCGAGGTAGGCGGCGGTTTACCCGATGATGTTGCCATGGAAGCTTTAAAACTTGCTCAATATAAATTCTCAATAAAGACGAAGATCGTTGGCCGTTATGAGAGAGCGGGAGGCGAAGCATGAAGCTAAGTGAAATTCAAGCTTTGACTGATCAAGATTTGAACACGAAGATTGACGAGGCACGCAAAGAGCTAATGAATTTTCGTTTTCAAATGGCAATGGGAAACTTACCAGATTATACGCGTCTGAAACAAACCCGTCGGTTTATCGCCCGCCTGTTAACGGTCCAACGAGAACGCCAATTAGCGATGAAGGAAGGTGCTAAATGAATGAGAGGCGAAGATTAACCGGGGTTGTAAAAAGCAATAAAATGGAAAAAACAGTAGTTGTTGAAGTGAACCGCACCTATGTTCATCGTCTTTATAAAAAAGTGGTGCGAAGCGGTAGACGGATCATGGCGCACTCCGAATTAAATTGTCAGGTAGGTGACCAGGTTGTTGTTGTCGAAAGCCGTCCCATTTCCCGTAATAAACGCTGGGTCGTTGAGAAAATCTTACGCCACGAAATCGAATCGGATCAAGTGGAAAACCCGCAGGAGATGGCGATATGATCCAACAAGAAACTCGATTAAAAGTCGCCGATAATAGCGGTGCCCGGGAATTGTTGGTGATTCATATCATGGGCGGCTCAAGGCGGCGCTATGGTGCGGTAGGCGATGTCGTTGTCGCAACTGTGAAATCTGCTTCGCCACATGGAGCGGTGAAAAAGAGTGAAATTGTAAAAGCGGTTGTTGTGCGATGCGCCAAAGAATGGCGGCGGGAAGATGGCTCTTATATTCGTTTCGACGATAATGCAGCCGTAATATTGGATGTTGATGGAAAAAATCCAAAAGGGACTCGTATTTTTGGCCCGGTTGCGCGCGAGCTCCGCGAAAAAGGCTTCATGAAAATCGTCTCACTTGCACCAGAAGTTTTATGAGAATGTGGAAAGAAGGAGTATCAGCCGTGAAGGTGAAAATTAAAAAAGGCGATAAAATTGAAGTTATTTCGGGTCGAGAGATAGACCGGGGGAAGCGCGGAGAGGTAATCAAAGTTTTACCCGATACGCAACGCGTGGTTGTGCAAGGGATCAATATCCGCAAGAAACACCAACGCCCGGTCGAATCCCAAGGGAGAAATATCACCCCTGGAATTGTGGAGTTTGAAGCCCCGATCCATATTTCGAATGTAATGTTGGTTTGCCCAAAGTGCGATAAACCTACCCGACTGGGATTTCAGCGTGAAGGGGAAGAGGTTCATCGAGTATGTAAGCGTTGTCAAGCTTGGATTGACTAAGGGTGATTGGGAGTAAGGTATGAATCATTTGAGAGAGAGATACCAAAAAGAAGTAGCGCCAGCTTTGCTGAAAACTTTAAACTTTGAAAATGTTATGCAAATTCCAAAGGTTAAAAAAGTGGTAGTAAATGTTGGCGTTGGTGAAGCGTTAGATAATCCAAAAGCTTTAGAAGCAGCGGTGGAAGATATAACCAAGATTACCGGGCAGAAACCGATTATCACGAAAGCGCGGAAAAGTATCGCTAACTTTAAATTGCGCGAAGGTCGGGCAATTGGCGTAAAAGTAACTTTGCGCGGCGACCGAATGTGGGATTTTTTGGACCGACTTATTAACATTGCATTGCCGCGTGTGCGCGATTTCCGAGGGGTACCCACAGATGCGTTCGACGGAAGGGGTAACTATACATTAGGTTTGCGGGAACAGCTCGTATTTCCCGAGATTGATTATGACAAGATCGACAAACTACGCGGGCTGGAGATCAGCATTATCACCTCAGCGCGCACCGACGAAGAAGGACATCAGTTACTTAAACTTTTAGGAATGCCCTTTAAGAAGGATGGGTAAACAATGGCGAAAAAATCTATGATTATCCGAGAAACAAGACGAAAGTACCCTAACCGAGTACGCAATCGCTGTAAAATTTGTGGCCGTCCACGTGGCTATTATCGCCGTTTTGGGTTGTGCCGAATTTGCTTCCGTGAACTAGCTCTGCAGGGCAAAATCCCTGGCGTAGTCAAGTCCTCGTGGTAGACGGATGGAGAGGTGGAATATGAGTGTTAATGATCCGATAGCAGATATGCTAACTCGCATCCGCAATGCGATCCTGGCCGGACATACAACTGTGGCGTTACCGAGCTCAAAGCTGAAAATTGCTATAGCAAAGATATTGCATGATGAGGGCTATATCAGCAATTATGAAGTGGTGGAAGGCAAAAACAGCGCCCAAAAAGTGTTGCGTATTCAGCTCAAATATGTAGGTGAAAGACGCAATCGTCGTCCTGTCATCAGCGGGCTGGAGCGTGTCAGTCGGCCAGGTAGACGGGTTTATACCGGAAAAGGAGAGATCCCTTGGGTATTATCCGGTATAGGAGTTGCCATCCTCTCAACCCCAAAAGGGGTAATGACGGGGAAACGCGCCCGTCAATTAGGTGTTGGTGGAGAGGTAATTTGCAAAGTATGGTAAATCAACAACAAGCTGATGTTTTTCAAATGAACATAAGCGGAATCTGAAAACAGCTTGTAAGGAGGTATGAAAGAGTGTCACGTATAGGTCGTATGCCAGTAGTTGTTCCAAAAGGTGTTGAGGTAGAGATCAAAGGCTCCTCGATTCACGTTAAAGGACCCAAGGGTGAACTACAGCATACCTTTCCAGCAGATATGATGGTTTCTTTGGAAGAGGGCCAAATCATAGTGAAACGACCTTCCGATGAAAATCATCATCGGGCTTTGCACGGAATGACCCGTGCCCTAATCCAGAATATGGTAAGCGGGGTGAGTGCAGGCTTTGAAAGGGTGTTGGAGGTCAACGGTGTGGGTTATCGCGCCGAAATGGATGGAAATACACTTGTTCTGTATGTCGGATTTTCTCATCCGGTAAGAATGGAACCACCTGAAGGAATTTCCTTCGAGGTGGATGCGAAAACTCGCCAGATTAAAGTTAAAGGCTTTGACAAGCAATTTGTCGGTCAGGTGGCGGCAAACATTCGGAATGTACGTCCCCCCGAACCTTACAAAGGCAAGGGGATTCGCTATTTAGATGAAACCGTCCGGCGAAAAGCTGGAAAAGCAGGTAAGGTGTAGTGTTATGAGTAAGAACAAATCTAGAGCTGAAAAACGAATTCGCAGACATCAACATGTCCGTAAGACCATTTCCGGTACGCCAGAACGTCCGCGGTTGAACGTATTTCGCAGCGCAGCTGAGATTTATGCTCAGGTAATTGATGATACAGTTGGCCGGACTCTGGCAGCCGCATCAAGCATTGATCATGAACTGAAGGAGAAAATGCAAGGCTTGAAAAAGTCAGAGCAAGCACGTCTGGTTGGCTTGGCTATAGCCCAGCGAGCAAAAACAAATGGCATAAATAAAGTCGTCTTTGATCGCGGGGGTTACCGCTATATCGGACGGGTGAAGTCATTGGCGGATGGAGCGCGTGAAGGTGGTCTGGAGTTTTAAATTCCAGAATAAACTACGCGCCGGATGGAGAAAAATATGACCGATTATATTGAATTTGAACAAGAATATGATGAACGGATTGTTGAGATCGCACGAGTAGCCAAGGTAGTTAAGGGTGGGCGGCGCTTCTCGTTTCGGGTAACCGTTGTGGTTGGAGATAACCGCGGTAAGGTTGGTATCGGAATCGGAAAGGCAAATGCTGTCCAAGATGCGATGCGGAAAGCTGTAGAACGCGGTCGGAAGAATATACATAAAGTAGCCCTCTACGATACGACCATTCCACATGAGATTATTGGAAAAGTTGGCGGGGCACAAGTGTTGCTCAAACCCGCTTCACGTGGGACGGGAGTAATCGCAGGAGGCGGGGTACGGGCCGTCTTGGAAGCTGCTGGCGTTTCGGATATCCTTACCAAATCGCTGGGAAGCAGTAATCTGTTGAATGTGGTTAAGGCAACCATGGTGGCGTTAGACCGATTGAAAGATCCGAAGGAAGAAGCTGCCAGACGCGGTAAAAATGTGGCTGATGTGACTCCTTTCTGGGATAGGAGGAAAAATGCCTGAGAGAACTTCTGAACATACAAAAACAGTCCGAATAACTTTAAAAAGAAGCGTCATCGGTTATCCGCAGCGTCAAAAGGACACGGTACGAGTGCTGGGCTTGAAGAAGCTCAATCAAACTGTTGAGCATGTGGATAGCCCAACTCTGCGCGGGATGATCGCTAAAGTAATCCATTTAGTGGAAGTGGAAGAATAAGTATGAAACTGCATGATTTAAAACCACAAGAAGGATCGAAGAAAGATCGGAAACGAGTCGGACGAGGAATTGCTGCCGGTCAAGGTAAAACCGCTGGCCGGGGCACGAAAGGACAAGGGGCGCGCTCAGGTGGCGGCACTCGTTTATATCATCAAGGTGGAAACTTGCCTTTCTTTCGACGACTACCGTTTATCCGTGGCAAAGGCTTCACGCCGATCAATCGAGTTGAATATAATGAAGTTAACTTAGATCAGTTAAAAACGTTCACCGCGGGTAGTGAGGTTTCGCCACAGTCTTTATCAGAAGCACATTTGTTACGCGATCCTCGAAAACCAGTTGTGATATTAGGTAGGGGCGAGCTGAACGTTGCACTAAAAGTGAAGGTCCATCGGGTTACAAAAGGCGCCAGATCAAAGATTGAAGCAGCAGGTGGTAGCGTTGAAACATTGGAATTTTAAAAAGATGTTGCCTGGTGATTTTATTCTAATAAGACAAAAGGAGCCCGCTCTATGAAACGGTCAGCTTGGCGCTATCTTTGGTCAGCTCAAGATATCCGGCGGAAATTATTGTTTACGTTGGGTATTCTTGCGATTTTTAGATTAGTAGCACATGTACCGGTTCCAGGTGTGGATCGGCAAGCGATTGCCAGCATTATGTCTGGCGGGACTGCTGGCGGAACTTTGGTGAGCCTTCTAGATTTACTCTCGGGAGGAACGGTCTCGCAATTTTCTGTGATGGCAATGGGCGTTTATCCCTACATCACCGCCCAAATTATCCTCCAATTACTCGTTCCTATCATTCCGGCTTTGCAGAAGAGAATGGAGGAGAATCCACGTGAGGGGCAAAAATGGATGGAAAAATGGACTTATCTTCTAGCTGTCCCAATGGCTGCCCTTCAGGCAATTGGTCAGATTAACTTATTCTCAAATTTTGCTGGCACTCAAATTATCAAAAATTTTGGTTTTAGTGGGCCTTCGCTGTTGCCATCGTTAACGATTATTATCAGCATGACCGCGGGGACAATGTTTGCTATTTGGTTGGGTGAATTAATTTCCGAGTATGGCATTCGAAATCAAGGGCTTTCGATAATCATCTTTTCGGGTATCGTCGCTCAAATACCGCAAAATTTCATGCGCTTGATGGCAGATGAACAACATCGCTGGTTTAATTTAATTTTTATGATTGTCATGCTTACCTTGATCGTGTTTGCAATTGTTGTGGTACAGCAAGGACGGCGCAATATACCCGTGATGTATCCAGGAAGAAGAGTCGGCAATCGAATGTCTATGCCCGTCAAGGGAACTTTACCTCTGATGGTAAACATGGCAGGGATGATCCCGCTTATTTTTGCCCAATCTTTGTTAACTTTCCCAGCGATCATCGCCAGCTTCTTTATGGGAGCCAAGACAACTTGGGTTGCTAACGTTGCGAAAGGGATACAATCCCTGTTTGGGGGTGAGAGTGCAGGATATTATATACTTTATTTCATCATGGTTGTGGCGTTTACCTTTTTCTACACGGATGTTTTATTCTCCCAACAAAACTATGGCGAAAATTTGAAAAAAGTCGGTGCACAAATCCCTGGGGTTAGCCGCGGCGCTGCAACCCAAAAATACTTGATGAAAGTCTTGCGTAGAATCACGTTACCTGGGGCGCTCTTTTTAGGAATTGTAGCCATTTTGCCTTGGCTGATCAGTTTAATTGTTAAATTTGGAACCAGCGCCAATCCTCTCTTAATTTCATCTGCTGGATTATTGATTGTGGTCGGTGTAGTTCGGGACCTATTCTTCAACATTGAGGCAGAATTAAAGCTGCATGGGTACGATGATGCGATGTTAATTCGTTGATTGAAGAAGGATACTTATGGCGCGGTACATCATTTTACTCGGAGCACCGGGAGCAGGCAAAGGAACACAAGCCCAAATTATCCATGAAAAATTGGGTTTACCCCATATTTCATCCGGCGAGATATTTCGGGAAAATTTAAAAAATCAGACCGAATTAGGCACACTAGCTGAGGGTTATATCAAAGCAGGGCAGTTGGTTCCAGATGAAATCGCCATAAAGATGATCAAGGAACGACTTTCCCAGCCTGATTGTGCGTATGGGGCTATTTTGGATGGCTTTCCGCGCACAACTCATCAAGCAGATGCGTTAGGGCAGATGTTGGCTGAATTCAATTCTAGTGTGGAATGTGTCCTCTATATAACTGTTGATGATCAAGTTTTAATCGAACGATTAAGTGGACGATGGGTATGCCGAGCTGAAGGACACGTGTATCATGTCATCTATAATCCGCCTAAGCAACCTGGTATTTGCGATATAGATGGTTCTGCACTTTACCAAAGGGATGATGATAAGCCAGAGACGGTACGCCAGAGAATTAAGGTGTATTATCAACAAACTCAACCATTGATTGATTATTATCAGCAAAAAGGGCTTTTGAGAGAGATTGATGGTAATCAATCCATAGATGAGATCAACGAAGATATTATGAAGGTTTTAGAAAGAATTGGAGTTCAATGAGCTGGGAAAGAACGATTATTTTGAAAAGTCCATCTGAGATTGCGGTAATGCGGGAAGCGGGGCGGATCAATGCGCTGGCTTTGCAGGCAGTTCGAGGAGCAATTCGCCCAGGAATTACCACTGCGGAACTGGATGAAATTGCTGCAGAGGTAATCCGCCAGCATGGAGCGAAGCCGACATTCTTAGGTGTGATGGGAGCATATCCATACCCGGCTACGACTACCATAAGCATCAATGATGAATTGGTGCACGGTATTCCTGGAAAAAGACGGTTAAAGGAAGGTGATATTGTCTCAGTGGATTGCGGGGCAACCTTTGAAGGTTTTGTTGGAGATGCTGCGTTTACGGTTGGAGTAGGACATATATCTGCCGAAGCGCAAAAATTAATTGAAGTAACGTACCGAGCGCTAGAGATCGGTATCGATCACTTGCGCGAAGGGAATCGAGTCGGTGATGTTGGAGCTGCGATTCAACAATTTGTAGAAGGGCAAGGTTATTTTCTCACTAAAGAATATACCGGGCATGGTGTTGGTCGTTCTATGTGGGAAGGACCTCAGGTGCCCAACTATGGAACACCAGGAAGAGGAATCCCATTGAAAATTGGGATGGTGATTGCGTTAGAGCCGATGGTTTTGGTAGGAACAGAGCGCACCCGTGTATTAAAGGATAAATGGACGGTTGCATCTCTTGACGGAAGTTTAACTGCTCACTATGAGCACACGGTTGCAATAACCGAGAATGGTCCGCAAATTTTAACTGTTCCGTGATATTGAATAAGGAAAAATCGGCAGATTAAGAAATACATTTTATAAAATAAGTTGAGAAAACCTAGACGAAAAAAATGAGTAAAGATATAATCAAAACTTCGGCTGTTCGATGTAGATTGGGATGCCGATTGAGAATAAAGGAGAAATGATATGAAAGTGTCATCATCAATCAAGAGACGTTGTGCAAAATGCAAAGTGGTAAAACGAAAAGGCATTTTGTATGTGATATGTCAAAATCCAAAGCATAAACAAAGACAGGGATAGTGAAAAATGGCACGTATTGAAGGCGTTGACTTACCCCGAAACAAGCGCGTGGAGATTGGCTTAACGTACATTTATGGAATAGGTAAACCCCGTTCCCAAGCGATTTTACACGCCACTAAAATCAACCCCGATACGAGGGTGAAAGATTTGACAGATGCTGAGGTTGCCTTATTGCGCGACTATATTGCGCAAAATTATAAAGTGGAAGGCGACCTGCGTCGTGAAGTCCAGATGAATATCAAACGGTTAATCGAGATCGGCAGCTATCGAGGTTTGCGGCACCGCCGTAATTTACCGGTGAGAGGACAAAGAACACGGACGAATGCGCGCACGCGAAAAGGACCGCGCAAGACCGTGGCTGGACGCGGCAGGCGACGTGGAGCGAAGAAGAAATAATGCCGATAACCGATTGGCGGGTTGGATGGGTTCCTTCCACCCAGCGGCTGAACCAACCCCCGAGCAGGTTCTGGAGAGATATTAAAAATGACGAGAAATATAGTGAGGTATTATGGCTCAAACAGTGCGTAGTACAAGAAGAAAAAGCGCAAAGAAAATTAAGCGAACGATTTCAACCGGCTCAGTTCATATATTGGCTACCTTTAACAATACGATCGTTACGGTAACCGATTTAAATGGTAATACGATTGCGTGGGGTAGTTCTGGATCAGCCGGATTTAAAGGATCGCGCAAGAGTACCCCGTTTGCAGCCCGCTTGGCAGCGGAACAAGCATTAAAAGCTGCGCAGGGAATGGGATTGCAGGAAGTACATTTGATTGTCAAAGGCCCTGGTCCAGGGCGGGAATCGGCAATCCGAGCCGTACAAGCTTTAGGGTTAAAGATTCTATCGATCGCGGATGTGACACCTGTTCCCCATAATGGTTGCCGGCCTCCGAAGAAACGCCGTGTGTAGTTTATACTCGGAAAAATAATGGAAGGAAAAGGTTAGTTCGATATGGCAAAATATCGTGATGCAGTATGTAAATTATGCCGTCGTGAAGGCGAAAAGCTTTTCTTAAAAGGAGAACGTTGCCTGACCGCCAAGTGTGCCTTTGATCGGCGCGGCTATGCACCAGGTCAGCACGGCAAAAGCTCGCAGTTCAAACGAAAAAGAGAATCGGATTACAATCGTCAATTGCGGGCAAAGCAGAAAGCACGCCGTGTTTATGGCATCCTTGAACGGCAATTTCGGCGCTATTACGAAGATGCCCTCAAAAGAAGAGGGTTAACCGGGTTCAATTTATTGCAAATTCTGGAAACTCGTTTGGATAACGTTATTTATCGTTTGGGATTTGCAGAAAGTCGGGCACATGCACGATTGCTAGTAACCCATGGGCATTTTACGGTTAATGGCCGACGTGTTGATATTCCATCAATGAATTTAAGTGTTGGAGATACGGTTGCCGTGCGCGAAGGTTCCAGAGATCTTACCTATTTCAAAGACCTTCCTGCATTAGCTGAATCAAGAAATGCGATTCCATGGTTAACTCGGGATATTAAAACACTTAGTGGCAGTGTGACGCGATTGCCAGAACGCTCCGAAATTGATGGGAATTTACAGGAACAACTCATCGTTGAATATTATTCACGATAAGTGGATTGGAATAAGCGGAATCATGGATCAGAAAGAGTTACAACCATTGCGAAAGTTAGGGTGTGGAGATGAGGTGAACCGTGATTGGCTATAATAGTTTGGTCACTCCAAAAATAGAACGTGAGGCAGAAGCGCGAAACTATGGGAAGTTTGTCATCAGCCCATTGGAACGCGGTTATGGGATAACCTTGGGGAATGCTTTACGGAGGGTTTTGCTTTCCTCTTTGGAAGGCGCTGCAGTGACATCTATCCGTATTTCGGATATTCAGCATGAATTTAGCGATATCCCCGGTGTGCGTGAGGATGTAATCCGCATTATGTTGAATATAAAACAGTTACGAATGCGGTTACATGATATCGACACAGCGCGTTTACACCTTGAGATGAAAGGGGCCGGGGCAGTAACTGCTGCGGATATCATCACTCCACCTGAAGTTGAAATTATCAATCCGGATTTGTACCTTTTTACTGTTGACGATAGTAAAACGGAATTAGAGATCGAGATGACTGTCGAGCGTGGACGAGGTTATTCCCCAGCGGATGATCGAATTGGTAAACTTCCCATTGGTGAATTACCGGTAGATGCTATCTACAGCCCGATTAAACGGGTCAATTGGAATGTCGGTAGCGCACGGGTAGGGCAAAGCACGAATTATGACAGCCTTATTATCGAAATTTGGACCGATGGAACGATCGGACCAGAAGCTGCATTGAGCGCATCGGCAAAGTTATTAATCGATCAATTACGCCATCTCGCCGGAATAAGCGAAGAATCGTTGACGATTTTCAAAGAAGAACTTGATGAGGGTGGGCGACTAACCAGCGAAATGATTGAAACTCCCATCGAGAATTTAGACCTCTCGGTAAGAGTATTCAACTCATTGAAACGGACCGGGATAACTACAGTCGGTGAAGTGTTAGAACTCCTCGAAAAAGGCGACGAAGCAGTGATGTCAATCCGGAATTTTGGGGAGAAGAGCCTAGAAGAATTGCGCCAGAAAATGCGCGAAAAAGGATATATTCGAGATAATGAAGAATTACCAACGGAGTAGGTATTATGCGACATCAGATTGTTGGAAAAAAACTTGGTAGAACTAAAGATCAGCGCAACGCCTTACGGCGCAATCTAGTTAAACAGTTATTTGAAAATGGCCGGGTAAAAACAACGCATGCTAAAGCGTTAGCGGTGCGCGGTCAAGCAGAAAAACTAATTACCTTAGCAAAACGCGGTTCAAAAGGCGAACCAATCTTGGAAGTCAATGCACGCAGGTTAGCTGCAGCCCGAATTGGTGATGCGACAACGGTGACAAAGTTGTTTGATGATATAGCACCTCGCTTTGAGAATCGCCCAGGTGGATATACCCGAATAATTAAATTAGGTCCTCGCCTAGGAGATGCGGCAGAATTAGTTGTACTAGAATTAGTAGAAGAATAAATGAATCACTGAGGAGTTGGGTGGGTTTTTAAGTCATCTCAACTTTCACGGTGATTTATGGCACATTACAAAGCTATTCTTGCATATGATGGCAGCCGTTACAATGGCTCTCAACGCCAGAGAAAAGGATCGGGTGGCTTAACCGTCCAGGAGGTTACCGAAACAGCCTTGGCGAAAATAGGATGGCAGGGAGGCGCAATTCTGTTTGCAGGACGGACTGACGCAGGTGTTCATGCAGTAGGACAAGTGATCGCTTTTCAACTGAATTGGACGCATACCCTGATGGAATTAAAATCCGCCATTAATACCTATTTACCCAAAGATGTTGCCATATTAGCTGTGGATATCTGTGATGAAAATTTCCATCCGCGTTATCAAGCTATTTGGCGTCAATATCGGTATCGAATATATTATTCTGAGCAACGCCATCCATTATATGACCGTTATGCCTGGAGGGTTTGGCAAGTTCCTGATGCGCAAATTTTGCAACAATGTGCGCAGAGGTTAATCGGAGAACATGATTTTGGCAGCTTTGGAAAAGCGTCAAAATCAGACGGAAATACGATCCGAACCGTTTTTTTGGCCGGCTGGAACCAATGGGAAGAGGATGGCATTCAGGGTATGTATTTTAACATCCGCGCAAATGCTTTTCTCTATCATATGGTGCGCCGGTTAGTCGCCCAGATGATCCGGGTTGGACAAGGGAGCATGAGCATCACTGCGTTTGAGCAAGCTTTGGAAAGGAAAAAAGCTCTGACTAGTCATCACTTAGCTCCACCAAATGGATTGACTTTAGTTGAAGTGAATTATGGTGCGAGTTGAAGAATAGTGGAAGGAATAATTCGTTTGTAGAAAACAAACATGATTGATAGAAATGAACGTGGAGAGGAATACTGTGGAAAAGACATATTATCCGAAAGCAAATGAACTCAAACAAGATTGGGTTCTAGTGGATGCGAATGACCAATATTTGGGTCGCCTTGCCACAAAAATAGCCTATCTTTTGTTGGGTAAGCATAAGCCAAATTTCACTCCTGGTGTTGAAGTGGGTGATTTCGTTGTTGTGGTCAACGCAGAACAAATTAGGGTGACCGGTAATAAGTTAACCGAAAAGTTTTATTACCGGCATTCGAATTACCCCGGTGGATTGAAGGCGATTAGTCTAAAACAACAACTAATCGAGCATCCTGATCGGGTAATTCGGAGCGCGGTTTGGGGTATGTTGCCACATAACCGTTTAGGTCGTCAACTGATTAAAAATCTGAAAGTTTACGCTGGGCCTAATCATCCACATGAAGCTCAGAAACCCAAACCTGTGGCTTAAGGAGCAATTTTATGGAAAATTATTACGAAGGCATCGGTAGACGAAAAGAAAGTACTGCTCGGGTGCGGATCATGAACGGATCCGGCAAATTTATCGTCAATGAGAAACCTATTGAGCAATATTTCACCCGTTTAGGGGATGTGGAAGCAATTTTAACAACGCTTAAAACCACCGGTGAGAATCAAGGTAATTTGGATATTACCGTTTTAGTTAAAGGCGGCGGAGTGAGCGGGCAAACCAGTGCGGTTCAATTAGGACTGGCTCGGGCATTGCTAAAAATGAATCCGGAATATCGGACAGTTTTGCGGAAATGGGATCTTCTAACCAGGGATGCACGGATTAAGGAACGCAAGAAACCTGGTTTAAAGAGAGCGCGAAAAGCTCCTACTTACACAAAACGATAAAAATTTATTTTATTTGGCTAGACCGTTTACGATTGGAGAGTTTCTCAAACAGGAAAATGGAAACTTTCCAATCGTAAATTTGTTAATTTGAAAGGCATTATTCAGGATAAACTTTTGTATGGTATAAACAGAATTATGGAAATAGAGAACTATCAAATCACAATTTTGGGGCTTGGTCCTGGCGGTGCTCACCTTTTAACCCGCCAAGCCTGGGAAGAGTTGGAAAAAGTTAATGAAATTTACCTAAGAACCAATCGTCACCCGGCTGTTGTAAATTTACCATCCCACTTATCTATTCATTCTTTTGATGATTTGTATCAGAGGGCAGGTGATTTTTCGACTGTTTTTCAAACAATAGTAGATACGGTAATTGAAATGGGTAAAAGATCCCAAGGGGTTCTTTATGCTGTACCGGGGCATCCATTTGTTGGCGAAGCAACAACGCCAGCTATCCTGAAGAGGGCGCTCCAAGAAGGAATGAGAATTCGGGTGATTGAAGGGATTAGTTTTTTAGAGCCACTATTTACGGCATTAAAGTTGGATCCTTTGCCCGGTTTGACCATCATTGACGCATTAGAACTAGCAACTGTTCATTACCCGCTTTTTCCGCCCCATTATCCCGCTATTATTGCTCAACTTTATTCCCGTCAGGTAGCTGCAGATATAAAATTAACCCTGATGGAAGTATACCCGGCGGAGCACGAGGTGAACTTGGTGCATAATGCTGGAACGCATCAACAGCGGATTGAAAGTTGTCGTTTATATGAGATAGATCGTAGTCCCTACATTGATTGGATGTCTACTCTCTATTTGCCGGCTCTAGATAAAACCGCTTCTTTTGAAGCTTTTCAGGAGGTGGTGGCTCATCTTCGCGCTCCTGAGGGATGTCCCTGGGATCGAGAGCAGGATCATGCTTCCTTGCGCCCTCATTTACTGGAAGAGACATACGAATTATTGGATGCATTGGATAAAGATGATGTTAATGCTATGAAGGAAGAATTAGGGGATTTGCTCTTGCAAATATTGATGCACGCACAAATTGCTCACGAAGAGGGCGAATTTGACTTGACCGATGTATTCCGCACCATTCATCATAAAATTGTCAAACGTCATCCCCATGTATTTGGAAATTTGAAAGTAGCTGATAGTGATGAGGTGCTCCGCAATTGGGAGACGATTAAAGCAAATGAGCGAGTGGAAAATGGAAAAGCAGATAAAGGTTTATTAGATAGCATTCCCCGTTATTTGCCTGCATTGAATCAAGCCGAACAATATCAAGAACGGGCAGCGCGTGTCGGCTTTGACTGGAAAGACCTCGATGGAGTTTTGCAAAAAGTCAATGAAGAATTGGTAGAAATATCTCAGACATCTGATCCCCAATCGAAGAGGGAAGAATTTGGAGATTTGTTGTTTTCGCTAGTAAATGTTGCCCGGTGGTTAGGGATTGATGCAGAGAGCGCACTTCGAACCGCAAATGAACGTTTTGCAAATCGTTTCCGCTATATCGAGGCGGAGGTGCGTAAAGCTGGAAAACAGGTCAATCAGCTGACGTTAGAAGAGCTGGATGCATTATGGGAGGAGGCAAAGAGGAGAGAAGGAAAATAAAGCCCGCGCAGAAAGGCAGGCTTATCTGTTAGATTGCCGATTGGTTTGATAGGAGAAATTATCGGCGAATTTCAGTTAACTACTGGGAGAAAACCTTGCTTGGATGGGGGAGAGCAATAAAATGAGGGAAACAAGAAATCACTAATTACTATGGTTGAATCCCAAGCAAGTTGAGTTGATAGAGGGTTGGTTCAAAATTAGGGTGATATTTCAACGATTCGCGAAAGTCAGCAATTGCACCGTCTCGGTCTCCGAGTGCATTTTTTGCCATTGCCCGCCAATAAAAGCTCTCTTCAATTGCGGGTTCATCTAAGGCGGCGTTGATTGCAGTATTGGCAAGATTAAGTACATCATAATAGCGGCCAACATAAAAATAGGCAAAATAAGGACCGGTTTCGTACCATAGGATGCGGTAAGGACGGACAGTCCGATCTTCTGGCAGTGCATTGTAAACCTTAAAGGCTTCATCATAAGCTTGAGCTGCACCGGTATAATCCTGTAGCTCTTTAAGATTCGTTCCCCGATTGTACCAAGCAAAAAATTGATCTACGCCAACTGTTTTATAAATTTCATCTGAGGCGAGTTGAGCTGCGTTAAGATAATTTGTCTTTTCATCCCAATTGTCACCTAAGACGGCTTTGATAATTGATTCTTTTTCGGATGGGTAAATTATGATGAAGGTATAGTTGAATGACCGCCAACCTTTAATAAAGTCGTCATAAGATACCTCAAAATCCGCAGAAAAATAAGAATCTTGGGTGATTAACACTTTTCTTTCCTCATCATAGCCAGTGACTACCACATAATGCCCCATCCAACTTTTCACGCCGCTGATATCGCGGATCCAAGCCCCTTTTTCTACTAGAACTGGAAATCCATTGGAGAGAAAGGTTTTAATCAGATCAAGCGTGCCGCCTACCCTTACGATAGCGGATAACTTAGTCTGCTCTTTGACATAAGCTTCCATTTCGTAAGGCATGACATTTTTATCTTTGTCATACGGCTTTAACCATTTGCCTGTATCGAGGCGGTCGCCTTGCCAGCCCCAAAATGAAAGCTCCATAGCCAGGTTGGCTGGCGCACAATAATTCCACAAGCCGTGTTGATTCATGTAACGTACCCCACTCAGCGCGATCTGCTTTGGTAGTGGTGTGGGGATTGGTGTCGCTGTGGCAGTGGGCAATGGAGTACCTATTATTGTTGGTGAAGGTGTCAATGTCATCGTAGGAGTTGCGGTGTTAAGGGACTGTAAAGTGGCACTGACGATGGCTTCGATTTGTTGTTGGGCAGGAGCAAATGCTACTCTTTCCGGCGGCGAAAGATATCCCTTCACTAAAACTTTAACCTCATCAATCCGCCAAGCTAGACGATCATGAATCGGAGGCAGTTGATATAAGATTCCACCCAATAAAAAAAAGCCAAATAGCCCAAAGAAAAACCTGGTTATGGAAGCTTTTTTCATTTCGAAACCAATAAATCTCTCAAATAATCTTTCTGCATTAGGCTTGGTGTGCCTTATCTATTAATTACGGTTTTCCAGTTCGCTGTC
>DYKV01000306.1 GCA_020722415.1 Anaerolinea sp.
TCGGCGGTATAGCATAATCTCGCAATGACAACTATATGAAAATGTGACATTGTCAGAATAGTATATATATCCCTCCTGGAAAACGCCGTTTCTCCTTACATTATCCCACTCCTTAATCAATCAAATTCGATCTTGAATAAAACGGCCAAGCAATACAATCATTAAGATGAGGACTATCAACCAAATCATACCGATGATCACCCCGGCAATCCAATTTACCGGTTTACCTTGAGCGATGACCTCCTGAGCTCTTTTCCGATTCTCTTCAATAATATTTCCTGGTATCATGGAGAGTGCTATTTTCACGCCTAAAGGAATCAAAACCAAATCATCCAAATAACCAAGGATGGGAATAAAGTCGGGAATGAGATCAAGCGGGCTGAAGGCATAACCGACCACACCAGCCGCGAAAATTCGGGCAAGCCAAGGCAAACGCGGATCCCGATAAGCCAGATAGAGCGGGTAAGTTTCGATTTTGAGCTGCCCAGCTTTCTCCCGCCAGCGCTCTAAGTATTTTTCCACCGATGCTCCACTTCCCATTGTTTTGGTGAGTAACATCTTTTTATTCCCAGCAAACGCAAAAGTTCCCCTTTCCATCCCAACACAGGATAAGGAGCACAAATCGAATTTCTCTCGGGATAGAATAAATTTTGTGGCAGCCTGTGGAAACGCCAGGTGAGTTGTAACTTGGCAAACTCGTCTTCCGATAAGTTAAGTGCCCAACAATCGGTATCATCGTGGTGGTCAAATTTAGCAACACGGCCGGCCTGAGGGATAGGCTGATCGTCCAATATGAGTCAAAACAATTCGTCAGTGAGTGAGCAATCTATCAGCCAATCCACCAAGGCTGAGACAAAATCCGCGCGTTCTTTGGGCTTTGTCGGCAACCGTCCTCGCTGCTCCGCCGGCTCTATTTTCCGATTTGGGGCGATCAGCTTTGCTTCAAAATGTGTACACCAGCGGGCAACCGTAGCTGCAGTCAAGCGGACTGCCTGCCAAAAAGGGAACTGCGGATGATCTTGGAGATAATATAACTCTGGCAGGTAAAGCATACCCGAATCCTCCAAATCTATTCTTTATACTGAATCGGCTTAATATTGCGGGGATGGTTGGCTGGTTTGATCTGAATGCGCCGAGGGTAATAAAAAGTTTGCCGCAATTGCCAGGTAAGCGGACCAGACTGCCGGTATCCTTGATAAGTTCCCCAAAATTGCATCCAACGAAACCAGATGATTTCCCGAAAAGATCGCCCCAGTTCTTTATCGCGCTTGGCATGCCAAAGGTCGTTGGCAATATTGCTGAACGCTAAACGCAAAAAATCGCCCAAGCCAAACTGTTCCTGTGGAAAAATCCGTTTAAACGCCATCGCTTCACGACGGTAGCGGTTATACACGGCATGAGGTGTCTCGCGATGAACATGGATTACCTCCGCCTCGGCGACATACGCCAGAAAATAGCCCTGTTCGACTGCCCATTTTGCCCAAGCCAAGTCCTCCAAACCGCTCAATGTTTCATCATACGGATGCTCCTCCCACAGCGACCGACGGATGGCGGCATTGGCGTTGTTGCAAAAGGGATGAGTCTGGCGGTAATTCGACTGATCCGGATACCATTGCTGAAAAATCTGCCTTTCCGCATATTTACTGCTTGCATTACCACGCTGTTTTCCATAAGCCAGCGCTATTTGTCGGTCTTGGAAAGGCGCCAGTAGTCGCTCTAACCAATCGGGATACAGCGGATATACATGGGCGCTGGCGATGACGATCCATTCTCCCTCGGCATGGGCAATCCCTAAATTGAGAGAGCGCCCAAATGTAAATTCCTGAGGAGAAATCGAGAGCACTTTTGCACCAAATCGGTGCCCAATTAGAGGAGTTTGATCCGTCGAGCCTGAATCAACCAAAATAACTTCAGCATCAGGGAGTGTTTGTTGACGCAAACCTTGCAGCAACTTCCCTAAATGCTGTTCTTCGTTATAAGCGCGAATGACAATCGAACAAGGCGGAGCATGAGAGGTCATAGTTAAGCGGAAAACAATCTCAGTCAGAAAGAAAAAAACCTGCTTAGGGCAAAGTCGGATAAGCATCCAAGGGAGCATAAGCCACTCCCACCATGCTCGGACCGGTGTGGGCGCCTAACACCAGTGAAATAGTCCCTAATTGCAGCCAGCTGCACTCAAAACGCTGCTTCAATTCCTCTTGTAAAAAATGAGCCCCTTCAAGATTGAATGCATGCAGCACTTGCAGGCGCAATTTGCTGCCAGCAGCATATTGTTTGGTAATCAAATCCGCCAAGCCGCGGATCGCTCCTTTAAACGTACGTGCCTGCCCAAGCTGGACATAGGTACCGCGCTCTTTTTCAACACCGATTATTGGTTTGATATTCAAGATCGAGGCAATTAATCCCTTCATGTGGCTGATGCGCCCGCCATGAATGAGATACTTCAAGTCATTCAAGGTATATAGACTATCGCTGACAGATTTAATCCGTTGCAACACCTCGAGTATTTTTTCCTTCGACAAGCCTGCCTTCGCGCAGCGGGCGGCTGCTTCTACCTGCCACCCGGCAGCAGCCGATAAGGTTTTAGTGTCAACGACAGTCACCTGCGCCTCTGGAACCTGAGAAGCGCCTAAACGGGCTGAGCCAACCGTACCGCTTAAACCGGAGGAAATGTGAATGGAGAGAATCTCGGGGTCTTCCTGAGCTAATTTGCGGTATATCGCCGCGAAATCACCCGATGAGGGTTGAGAGGTGCTGGGCAAACTTTCCGAAGAAGCTAGCAAACGATAAAACTCCTCTGTTTGAATGTCTACCCCTTCACGATAGGTTTTGCCATCCAAGGTCACTACTAGAGGGATCACATGGATGTTTAATGCAGATAACTCTTCCGGTGGCAAGTGCAGGTCTGTGCCACTATCGGTAACGATTTTCATATAATCTTCCTTTCCTCAACAACAACGTATCTATTGCAAAAGTCCAACGATAATTATGGCGGGATCTCTTGGAAAGTTCAATTATCTCGGCAGCGAAAAAAACAACCGAGTGGAAACTTCCTAATCATCATTATGTTTGGTTGATTATACACAAACCGAGCTAAAAAAGATATGCAACCCGCATTTCT
>DYKV01000307.1 GCA_020722415.1 Anaerolinea sp.
CAAAGCGAACAAAAGTCTCCGCCAGGTGAGCGGAAGGCTATTTGCAGGAGGGGGGATAGAACGGGGCGGAGGGACCAATAAACTATAACCCAAGAGGAGAGAACTAAGCCCTATAACTAGAGAGGACATTTATAACAACATCACTCACATTCTCTACAAGATATTCAGGAGGAGCTTGCCAGTTAGGAGTACGTCCAAGCACTATTTTAACGCATCGTAGAACACTCGTCACATCTGCTCCACTAAGGATATTACTGCCACATTCTATCGTTTCAGGGCGTTCAGTCACGTCACGAATAGTAACATTAGGAACGCCAAAGAGCGCACACTCTTCTTGTACAGTGCCGCTGTCACTAATGACGCACTTTGCGTTACGTTCAAGATTTATAAAGTCGAAAAAGCCAAATGGCTGCATAAAACGGACCAGGCTATTATCCGTTGCAATGCCATGCGCCTCCATGCGGATACGCGTATGCGGATGAGTGCTTACTATGATTGGCACACTGTACAATTTTTGTAATTGCTCCAGCGCTTTTGTTAAAGAATGCAAGCGTTCTGAAACGTCTACGTTTTCGGCTCGATGCATTGTTACGAGGAAATACTTATTAGCCTCAACACCAAGATTGGATAAAACTTGCGAATTGCGAATATCCGAATCGTAGTGCCGAATTACTTCGTTGATAGGGTTACCAGTCACATAGATACGCCTACCCTCTATACCTTCTCGAATCAGGTTTTGGCGGCTGCGCTCGGTGTAGGGCATCAAAATATCACTGGAGTGGTCAATAATGCGGCGGTTAACTTCCTCTGGAACGCGGTCATCGTAACAACGATTGCCCGCCTCCATGTGGTAAACTGGAATCCCCATTCGTTTGGCAACGATGGCAGCGAGGGCGCTGTTGGTATCCCCAAGAAGTAACAACCGGTCCGGCTTTTCTTCCCGCAAAATTTTTTCACTTTCAGCAATAATCATGCCGATTTGTTCAGCAAAAGATGTTCCGCGTACGCCCATGTAATAATCAGGCTTGCGAACCTTTAATTGCTCAAAGAAAACATCACTCAGGCTGGTATCAAAATTTTGCCCCGTATGCACCAAGCGATGTTCAAAAACGGTGTCCAATTTTTCAATAACACGAATCAACCGAATAATCTCTGGTCGCGTCCCCAGGATTGTAACAACTTTCATCGGAGAAATTCTCCATCTTCCTGTGAATTCTCATCGAGCATTAAATGGTAACGATGTAACATTTTATTGACATCTTCCGGAAGCATCACATTATCTGCTGATGAATACTCCGTTGATAACGCGGCTGTATATTCCCGGTTTTCAATCAGTTCTGGCAACATCGGCAAAATCGCGTAGTAGTCACCACGCTCAACTGCGCGATGGCATTCTTCTTCAGAAATGAGAATTTCGTGCAGCTTCTCGCCAGGACGAATGCCAGTAATCACAGTTTCGACCGGTCTCTCACCAATTAAGCCTGCCGCAATGTCTACGACCTTTGCCGATGGGACGCGCGGAATGTAGGTTTCACCCCGCTGCCCACCCTTATAGGCGGCAAAAATCGTATCAACAGCCTGGTCAAGGCTGAGGAGAAAACGAGTCATGTCGGGAGTTGTAATCGTAACAGGACCACCGCTGCGAATTTGCTCATGGAACAGGGGAATGACCGAGCCGCGTGAAGCCAGTACGTTCCCATATCGAACACAGATAAACCGCGTCTCTGGACAGCGCATGTTTGCCTGGATAAAAATCCGCTCCTGAATCGACTTTGTCATTCCCATCACATTGACAGGCTTACATGCTTTGTCTGTGGAAATGCCAATCACCGTTTCAACAGGCAAATTAAATTCCTGGATTGCGCGAACAATGTTTTCCGGCCCGGCAATATTGGTTAAGACTGCCTGGTATGGGAAATATTCACAGGTTGGGACTTGCTTTAAGGCTGCTGCGTTGAAAATAACATCGACACCGCGCAAAGCCTCGGCAACGCTATGGTAGTCTCGAACATCGCCGATGCGGAAATCTAACATGCGTTGGAAATTGCGGAAGATAATCTCATCGGTTGCAGCCCGTTTATTCATGTAACTCATGCGCATTTCGTGCTGCTTGGCTTCGTCTCGTGAAAATACAACGATTTTACGAGGCGTGCCCATTTCACCAGTAAGCAAACGCTTAATCAACACTTTTCCCAAAGAGCCGGTGCCGCCAGTGACAAGGATGGTTTTATTTGTGAGCATCTCTTTATCCTTCTAGTTTTTTATATAGGGTTGAATTTTCTGCCATACGCTGAATTAATTCAGACCATGCCGGGGGAGCATATCCCGTTGCCTGTCGAAAACGGGTTGAATCCAGGCTGCGGTCGATACAAACTTTCTCATCGGAGATAATATCAATTTTTCTTCCAAAAGCGGTCTTGACGAGGTGGAGCAAATCGAACTTGGAAATGGGGTCTGTTGAGACATGGTATAGCCCGGTGAGTTCGGGGTGAGGAATAACATAGTCATTAATCACCCTGGAAAGTTCATCCGTTGTAAAACCGCTGAATATCGCACGTTTATATCCGTTTACGGCATCTCCATCTTTTTGTGAGAGAAACCATTCAATTAACCCAAGCCGGGTTTTCAGTTCGCGCCCAATAATGGAGGTGCGCAAGGTGATACTATGAGGAGGGTAAGCAACCTCACCCAAAAATTTTGACCGTCCGTATAAATCTTCCGCATCAGACTCGTCTGTTTCAACGTAATTGCCTTTTTTGCCGGAAAATACGCAGTCCGTGCTGATGTGAATCATGCGAATTTTTGCCGCCCGGCAAATCAGTGAAACACGATGAGGCAACAACGCATTGAGAGAGATGGACATGATTGGGTCACGTGCCAGATGCCCCATTTGTTTAATGAGACCGATACAGTTAATGACCAAATCTGGTTGGATTGAAGCCAATGCACGTGTAACCTGGTCGAAATTGCTGGCATCAACATTAGTGCGAATGTATTGGGTTGGGAACTCTGGTAAATTCGGAAAGGGGGAGGATGTTTGCCGAACTGTGACCCAAACTTCATGTTCCTTGCGTAAGTTAAGCCAAAGCCGATGACCCAACAT
>DYKV01000308.1 GCA_020722415.1 Anaerolinea sp.
TTCCTCATCCATCTCAAGATTTTACTCTGCGCATTTATTTAGCGTTAGCCCAATATCCCATTTTGAGCTCCTTTATCCGCACGAAAATGCGTCAAGAGTTGTTTAAACGGGGGATCATTTCAAATCAAGCATTTGAAACCGAAGTCCGTCAAAAAGCCATCCAGAGCCAAAAACTCGAAGGTCTTAATGACCCACTTACCGAAGAACCTTACCAACTTTGGGAAGAAAGACTCACTCATGTTCGTGATCACCTGACCGACTTTTATTTTGCCTATAACCTTCCATTTGAGCTTTTTGAACAAATTATCCGCCAAACCCTAGCAGACCGTGGGCGATCCCTTGAGGATGACCTCTCTACTTTCAATCCAGAACTAGCCCCCCAATCTCTTCTTTTTGAGCAAGGATATCTGATTGAAAGGTTACCTTTACCAGAACGATTAAATTACGAAGCGCGCCTTCTGGAAATCAAGGCGGTGTTGATCCGCACAATGATCAGCGATCAATTGGGTTATGTACAAATTGCTCGCGAATGGTTTACGATACAGGATCTCGATAATATTCGGAAGCGTAAAATTGGTTCTGGCAAGATCGGCGGAAAATCTGCTGGGATGTTATTAGCGCACCGTATCCTCGAACAAACCGCCGATGAAGATTTGCGCCAGCATATCCGTATCCCTGATTCCTACTTTATCGGGGCTGATTTGACTTATGATATTCTTACAATTAATTCCCTCACTCATTGGATGGATCAAAAGTACAAAAGCGAAGAACAAATCTACCAGGAATTTCCACAACTACAAGCGGATTTCTTGCAGGCATCATTGCCTCAAGATTGCCTGACACAACTGGAAAAATTCCTAAAAAAAGTGCGCAATCGCCCAATTATTGTCCGTTCCTCCAGTCTGTTAGAAGATAATTTTGGGACGTCTTTTGCAGGCAAATATGAAAGTCATTTCTGTGCTAATCAAGGCACATTGGCTGAAAATTTACACGCGCTTACCCAAGCAATTTTGCGCGTATTTGCCTCCGTCTTTAATCCGCATGCGCTGTTGTACCGGCGCGCCAAAGGATTGATTGATTATGATGAACGAATGGCAATTCTGTTACAAGTGGTCGAAGGAGAGCAATTCAAAGAATTTTTCTTGCCCCATGCATCGGGAGTAGCCTATAGCCGAAATCTTTACCGTTGGGCGCCCCAAATCCGAGAACAAGATGGTTTCCTGCGCTTGGTTTGGGGGTTGGGCACTCGCGCTGTTGAGCGCAGTGGTGATGACTATGTTCGTCTGGTCGCATTAAGCCACCCAACCCTGCATCCTGAAGCGGACGTACGCGTAACGCGCATCTATTCACAAAAATTTGTCGACTTAATAAATCTAAACAAAAACCAATTTGAAACCCTCCCCGTCCATCAAGTTCTTAGCTATGATTATCCTCCACTGCGCTACATCGCCCATATCGACGAGGGGGCTTACCTCCTCCCCATCCATAGTATTAGCCATGATATCCAGATTAATAATGCTCTGCTCACTTTCGATGAACTTTTTCAACGAACCAAGCTGGCAGCGTATTTTACCCAAATGCTTCAACTCCTCGAAAAACATTACCATTCTCCAGTTGATTTGGAATTTGCATTAAAAATTACCGAAACTGAAATCGCTGCTACAGAGGTGCAAATTTGCATATTACAATGCCGCCCTCAGTCAACTAGAGAGAAAACAACCTTCCAGGCTTTGCCTAATTTAGAGCCAACGGACATCCTTTTCTCCTCGGCGCGCATGGCGCCAAGCGGGGTTATTGAGGATATACGGTATATTGTATTTATCCCTCCAGAAGCCTATTACGCACTCTCGTCTGATTTTGAACGGTTACGATTACGCCAAATGATTGCTCAAGTTAATCAAGCTCTGGCAAATGAAACATTTATCTTGATTGGACCAGGCCGATGGGGAACTTCGAACCCCGAGTTGGGCATTGCAGTAGGGTTTGGCGATATTTATCATGTCCGCGCACTAATTGAAATTACCGGCAAAGAGATCGGACCAGCCCCCGAAGCGTCCTATGGCACTCATTTTTTTCAAGATCTAATTGAGTCGCAAATCTATCCGCTTGCTATTTATCTAGATGACCCAGGAACGATTTTCCAACGAGATTTTTTCTATCTAAGCCCCAACCAGTTACCCTTTTTACTACCAGATTTTAAGGATCTGTTGGATTGTATGCGGGTGATTGATGTCAAAGAAGCCCGCAGAGGATACCAGCTCAATCTGATGATGGATCCGGATAAAAAAATAGCGATGGCTTATTTTGTGAAAGAAGAAGGATGAAGGATGAAAAAATTTATTGCAATCGCCGGAAACATTGGCGTCGGGAAATCTAGCTTGGTCCGCTTGCTGAGTAACCGATTAGGTTGGAAAGCCTTCTTTGAACCGGTGGCGGAGAATCCATACCTCGCCGATTTCTATCAGGATATGCATCGTTGGGCATACCACTCGCAAATTTTCTTCCTCACCCAACGCCTACAGATGCACTATCAGTTAAGCTTATACCCTTCCTCGGCTATACTCGATCGGACGGTTTATGAAGACGCAGAGGTGTTCGCCCGCAATTTATATCTGCAGGGATATATTCAGCAACGCGATTATGATGCGTATACCGAGCTATATCATGTGTTATGCGAATTCTTACCCCCGCCCGATTTAGTCATTTACCTGAAAGCGCCAGTGGATGTGCTTATTGAGCGTATTCAACACCGCGGCCGCACGTATGAAAGGCAAATTCCACCCGATTATCTAGCACAGTTAAATGACTTATACGAAGAATGGCTGGCAACTTTTAATTTATGCCCCTTGCTCACGATCCCGGCTGGTAATCTAGATTTCGTCTCCCGCCCTGCTCATCTGGATTTGATCGTGCAAAAGTTACAAGATAAACTCACCGGCAAAGAAGAAGTGGTCTTTGATGAGCAAGAGTGGCTATAAAACCAGCTCAGGATGACGGAGTTTCAAGCCGAAGCTAAATCATCCCGGTTTCAATTAGATAAATTTTTTGTAACTGCTCAGCCATGTCAATTTTGATGGAATTCAAATGCCTGTTCTGTCATTT
>DYKV01000023.1:0-10847 GCA_020722415.1 Anaerolinea sp.
GTGGTGGAATTTAATCCGAGATTCACGGATTTAGATAGGATCATATCCCGCGTCGAAAAGGCTGGTTATGGCATCGCCACTGGAATGGCAGAAATTTTCCTGCGCGATATTGGGGATCAAACAGATCTCAACCGTTTAGCGACAAAACTGAAAGAGATAGACGGCATCCTCAACGTTCAGTCAAATTTGGTTACCCATCGAGTAGATATTGAGTATATTCCCACTTTAATAAATCAATCTGACATTCGGACAAAGATCCATAATCTTGGTTTTGCGCTCCTTGAAGCCAAAGGCGAGGATGAAGACGCCGAACAAAGAGCTCGCAATTTAGAAATTAAACAACAATTACATTATTTATTGATTGGCTTAATGTTTACCGTGCCGTTATTCCTCTTTTCTATGGCGCGTGATTTTAATTTATTGCCTCATCAAATTGGGCATTCGGGTTGGGCGAGCATTTTGATGTGGTTGCTGGCAACTCCGGTACAGTTTTATGTGGGTTGGCAGTATTATGTGGGCGCGTATAAATCCATCCGTAATGGATCGGCAAACATGGATGTCTTGATCGCTTTAGGTTCCTCTGCAGCGTATTTTTATAGCATTCCGATTGCTTTGGGGTTTTTGGAAGGACACGTCTATTTTGAGACTGCAGCGATGATTATTACTTTGATAAAAGTGGGCAAATACCTTGAGGCTCGCGCAAAAGGGCATACTAGTGAAGCAATTAAAAAATTAGTCTCGTTGCGTCCAAAAAGTGCCCATATCCTGCGGGATGGGGAGGAAATAGACATTCCAGTGGATGAAGTACGTGTAGGGGATATTATCTTCGTTCATCCAGGCGAGAAGATTCCGGTGGATGGGGTAGTGATTGAAGGGCATTCTGCTGTTGACGAGGCTATGCTAACCGGAGAGTCGATGCCAGTGGATAAAACTATTGGCAGCAGTGTTTTTGGCGCAACGATTAATAAATTGGGATTTCTCAAAATTGAAGCAACCAAAGTGGGGAAAGACACAGCCTTAGCCCAGATTATTCGTTTAGTTGAGGAAGCTCAAGGAAGTAAGGCGCCGATACAAAAGATAGCCGATCAAGTATCAAGCGTTTTTGTTCCGATTGTAATATTGATAGCTTTGATCACTTTTTTAATCTGGTATTTTGTCGTCCCTATTTTCAACCCTGCGATGGGTGGAGCGCTTTCAACGGCAATTATTCGGATGGTTGCAGTGTTGGTGATAGCATGTCCATGTGCGATGGGGTTAGCCACCCCGACAGCTGTTATGGTAGGCACGGGCAGAGGTGCAGAACTCGGTATTCTGATTAAATCTGGTGAAGCATTAGAAAGAGCTGGTAAAGCAACTTCTATCGTTTTCGATAAAACCGGAACGATTACTAAAGGACAACCAAAGGTTACTGATATTATTGTGTTGAATCCCGGATTCGACGAAGAACAATTACTACATTTGTGCGGTTCGCTGGAAAAAGCTAGCGAACATCCTTTAGGTGAAGCAATTGTAGCGGAGGCAACAGAGCGGAATGTAAATTTGGTAGACCCACAACGATTCAAAGCAACCGCAGGGTTAGGGGTTGCAGGAGATGTAGATGGGTATCATTTATTGATTGGTAACCGAAAAAGCGTTCAAATTGGCGAAGAGGAAGAAAATAAATATCAGTCAATTATTGATAGATTAGAACAAGAAGCAAAAACAGTTGTGTATGTGACGATTGATGGAAAATTACAAGGTTTATTTGCTATTGCCGATACTATCAAAAATGACGCTAGAAAGGCGATAGATGAGTTGAAAGAATTGGGAATAAAAGTGGCGTTGATTACGGGTGACAATCAAAAAGTTGCTCATGTCATTGCCCGAAAAATTGGTATTGAGCTTGTTTTCGCGGAAATTATGCCTGGTGAAAAAGCAGACCAAATCCGAGGATTGCAGGAGAAAGGTGAAATAGTCGGTATGGTCGGTGATGGAGTTAACGATGCGCCAGCCTTAGCCCAAGCCGATGTTGGGATTGCAATTGGCAGCGGAACCGATGTGGCAATCGCTACAGCTCCGATCGTGCTTATCCGCGAGGATATCTCTAGTGTTGTAACCGCTATACGCTTATCAAAGAAAACATTGCGGACAATCAAACAGAATTTATTTTGGGCGTTTATCTACAATATCATCCTTATTCCAGCAGCTGCATTGGGATATCTCAATCCAATGCTTGCTGCGGCAGCGATGGCATTTAGCAGTGTATTTGTCGTATCAAACAGTCTCCGTTTGAGGAAGATGCCATTGAATTGAGAATTTCCCTTGACCTTGAGCTCAGAAGGGGTTAATCTTAAGCAAAATTCTTCGCTAAAGGAAAAGATGAGGAGATCTACTATCAATCGACGCGAGTTCTTAAAATTAAGCAGTTATGGGATAGCCGGATTGTTATTTGGACCTAAAATGCACATCCTTTCTGCCGAGCCATTTCCACAAGCGGAAAAACTCGGTCGGGTATTCTCAATGGTGGAATTGAAATCCCGCCCGGATATTGATGCGCAAACGGTAGGTGTTCTCTATGATGACGCAGTCGTAGTCTGGCAAAAAGAAGTGGTAGGGAGAAATCCCTATCGCTATAAGCAGCGCTTTGTAGAAACACCACAAGGTTATATTTGGGCTTCGGATTTACAACCCTGCGAGAATAAGGTAAATCAACCGGTAAATAAACTTCCCGATACAAGCCTTGGTCCAGGTATGTGGGTCGAGGTTACGGTACCCTGGGTGGACATCTTGTTGGAAAGAGAGCCAATTAGCCCAGGATTCAAAATAAGAACTGAGCAAGGTTTACCCCTTCGTTTGTATTATAGCCAGATCCTCTGGGTTGATCAGTTAAAGACCGATGATCAAGGTCAGGTTTGGTATCGGATCAACGAAAAATATGGTTATGGTGATCTATTTTGGGCAAAGGCTGAGGCATTTCGTCCATTGAAAGATGAAGATGTTTCACCCATAAATAGAGATGTTGAAGATAAAATTGTGGTTGTAAATGTAGAAGAAAAGATCCAAACCTTATCGTGTTATGAAGGCAAAAACGAAGTGTATTATTGCCGCATTTCAGCGGGGAAGAAATACGACCCAGATGGAAAGTTCTTAGGACATTCATCTACACCAAGCGGAGAGATGAGTATATGGCGAAAACAAATCTCCACTCACATGAGCGGGGGAACATCTGGGGCTGGCTATGATCTACCAGGTATTGGCTGGACGTGCTTGTTTTCCGGTGATGGGGTAGCGATTCACTCTACATTCTGGCATAATAATTTTGGTGGTGAGCTTATGTCACATGGCTGTGTTAATGCCAGCCCGAAAGATGCACAATGGGTTTTTCGATGGACAAATCCACCGGTAAATTATGATCCTGGTGATTTATACTCCAAGGATACTGACATACCGCCAACAAAAGTAAAAGTTTTGGAAGGATAGAACCTTATGACATTAATTGCACCTTCAATGGGTTTAGCATTCTTAGCTGGCTTAGCATCCTTTTTATCTCCTTGTGTGTTTGCGCTGGTTCCAGCATATATTGGTTATCTCGGAGGTCGCTCTGTAGCGGGTGGGCAACCAAATGGACAGGACAAATGGTTAACTTTTTTTCACGGGCTCGCTTTTGTCCTCGGTTTTAGTTTTGTCTTTGTTACCCTCGGAGTGGCAGCATCAGCATTAGGGGGACTACTGTTTAATATTCGCAATCTCCTAACGAAAATAGGAGGATTGGTTGTCATTGTATTCGGCATCCACATGACTGGGCTTTATCGAATACCTTTTTTAGAATATGATCTAAGGCACCAGACCAGAGACATTTCCAAAAATGGACTTGTTGCATCAGCGCTGATGGGCGTGTTCTTCTCGGCTGGATGGTCACCGTGTGTTGGTCCAGTTTTAGGAGCAATATTAATGCTGGCATTAAATGGCGGGTCAATTTTACAAGGCGTCACATTACTTTCCGCATACTCAGCTGGGTTGGCTATTCCATTTTTATTGGCGGCTCTGGGAATAGGCTGGGTAACAACTATTCTGAGAAAATATGGTAAAGTGATGCGTTATACTGAGATTTTTATGGGGGTAATCCTTATCATTGTTGGGATAATGTTGATGTTAGGTTATCTCTCCCAATTGTCCCGCTTTGGATCGTTTTTTAATGTTGGCATATAAAATGATCACTATCACACTTTATGGGAGAAGGGATTGTCATCTGTGTGAAAGCGCTAAACAGATGCTCGAAGAGGTCAAGGAACGTTTTCCTCACCGATTAGTCGAAATTGATATTGATCAAGATCCTGACCTCAAAAAAAAATATTTCTCAGAAATACCAATAATTGAAATTGGTCCCTATGAGTTGCGGTCGCCAGTTCAACGGCAAGAATTAGAAGTAACCCTTGCAGCAGCAATTGAACGGAAAAACCAATTGGAGACTTTGCAAGATCCAATCTATTTGGAAAATGTGCGGCGTGGCTCTGAGTGGACATTGGCTGATAAAATTGCGCTTTGGATTTCGAGACATTATCTGCTGATGATTAATTTGGTGGTTCTTTTTTATTTGGGAGTACCATTTCTTGCCCCTATTTTTATGAAAATAGGAATCCCTGCTCCTGCAAAGGTGATCTATCATGTTTATGGAGTCGTTTGTCATCAGTTAGCGTATCGTTCGTTTTTCCTGTTTGGTGAGCAGATCGCATATCCTCGGCAAGCTGCTCAAGTATCTTGGAAGAGCCTTCATGAAGCCACTGGCCTTAATGAGGATAATTCCTCTGAGAGCATTTTGGCAGCGAGAGCTTTCATTGGTGATCCTCAAGTGGGGTATAAAATTGCTTTGTGTCAACGTGATCTAGCGATATACACCGGGATATTGTGCTTTGGATTACTTTACGCGTTATTCAAACGTAAAATCCCATTTCTTCCTTGGTATATTTGGGTTTTGATCGGTTTACTCCCAATAGGATTGGATGGTGTATCTCAGCTTATCAGTCAACCACCATTCAGCCTAATTCCATATCGTGAAAGCACGCCATTCTTAAGGGTGTTAACCGGGTCTCTATTTGGGTTTACAACCGCCTGGTTCGGTTTTCCATCGGTCGAAGAAAGCATGGCTGAAACCCGGCGGATATTAGGGGCAAAAAAAATTCGCCTAGCTTCTTTGCATGTCCAACGGGATAATCAACCTGATGAACCGTCATTACAGTGATTCGCTTGAGTATGAAACATTTGAATTGTTTGACAGGCTGGGAATTCCGCATGCCATTTTCACCCGTAAGGGAGGAGTAAGTCCTTATCCATGGGCTTCATTAAACCTTGGTGGTACAGTTGGCGATGATCTGGAGCGGGTTCGAGAAAATCGCCGAAGAGCGTTCAGATCACTCAATCTTTCCATCGAGAAATCATTTGATGTCTGGCAAGTTCATAGCAAAAATGTGATCTGTGTTGACCAACCGCGCGATCAAACCCTACCCTATATTCAGGCTGATGGAATTATAACTAATCAACCTGGCGTTGTCTTATTCATGCGGTTTGCGGATTGCGTTCCAATATTGCTGGTTGATCCAATGCGCAAGGTTGTTGGGTTAGTGCATGCTGGATGGAAAGGTACATTGTTAAAAATAGCAGAAGCTGCTGTAAATGAGATGAAAGTTAAATATGGGTCAAATCCGGCGGATGTCCTTGCCGGAATAGGCCCTTCAATTGCTGCACACCACTATCCAGTGGGACACGAAGTGTACGAAGAGGCGAAAAAGAATATCCCTCAATATATACCTGATGTTTTTAAAATGGATAATCACCAGATTTATTTTGATTTGTGGCAGGCAAACCAACTCATCCTGCAGCAAATTGGGGTAAAATCAATAGAGTTAGCTAATCAATGTACAGCTTGTCATACCGAAGATTGGTTTTCTCATCGAGCAGAACACGGTAAAACCGGTCGGTTCGGAGTGCTGATCAGTTTGTAAAGAATTTTTTAAGGAATTGAAGTAATGGTGATCCCAGAGAAATCAGCTAACATCGCCGAACAGTACCAAAAAGTGTTAGAAAAGATTGCTTCTACAGCCACACGGGTAGGGCGGAGCGCAGATGAGGTAAAACTTGTGGTTGTTACAAAGGGGCATAGTATCGAACGAATTCATCAAGTAATAGAGGCGGGTGCGCTGCGATTGGGTGAAAATTATGCTGAAGAAGCGGTCGAGAAAATTAACCAATTACAAGCTTCTCTTAATGTAAAAAAGGTTGAATGGCATATGATTGGGCATGTCCAAAGCCGTAAAGCGGAAACTGTTGTTCGTTATTTCGATTTCGTCCATTCTCTAGACAGTGTAAAGCTAGCGGAACGTTACGAACGATATGCTAACCAATTAAACAAGAATCTCCCCGTTTTATTAGAAATCAATGTCAGTGGGGAAGAGTCAAAATTCGGTTTTTCGGCGTGGGAAAAAACAAACTGGGATCCACTACAAACCGATATTGAGGCGATTTTAAGTAAACCTCACTTAAGGGTTTGTGGATTAATGACAATGGCACCATACTTTGACGATGCGGAGAAAGCCCGTCCGATTTTTCGGCGTCTGGTTGAATTTCAAATCTACCTCAAACGAAAATTTCCAGAGGTAGATTGGAAAGAATTATCCATGGGGATGAGCTCCGATTATGAGGTTGCCATTGAGGAAGGGGCTACAATTGTCCGTATTGGTCAAGCTATTTTAGGACCAAGAACAAAAGCATAAGGATAGAACAATGATTTATTTTGCGAACTTAATCCATTTACTCCTCCAAATTTATACTTTTTTGGTCATTATCAAGGTTTTGTTGTCTTACTTTATGTCCCCATTTCACCCAATTCGGCAAGCAATTGACCGATTGGTGGATCCTTTATTGGATCCTATTCGCCGCAATATCCCCCCCATGGGAATGTTTGATTTTAGTCCATTGGTTTTGATTATTGCCATCCAGATAATAGACTCATTGTTGATGCGTTTATTCTACACTTTATACTAATTATGGTTAAGAGCGTGCAATTGAAACCAGGCGGAAAAGGAACTGCGTTAGCTTTGCAGGTGGTAGCACGCGCTAACCGAACCGAGCTAGCTGAAGTGATGGCGGATGGAACGCTTCGGGTAAGGCTGAATGCACCTCCTGTAGATGGGAAAGCCAATCGGGCTTTGATTGATTTTTTAGCCCATTTATTTCAGGTGCGGAATAATGATATTGAGATCGTTGCTGGGGAACATTCAAAGAAAAAAATTGTTTCGATTACTGGGATTGAACCAGAACAAGTCGAAAAGGTTATCGAGAAAACCATCAAAGAAAAGCAAGTTCCCCAAAGTTAAGTTGATAAATTGGATATTGAAATAAACCACACTGTCAGATAAAGATATTCCTTTAATTCAGATCCCGAGGGGGTCATTAAGGATAACAATTCTGGAATTGCAGTTTCGAAAGGGTGAAAGAGGATTGCTTCAATAGCGCTTATTTTTTGATCAATATTGCCCTCTTTTAATGCAAGTAGGATCAACTCCTCTTCATTTCCAGATGGGGAAACTCCTAAACCACGACTGGCAGCAAATTGAATCAGCCAGTTGAGCTCGGCTAATGGCGATGGTGAATTTGGAATCCAAGTATTCGGAGAATTTAAAAACTCCAAAGCGCTGCTGGCGCTATCCTTCACCATCCAATGGGAATCTTCGATTGCCAATTTTTCCAATAATTCATAACACCAGGGTTGATTCACCCGAACCAAGCCATAAACACAAGCCTTGCGTACCGAGGGATTGTCATGATGGATTGCCTCAGCTAATATTGCTTGACCTTGTTGGGGATGAATTGCCAATGCTTGAGCAGCTGCGATCTGCAGCCGCTCATGACCATTGACAAGACTATTCGTCAAAGCATCAATAGATTTTGAACTACCATTTACTGCTAATGCGTTACTGGCAGCGATGAAGACATTTGGAATAGGATTTTCGAGTAGAGGCATCAAGAGCTCAATCGAAGTTGCCTGAGGAAGTAAACCAAATCCGAGTGCCCCCAAGTGAAGCAGGGTTGGGTCTTTTGATCGCAATAGAAATTCAATGACCGACTTAGTATCTACGACGGGTGATGAGGCGATGGTGATCAGAAATTTTGAGCGTAAATTGAGTGATAAGTTGGGGCTGCTGAGGATTTTTGCACATTCCCGTAAAATTGTTTGAGTGCCTTCAGAGTTGGTCCTCATATATTTTAAAGCTAAAGCCTTGATCAATGACTCAGTGAATAAATGATATTTTTCTACTATCTGGGAATTGACAAGCTGTTCTTGCTTCGCGAGGGCAAAAATAAAAGTCTGCAATCCAAGTGCCCAGTGGGGATTTGCCAATGATCCGTAATTTTGATCTGATGGCTGAAATTCTTGGGCAGCAAGGAAGCAGCGTAGCAGCGGATGTACTTCCAATGTTGACAGGGAAGGTGTAGCTGACTGGAATTTTTGGGTTGGTTTTGCTGTTTCAATAAAACCTTTTCCCCTGTAGTTCTTCGTTTCGAGAGAATCATTTAATAGCTGATCGAGATAGATTTTTGCTAGTTCATCGGTGGATTTGCTAGTTTGCTTGATAAGCTTTACTCCATTATCTAGGATGGAAATAGGTGTTCCATTGAGGAGATTACCGTTATACATCAACCAGGTTGCCAGCACCCATTCTAAGGGGGTGAGAAGCTGGAATACCTGTAAGATCCAGGAGTTTATTAGGATAAGGTTTTCGGTTGTTGGCTTTGATTCGGAATGCGATGATTTTATCCATGCATTCCTCCATTTCTCCAAGAATGTATGTACATCTTTGCTGTTCCAACTTTTTATCCCGATTGGCACGAACCCGCCATTTATTAAATCGCCAATATAATTTACCGATGCGCTAACAATCATTCGCAGTTGGGGATATTGTTGTTGGAATCTTGAGGTAAACAGGATGACTTGGTCGGCGACTGGGGGAGGTAACTCATCCAAACCATCTAGCAGGATGATTAAACTCTTATTTTTTGCCAAGTTATGAAAGTATTTAGATAGTCGCCGTTGAATTTGTTTGGAGAACAGATGTTTAGACGCTTGGATGAAAACTTCCAGTGTATCCTGGTCACTTGCTGAAGGGATTTGGAGTTGTGCACAATGAACATATAACGGCAGAATCGCCAAATTATTCTGGTCAGAAAATTCACCTCGGCATAATCTTAAAGTTAAATCTAATAAAGCGGTTGTTTTTCCGCTGCCTAGTTTACCCATTAATACTAAATTAATCGGGTTCGTAAGCGTATCAATCAAATGGAAATCTGGATATTGGTAAATACTTGCAAATTCAGGGAAATCAGGAAGGATCGGTATGAAAGCATACGATTGCTCGTCAAATTGGATGACTCGTTTTGGGTCATTCTGGACGGGTAACGAGAACATGCGCGGTTCAATGAGAACGTCATCTAAAGGAAAAAGGTCGGAAGCAAGATGGTTTTTTTGGCAAAACTGAATTAGATCCTTCCGGATTTGAATATCCATATTTGGGGAGAACACATGTATAAATTGATCGAAGATTTTCTGAATAGTATTTCGGATAGCCTCTTTAGATGATTTAATTCGATTAATAATAAAAACTACGCAAAGCCCGCTAGCGAGTCCGAGGAGAAATGAGATCCAGTCGAGGTGCCAACCGGTTTTGAACAATGGCGTTATCCCCCGTATAAAATTCGCCCACAGGAAGGGCAAAGAGCAATTTTGTCAGGCGAACGTGATTCTTGGATTAATCCGCCAGTAAGGGTTGTCCCACAAGCAGCACAGGATTTGTCGGTAATCCGCGTGACTGCAATCCCCTTTTTTGATTGGCGTATCTGTTGGTAACGCTCGAGAAATTCTTCTGGAATACCTTGAATAAGGATGTTTTTTTCATTTTCTAGATTTGTCATTTCTTTGCGCAGTTGTTCTATTTCGCCAAGGCAATCTGCCTTTTTAATTTCATGGGCTTGGATAACTTCCTGAAGTTGTTGACGAGTTTGTTCGGTAACTCCAACTTGTTCTTCAACGGCAATCAACATTTCTAACTCGCGTTCTTCTAAAACGGTCAAATATTTTTTTAGCGAGACCACTTCATTTTCCAGGTCTTTGAGTTCTTTGGGGTTTTTGACTTTCCCGCCATACAAAGTAGATTCGCTTTGTTCAATTTTGATGTTTTGTTGTTTTACATCGTATTCAATTTTTGAAAGGGAATGGCTCAAAGCTTTCAATCGTTCTTGTTCTTGGTCGAATTTTTTCTGACTCTCTTGCAATTCCCTGTCATTTTGGAGCAAAAGTTCTAATTCGGATAATTTCGATAATGCAGAGTCTAATTGCGAATCTAGTTGTTGTAATCGGTAGAGGTTAAAAATCTGACTCATAAAATAAATTATAGAGGGTGAACTCTATATTTACAAGGGCGGAGTTAACAAAAATGTAATGAAAGGTTTGGATTTGTCATGTTTTGGATTTTTTTAGAAATAGCCGTGTACAATAGAAAATGGAATGAAGAAATTGGTTTATTCTCCGTCTGCTTGGATCTTATTACTTGCTTTTACTTTAGCAACCCAAATCCCAATGGTTTATGCTTATTATCGCTATATCCCAGAGTATCGGTTTGGCGGTTTCTTGCTAAACCCAGTTGATGGAAATTCCTATTTGGCGAAGATGGCTGAAGGCAGAGAAGGAAATTGGTTATTTCAATTACCCTACTCATATCAAGCAAACAAACCAGCCGCATTGTTTTTGTTTTATCTCTTCTTGGGTAACCTGAGCCGATGGACAAATCTAGGATTAATTCTTACATTTCATCTAGCAC
>DYKV01000023.1:10947-20158 GCA_020722415.1 Anaerolinea sp.
TAGTTGCTGATTTATCCGTGGGAATCTTTTTAGCAAATATCTCTCCCTTTTCTGTTGCGGTAGTAGTCACCGTATATGGTGGTGTATTCATTATTCAATTTTTCCAACGACAAGAAGGACTATTTTTAATAACCCGAGATAGGTTATTTCCTTTCATTCTGGGCAGTATCCCATTTTTGGGATATCAATTTTGGGTTACCAATACCGATCCAATTCTTTCTAAATGGAACGCTCAAAATATTACTCCAACACCAATACTCCCTTTATTTATTATGGGGTTTATACCGCTCATCATCTGGTCCATTATCGGTATCATTTTCGCCATAAAAACCAAAAAAGAACAATTTTGGATACCCATTCTTTGGGTGCTAGTAGAATTCCTTTTAATTTACTTGCCTAGCGCATTACAACGGCGTTTTAGTATCGGCCTTTATATACCGCTGGTTGTCTTGGCTGGATTTGCTTATCAAGGATTATCATCATCCTCGCTGAACAAGAAAATACCCGTCCAACTTTTGTTTAATATATCGATTGGAATATCGTTGATACCTTTTATTATTCTCTTGTTTGTTTTTATACAAGCGATTGATCGGCACGATCCAACTATCTATTTATCTAAAGAGGAATATGAAGCTTATCAATGGATGGATGCAAATTTACCAAAGGGCGATTTGATCTTGGCTGGAAAAGAGAGTGGTTTGTTTCTCCCCGTTTATACCGGCCTTAAAGTATTTTATGGGCATCCCTTTGAGAGCGTTGATGCGACCTATTTTCAGAATTGGATTGATTCCTTTTATTCGGAAAACATTTCTATCGAAGAGCAAATTAAGTTCTTGAATGAGTACTCAGTGAGCTATATTCTATGGGGTTACCGAGAAAAAACCACCTACAAATCTCCTCCTAACTTATTCAAAAGCCATTGGGTGAAATTGATCTATCAAAATTCAGCAATATCGGTTTATCAGTACATTCCAACATATTGAGCTTATTGATTTATGAACATGGTCACACGCACTGAAAAATACTGGGTCATTTATTATGCGAGTGTAGTTTTATTTATCACCACAATTCCTTATCTCATCGCTTTCCAAATCGCAGAAGGAAGGAAAGGTGAGACACAAAGTTATGACTTCTCTGGCTTTATTTTTGGAATTAATGATGGGAATTCGTATATTGCCAAAATGCGTTCGGGCTACGAAGGCGATTGGCTCTTCCGTAGCCCTTATACCGATATGGAACAGAAAGGGTTTTTGGCATTTTTCCCATATATTCTTTTAGGAAAATTGGCAAGCAAACCAGCGTTACATGAGCAGCTTGTGGTTTTGTTTCATTTATTTCGTATTTTTGGTGGTGCTCTTTCAATTTTTGCTACATACGATTTTATTGCTTATTTTATCGACTCGGTTTATTGGCGCAGGGTAGGATTAATTTTTGCTTCCGTTGGCGGAGGTTTAGGTTGGGCTGCATTAATCAATCAAAAGGCTTTCCCTTTACCGTTAGAATTCTATTCACCAGAAAGTTTTGGATTTTTAGAACTCTATGGATTGCCCCATCTCAGTCTTGGAAAAGCTTTCCTGTTTTGGGCAATCCTTAGTTATATTAGTTTGTGGCAAGCAGAAGGTGGTCTCAAACCAGTTGGAAGATTATCATTCTTCTGGATTTCGGCAGGCCTTGCTCAACCCTTATTGTTAGGTCTGGTTGGGCTGATCATTGGATTACATTGGGGCATCATGCAATGGCGAGCGATAGTCAGTGGGGATGAACGAAAAATTGGGCAAGGTAAATCTGTTTTCTGGAAATTGTTGCTGGCTAGTTTCTTGCCGGTTTGTTTCATACTTTATAATTTTATCAAATTCTCAACTGATCCCTATTTGATGATCTGGAATCATCAAAATCAATTGCCATCAGCAAATATTTTTGTCTATATCTTGTCGTATGGATTATTTATCCCATTTGCCATAATAGGCGGCTTTCGGCTCTGGGAAAAGAATGTATTTCGGGCAGCATTGCTTGTCCCCTGGCTAATCATAGTACCGTTACTAGTGTCCTTGCCGATTAGCGTTCAACGGAGGACAATAGAAGGAGCTTGGGTTGGATTGGTTATTTTAACAATCTATGGGGTAATTTCCATAGATAAATTTACTTCCCCTCGGTATGGGCAAATTCTGGTTATGTTCGGGTTGCCTTTAGCGTTGATTGCTAGTCTGATTTTATTACTGGGCGGAATGAAGACGGCTTTCCATCTACACCAACCCGCCTTTATCCCCTCTCCTATGGTAGAAATGATGGAAAGCTTGGATGATTTGCAAGGAGACAAGTTTAGCGTAGTGCTCGCATCCTTTGATACCAGTAATGTCTTGCCAGCTTATGCATCGGTTAGGGTCTTAAATGGTCATGGACCAGAAAGCGCTGGTGGAGAGGTGCTGCAGCGAGAGGTGGAGAAATTCTATCAAACCGAAGGTTCGGATGAGGAAAGAGCGGCTATGCTCTTATCTCACCATATTCATTATGTAATCTGGGGACCAGATGAACGGGAGTTGGGTTCCTGGAATCCAGCGGATGCAGCTTACTTGAAGTTAATCTATAAGAATGAAAATTATTTTATTTATGAAGTGGATGAAGCGAAATTATCCGATTGACATTTGGGATGGAATCCTTTTTATCGCCCCATTGATCCTGTTTTCTCCAGTATTAATGGGAGAAAAAGCCCTGTTTTGGGGAACGACTATTTTACAGTTCATTCCCTGGCGGCATCTTGCCGTCCAAATCATCCGCCAGGGGCAGCTGCCATTGTGGAATCCCTATTCTGGAATGGGAGCGCCTCTATTGGCAAATTATCAGTCTGCTCTCCTTTATCCCTTAAATTGGATAATGATGCTGCTCGATTATCTGGGTGGCGTAGAATGGTCTGCCATTGGTCAAGGCTATTTCATAGCAGCTCACCTTATTCTAGCCGGTTGGGGGATGCGCCGCTTTTTGCGCTTGATGGGTTTACAGCCATTAGGCCAAACGATCGGTGGACTTGGTTACGCACTCGGTGGTTATTTGGTCTCTCGGTCAAGTTTTCAATCTATCCTTATTTGCGCTAGTTGGATTCCATGGATACTGTATTTTGCCACTCTAGTAATGGATGGATCGTCAAATAGAAAGAATTTTTTATATCTAACACTTTCGCTAATGATGCTCCTCTTGGCGGGTCATGCTCAAACTAGCTGGTATGCGCTTTGGATGGGGACATTTTGGTGTGTTTATCTTATTTGGAAGCGCTTTCAAAGGGAAAAGGTGTTCGATATTAAATCTTGGATCAAAGCCCTGCTACCATGGGTAACAGCGGTGATGGTTGCGGTTTTATTAAGCAGCGGGCAACTTTTACCCACCCTAGAGTATATGCATTATTCACAAAGAGCCAGCGGAGTTGCCAGCGAGATTGGTTTGATTTATTCTTTCTGGCCATGGCGAATTTTAACTTTTTTCATGCCCAATTTATTTGGTAACCCATCTTCCGAAAATTATTGGGGATATGGCAATTATTGGGAGGATGCAGTTTATAGCGGAGCGATGGCGCTGCCTTTGGCAATTTATGCTATTTTTTCCCTGAGAGGCAAAAGGCGTCAAAAAATTGACCATCCTAATCACCATTTTCCGAAAGGAATCATCTTTTGGTGGGTGTTGATGCTCATTTCTATTTTCCTGGCGTTCGGTAAAAATCTTCCGTTTTATTCCTCGATTTACGACCATTTTTTCCTGTTCAATTTGTTTCAAGCTCCAACTCGCATTACAATAATTACACAATTTGGATTAGCCTATCTTGCTGGCGTAGGAATAGATAGTTGGAAAAAACCAATGGGAAAACGTCTCTACTGGCTGAGATTAGCTATCGCAGGTGGGTTTGCTATCTTAATTACAGCGGGACTGTTTCATTATTTCAATCGAGAATTTTATCCGACTATTGTTTTATCAGTCATTTTACTTGGTTTACAAGCAATAATTTTTGGATGTATCTTGTTATATACACCTGATAACGATGAAATGGGGATTAAAAAACTCCATAAATATACTCTTTGGAGTATTCTTGTCATTGCATATTTTATGTTTGACTTAATTGGCTTTCAGTGGGGGTTAAATCCTGCCATTAATGCAGATGTCTATGAGCCACTTGGGGCTGATCAAATCCCTCAGCAAATCATCCAAGGACGCGGGATTCTATTACCTGAAGATGAGTATTTATTGAAGTTCAATGATTATTTTCGGTTTGATACTTTTGAGCCGAAATCGGGTTGGGAAAGTGTTCGTTTCACTTGGCTGCCAAATATTAATTTATTCGATCGGGTTAGCTTGCTCAATAATTTCGATCCATTAGTTCCGCAATCCTTCTCCCATTGGATGAAATCCATTGATGATGCTCAGAAAAGTTCAAACGAGGTGAGGTTAGCTCGATTGCTCAAACTGAGTTCAGTACAATGGATTGTCGAACGCGAATCGGAGGGAAGGGTGAAAATTACTCCCTTTGCTGGTTTAGAACGAGCGCGCATTGTAAATTGCGCAGTAGTTCTGGATAACCAAGAGGCAATTTTAGGACAACTCTTTAGTCCAGAAGCAAATATAGATAAGGTTGTTTATTTGTATTCCAAGGAACTCAGCGAACAAAATGATTGTGAGAGATTAGATGACAATCCGAAAGGAAGTTTGCAATGGATTGAAAACTCACCTAACCGGATTAAATTTTTGGTTACTTCACAAAAGAATGGGTGGTTAGTAATACACGACATTAATTATCCAGGCTGGATTGCCAAAGTAAATGGAAATCCGACTAAAATCTATTCGGCAAACTATCTATTCCGAGCTATTCCATTGCAGGCGAGTAATAATGAGGTTGTTTTAATTTATCAACCATGGTCTTTTTTTATCGGATTGGCAGTTAGTCTGATCACAAGTATCGGATTGATATGTTTTTCTATTTATAAAAATAATGCGCATAGTTAATTTAACTTTGAGATGGATTATCCTTGTTACCAGTTTATTTTGCCTTTTAGTAATTGTCATTCCATTATCGGCTTCGCATTGGGATGTGAACAGTATAATCAGGGTAGGGACTCGCTATTCCAAGGGGGATGTGCATGGATCAGAAGGTTATGACGGGCAATTTAATTTGTTCATTGCCCAAGACCCGCGCCCAGAGGGACTGAAATCCAAGTTAGATATGCCGGCATATCGGTATCAAAGGATATTGCTTCCATTGCTGGCGCGTGGTTTGGCGCTGGGCAATTACCTTATTATCCCCTGGATGCTGATAGTATTACCTTTGCTTGGTCAACTCCTGGGTACGTTTTTTGTTTATCGGGTTCTTGAGCTTTTCCAAGTTCCTCCATTTTATTCACTGATTTATGGGTTAGGGGCTGGTTACCTTCTTTCTATAAGATTGGCGTTGGCAGAACCGATTGCTTTCGCTTTTGTGGCTGGGGCAATCTATTTTTTCGAACTGAAAAAATATCCGATCAGTTATCTATTATTCGCCTTGGCGTTCTTTACAAAAGAAGTGACGATCTTATTTGGGGCTTCCTTCTTATTATATTTAATGGTAGAGAAAAAATATAAAGAAAGCATCACTTTTTTCTGTTTAGCATTCCTCCCGTTTATTATTTTCCAATTCTGGTTATTTAACGAGTTTGGTAAATTTGGGATTGGATCAGGTGGAGCTATGGCAACCCGCTTTGAGGTTATCCCCTTTATGGGATTAATTCGGATTGCAAGATATAGTCTGATTTACTTTCTAGCGATGGCAATCACCTTTCTACCTCTGGTTATCGTACCATCGCTTTGGGGGGTAATAATATCGCTGCGCAGTATTGCAAAAAGGGATTGGAATCCAATTGGCTTCTCTTTATTATTGAATAGTCTGATCATGTTTTTTCTCCCTTTCTCCACCTATCGCGAGACCGGCGGGATTTTACGCTTTTCCTGTGGATTAACATTGGCTGTGTTATTATTCGCGGCAAAATACCATAATACAAAGGTTTTGAACTACTCTCTATTTTGGTTGGTATATAATTTATTTTTACTAAAAGGAATAACAGGGTGAGAGGAGTGATAATGGAAATCAGAGAGATTAAAACAGTTAGCGAACAAATCCTCAATAATATCGAGAAGGTGATTGTTGGTAAACGGCAAACCATTCAACTCGCCCTGATCAGTTTGCTATGTCAAGGACATTTGCTTATTGAAGATGTTCCCGGTGTGGGGAAAACGATGCTGGCGCGAAGTATTGCCAAGTCCTTGGGATTGAATTTCCGGCGAATTCAGTTTACCCCGGATATGTTACCCAGCGATATTACCGGTGTGTCTATCTATAATCAAGTTAAGCGAGAGTTTGAGTTCCGTCCCGGTCCAATCCTTTCCCAAATTGTATTGGCGGATGAAATTAACCGGGCGACACCCAAGACCCAAGCTGCATTATTGGAGGCAATGGAGGAAAAGCAAGTTACAGTGGATGGAACTACTCATGTATTACCATCTCCTTTCTTGGTTTTAGCTACCCAAAATCCCATTGAATATGAAGGGACGTTCCCATTACCTGAAGCGCAACTGGATCGGTTTTTTATGCGCATTCAACTTGGATACCCCACTTTCGAAGACGAGATGAAAATATTGGATGACCAAAAATACCGCCACCCGATTATGGATTTAGAACAGGTGGCAGATGGCGGGGTTGTTACCGAGATGCAGGAGACGATCAAACAAGTGTTTGTAGCTAATCCGGTCAAACGCTATATCCTTGGATTAATTAGACAAACCCGCGAGCAAAATGAAGTCTATTTGGGCTCGAGCCCAAGGGGGAGTTTAGCGTTATATCGGGCAGGCCAAGCGAAAGCTGCAATCGAAGGCCGTAATTATGTCCTTCCGGATGACATTAAAGCGCTTGCAATTGTGATCTTGAGCCACCGCATTATTCTTTCGCCAACGGGCAGATTGCACGATTTATCGCAGACTGACGTTATCCAGACGATTTTAGAACGGGTGGCAGTGCCAGGTGGAGATCCGCTTGGTTGGCAACCATGAACAGTTCGCAGAAAGTGGTCTTATTGCTTTTTATGGCTAGTGTATTGGGGGGAATGGTTAGTGGAGCATCCTTTTATTACCATTGGGCATATTTTTGGGGAGGTTTGTTTTTGTTTGCCTGGATCTATTCGCGATTTGCTTTGATGGGATTAGATTTAATCAGGACAACTCGTGCCCATCGCTCCCAAGTGGGATTAAACCTCGAGGAGCGCTTTGAGCTGATCAATCATTCAAGGATACCCCATTTATGGGTGGCAATTCATAACCAAGCTCCATTACCCGGCTGCCAGGGTTCAAAAGTGATCAGCTTTATCAAAGGGAAGGAAGCCCGATCCTATTTGGTAAGGACACGCTTGATTAGAAGGGGCTTATACCCGCTAGGTGATACGATTCTAGCCGCTGGTGATTTCTTTGGACTGTTCCCCGTTCAACGAAAGATCCCGGCGCGCGATTCCGTATTGGTTTTTCCAATGACGGTGGATATCCGCGCATTTCCATCACCGGCCGGAACACTTCCGGGCGGGGAAGCGATGCAGCGGAGGACGCAACAAATTACCCCCAATGCAGCTGGGGTGAGGGAATATTCTCCAGGTGATCCATTAAATCGCATCCACTGGTTAAGTTCTGCCCGCCGAAACCGCTTGATTGTTAAAGAATTCGAGCTAGACCCATTAGCGGAAGTGTGGTTCTTTTTCGATGCAGATAAAAGCTGCCATGGCGGAGATGATTCATTCTTTGTAGAGCTCAACCCCAGGGAAACATGGAAACGGGTGATAAATATCCCTTTACCTCCTTCATCCTTCGAAGTTCAGGTTGTCGCTTGTGCTTCGTTGGTAAAATATTTTATCGAAAAAAGACGGGCAGTGGGTTTTATTGCCCATGATCGAAATCTCCATGTATTAACAGGTGAAAGAGGAACAAGGCAATTTATAAAGATTATGGAGACATTAGCGATCATCGAAGCGGAGGGAAATTTGCCGATTCAATATTTGGTGGAAAGTCAAGCGAGATTGATTCCAACGGGTAGCACAATCGTTTTATTAAGTCCGGCTAATCCTAAGGCGATTAATGAATCGCTATTTTACCTTGAACGCAGGGGGTATCATCCAATCGTGATTTATCTGGATGCAGCCACTTTTGATGTTGCAAAAAAACCAGAAATTGATCAACCCATTCCAGAAAGCTTCCAGGCGCCATTATTCCTTATCCGCCAGGGTGATGATCTCACTCAAGCTCTATATAAATCCGTTTATTAATTTTTCCCTTGCTTTTATAATCTACCACCCGGATGCGCCCGATTTCGTTCGTATTATTAACATGGGTACCTCCATCAGCTTGCAAATCTAATCCAACAATCTCTACCGTGCGCACAAATTGGATTCCCTCAGGGAGGAGGTTGATTTTTGTCCGAATTAAGTCGGGGATTTGGAATGCTTCTTCACGGGGAAGTATCTTTACCCGGATAGGGTGAGCTTTATTTACTTCTTTATTGACCGCTTCTTCTATGGCAGCAACCAGGTCTTTATGCATCGTTTCAAACTCGAAGTCCATTCTGCCTTTTAACGGATCCATATCCCCGCCGGTTACCGTCGCTCCATAATCGCGAAATATGACACCACACAACACGTGCATTGCGGAATGAGTCCGCATGAGCTGATAGCGCCGTTCCCAATCCAAAATGCATTCTACCTGAGTGCCTACTTGGGGAAGCACTATTTCTGGAGGAAAGTATAGTAGGATATCATCCTGAGATTTTTTGATTTTAAGCAGTGGGACGGTTTTATCTTCCCATTTAATCCACCCATGATCTGATGGTTGGCCACCTCCACCCGGGTATAATACGGTTTGATCGACAGTAATGGCATGTTCCTCTGGGAAGATTTGACTGATTGTAGCGATATTCGATTTGAGATAACTATCCGTTTGATAAAGCAATTCGGTCATGATGTTCTCCTTTTAATGAAATAATTGTGCATAATTACTATTGTACGCTTAAATTAGAAATGTGAAGAGAGGGCATCAGCAATTCTCAATTTGCTAAGAAATCGTTTGGAAGCCTTTCGAAAGACCTATTCCGCGCTCCGCAAAAAGGAAATATTAATTTACTGAACTGCAAAAAGATAAAATATTTAACGCCAAGTCGCCAAGACGCAAA
>DYKV01000309.1 GCA_020722415.1 Anaerolinea sp.
CTCCTGGTTTGCGAGGGGATTGCTTCGTCGCAAAGAACGCTCCTTGCAATGACAATTATACGAAAATGTGACATTGTCAAATTACCTAAAGGTTAAGCTATAGCGCTCCATGTATCGCTGGCTGCTTTGAGGATGAGGTAAGCGGAGGTGGCGCCAGGGTCTTGATGGCCGATACTGCGTTCGCCTAAATAGGAGGCACGCCCTTTGCGAGCCTGTAAAGGAATGGTGGATTGCATCCCTTTTTCTGCTGCGGCGGTTGCCTTTTGAAGCGCTTCACTCAAGCGAAGATTTTCGGTCTGAGCTTCTTGTAATGCCTGTAGGGCAGGGATAAATGTATCTAGCATGGTCTTATCGCCGGCTTGAGCTTTACCACGCATCATCACGCCTTGAACGGCGGCTTCTAGCGCTGAAACCCAATCAGCCAGGTTCAGCTCCACTTTGCCGGTTAATTTCGCCCCTGCTTGCAGGAAAAAAGTCCCGTACAGCGGTCCACTCGCTCCACCAACGGTTGCGACCAAAGTCATCCCGACAGTTTTCAGAATAGAACCGATATCCTGTTCGACTAGCTCGGGTAATTTTAAAAGGACAGCATTGAAGCCGCGTTCCATATTGACACCATGATCTGCATCCCCGATAGCCGCGTCTAATTCAACTAGGTAATCCCGTTGTTCTGTAATCACTTTAGCGCAATTTTTAAGCCACAAGATTATATCTTCTTTATTGATTGTCATACCTGACTCCATGGTTTAGCTTTGGATTATAAGTGGAAGTCGTTCAATTCGCACTCTTGTTTAAGCCGTTCGAAAAACTGAATCAAGAACTCCTGTCTGGCTTGGGCGATTTGCTGAGCAGAACGGGTGAATAAGCGCTTTTGGAGTTCTTTCAATTTATAGATATACTCATGATATGCGCTGTATCTTTCCCCTTCTTCTAAAATGCCTGTTGCGGAGAATTGTGACGATGGTGGGGTGTAAAAACTTTCATCGTGTTGAACAGCAAAGGCAATCGCCCGCGCTGCGCCGACTGCCCCAATAGCATCCAATTTATCGGCATCAAAAAGGATTTTTGCTTCCAAAGAAACCGGTTTTTCGGTTGCGCAGCGATAACGGTGTGAGCGAATACAATGGGAGACAGCTTTGATCCGCTGGCTGTCCCATCCGGCACGGCGCAAAATGGCGGCCGCCAATCGTGCGGAATTTTCGTGATGGTGGTTACGTTGGCTGATTCCCTTCTTGGGTGTTGGGGGATTCGCAGCCGGTAATCGGGCGTCATGCAACAGCACGGCTGCCTGAACGATCTCCCAATCCGCATTCTCCCGCTCGGCGATGATTTTAGCCAGCGCCAAGACCCGCTGAATATGATCGAATCCATGAACAACATCATTGGCAGGGTAATAGGCGCGAACCGATTCGAGCGAGAGCACCATCATGTTCGTTATTTAAACGGGATAGATGCGCCCTTGTTTGATCACGGTTTTGACAAGATTGGTCCCAAACCGATAACCTAAATGGCGGTAATCGTCCACCTCCAAGACGATCAAATCGGCTTGTTTCCCAACCTCGATTGAACCGATCTGATTGGCTTGTTGGATGGCTGCAGCGGCATTGATGGTAGCGGCGGCGATGGCTTGAGCTGGGGTCAGCTTTAGGTAGCGACAAGCCAAAGCGATGACGAACTGCATATTTCCACACCAAGCTGTGCCCGGGTTGAGATCGGACGCAAGCGCCAAGATACCATCGGCGGCAAGGATTTCCTTGGCGGGGGTATAGTCGCTCTCGGCTAACCCGAAAGGGGTACAAGGAAGCGCAACTGCAACCGTATCACTCTGACCGAGTAAGCGGATATCCTCTTGGGAAGTTTTAACTAAATGGTCGGCAGACACCGCATTTAACTCCACCGCTAAAGGGACACCACCGAGGTTAAGGAATTCATCGGCGTGGATTTTGAGCGGAAACCCAAGATTGCACGCGGTTTCGAGAATACGTCTTGTTTGAGCTAGATCAAACGCGCCTTTTTCACAAAAGACATCTACGAACGGTAAAGGCAGTTCAGGCGCGTGCAATGGCCACCATTCTTTGATCATGGGTAACATCGTGTTGCAAATCAAGTCGGTATAAGCATCGGCTTGCCCGATATACTCTGGGGCAATGGCATGAGCGCCGAGAAAGGTGATAGCCAAATCCATTGGTCCTTCGCGATTAAGCGCTAAGAGCGCTTGCAGCAAACGCAGTTCAGCGGCGGTTTTCAATCCATACCCAGTTTTAGCTTCGGCGGTGGTTGTGCCATGTTCGAACATAGACCATAAGCGTAAGCGGGTTTGGTCAAGTAAGGAAGTTAAGGATGCGCTGCGAGTTGCTCGAACGGTGGACAAGATTCCTCCGCCGGCTTCGAGGATTTCTAGATAAGTTTTCCCTTCCAAGCGCATCTCAAATTCGGCTGCTCGGTCGCCCGCCCAAATCAGATGGGTATGCGGGTCAACAAAGCCAGGCATGACCACCCGATCCAGCGCATCGAACTCTGGTTCATCTGGGTAGGCAGCCTGCAGATCGGAAGTGCTCCCTACTGCTTCGATTATCCCCGATCGGATTAAAACCGCGCCATTCGGGATGATCCCAAGCCGGCCTAACTCATGCCCTCTTTGCGGGCCGCCGGCTAATGTGAGCAATTGAGAAGCGGAGTGGAGCAGCATGTGTCACCTAGAAAAATTATAATCCATTCTTTCTAAAAATTTTAATTTGACATGTCGTAACGCGGCATTCATGCCGCTACCTAATGGCGACATCAATGTCTACAACATTTGTGCGTTCAATGCAAATGTTGCCCGGTAATACTATAATCCATTTCTGGATTATTTAATAATCATTTTGAATAATTACGGGGAGGAAAACGGCTTTTAATTCCCATTATTTGGCGAAGGATTTCCTCAGCAATTCTCAATTTGCTAAAAAATCGTTTAGAATCCTTTCGCAAAATCTATCTGGCGCTCTTCAAAAAGGGAACATTTATTTACTGAACTGCAAAAAGATAAAATATTTAACGCCAAGCCGCCAATACGCAAA
>DYKV01000310.1 GCA_020722415.1 Anaerolinea sp.
CGTCGCTCAAAGGCTGGACTCATTGAAAATCTCTGGTTTTTCGAGGTGCCCAAATCTCTATTGCACTGACTAGTTCGAGAAATCTTCAACCAGAGACGAAAGAGCTTCCTCTGTAGCGTCTAGATCGTTCATGGGCAAGAAAAGCTCCCGAACTACCAACTTATTTGGAGTCGAGTACTCTTTAATAACCACCGATGCGCCAGAGAACAAGGGGGCGATCAAGACTCCCCTCTTTAGGTTGTGGGCTGCCAAATAAGATGACATTTGATAATGATCACTGGCAGTCGGCTTTTTGTACTTGGCATCAGCAATTAAACAGGTAGCGCCATTTTTGCTTATCACGACATCTGGCAATAGCTCAAAGCTACCGTCTGTGTACAGACTGTGAACTCCTACGCCGCCTTTGGTTACAACAAAACCCTTTTCTGCGTAGGCGTCCCTAACAACACTTCTCACATATTTCTCGAATATATCAGCTGCGTTCAGCAAGACTGCATCGCCGTGAATTTGATTGCCTCCCGAAAAACCGACGCCGCTAGATCCCAGAATAATCTTTGCAAGCATCAGCGCACGCCTGTAATAATCTCTTGAACCCCCATAGCCAGTCAGGGAAAACTCAGACTCAACAGCCAAAAGATCTGACCAGATGTCTTTCGAACGCTCAAATCTATTTAGCCAGTTTTCACGGATTCTGGCATAAAGTGATTTAGGTTCATCCGACAAAATTTCCCAGGCACGAACGAGCGCTTCGGTAAGCACGCGATTCTCTGCAACATCAGCAGTTCGACGCTTCAGCCGCGACACCACTGGACGGGATTTTCCAGTCGCTATCCTCATGGCCGTCTTAAGAGGATCAATTTCCCCTGTGGCGTAGTCCCCTGCTGAAAGTAACCGGATGCGGCCTTGGATCGGGCTACGCCTCAATATCTCATCTAGGCTTTTTAACAATTGCCTAGCGACAATCGAGTTCATGTTCGCATCATCAACGACGGACAGCTCAACAAATTCGTCGAACTCACTCTCCAAAGTCCGCTGGCTTCCTTCCGCACGAAATAGCAACTTTAAAAAATTTACGTCACCAATTTTCGGTTCAATTTGAACGGTATCTCCGTTTTTTAAGGGAAATGCCCCTACGACGCCCTGCGATTCCAAGCCGATAGTACCGTTCTTGATATGAACAGTTACCCCGACCGGTAAAGCAGATGGCAAGTCTGAAGTGAGTATCCCAGGGAGCCAGCATGTCTCCCCTTCGCTGATACGTCTAATCATTGGTTTCCGAACATATCGTCAACAATGTTGTCAATTTTGGCCAACTCGGCCGCTTTTAACTCACCCAAAAAATTTGATAACACTGGGCGAACACGGGCCTTATAGTGTCGAATGAATTGATCGCCATCAATCTCCCCCTTGATGCCAGAAAAATAACCATGCCCAAGCGGATAAATTGATTGTATTTCCGCGAATAGCTCGCCAATTTTTTGTCGAATCGCCGCAGGAACCGAGTTCTGCGAAAGCATTTCAGATAGATCTTCCGCCCTGGGCGGGAGTTCAACAGATGCGACACGCCCCATCAGTGCGTCATCAACTTCCTCGGTCGATTTGTCGACTGTATTCATTGTCATTACAAAAATTACGTCCTCATTGATCGAGAATTTTTCACCGTTTCGAAGAGTGATTGCATTTATTTCTCCGCGATACGAATCCTCGATCAAAGAGAAAACCTCCCCCAATGCTTGCGAGATCACGGTTCTATTAATCTCTTCAAGAACAATAAATTTTTTTCCACCTTCAATCGCGGCCTTCAGTGGTCCATCTTCCCAGTGCCACTTTCCATCGGCATCAGGCTTTAGGCCTTGGATTAAGTTATCGTAGCCCCATCCATCGTGTATTTGAATGGTGCAGCGTGACTCACTATTTCTGGGCTCGATTTGATCAATTAGCCTTGTTTTGCCAGTACGGGGAGGACCGTATAGCAATAACGCCTTCGCACCACCTTCAATTAGCGATCTGACGTCATCAGCTGGCGAAGATCGCATCCATTTTGGCTTGTCTAGTCCAGATATCATGCTTTTGATTTTTCTAGTGTATTGATCGAAACTCTCGTGGTAAACCTCGGCGCTTTGCTCCTCTTGGCCGTCGATAAATCTCGCGCAGACACCAAAAATGTCTTGATCGGTTAGTGCAGTTGACTGGAGGGTGATTTTTGGTGAGTCCTCAATAAAAATCAGCTCGCGCTCAGCCTGCGTAATATTTAACTCGTCCAGCATATTCTTGCGCAAATAATCTGCCGGGTCTTGATTAGGGGGGACTTCTGTCGTTCGGCCGTACCATATTGAAAAGGCAGTAATCGGAATGCTTACTCGTTTTCCGTCTTCGAGCGCAAAACCGGATTCGTCAACACCCAAGCCGAATGGATACCTTCTTCCTGTGCTAACAAGCAGCTTGCTGCCGGAGGAGGAGCTTATATCGAGAAATTCTGTTGGATCACAGGTAACCACTGATCCGCTAGTAGCCCATCTTTGAATTGTTGTCTGAATAATCGACCGTGAAGCGTCATGCTTCATGGTCAAATAGCGCGGAGTGTGGGCAAAAGGGATGTAAAACCTTCCGTCACTTGCACCGCAAGAAAACAGTCTTTTTAAAGATGGTGTCGAATTTGAGGTATCAACTTCTATTCCGCCGGTTTGTGTACCGAGCCCCATGTGCTTAAGTGCAAACCAGATCTTAAGAAGGTGGCCGGCAGTGCCATACATGGAGGACAAGGAGCGAACCAAGCTAGTTTTGTCAATGTACATAAGCAATATTCATGGTCGCCAGATTGGCGCGTGAAGAACGAAGCTTGAACTCTAGCTTGCTTTATGGTTGACGGTCAATTCAAAATGGTGTACCCGGGCTGCCTCTCATCCACCTTAGAACCATCGGCGTGCTTTGACGCGGCGGCTGACTAGTCCCGATGATTGGTGTGTAGCATCAGTGTCTCTAAGGATCATCTGATCAATTGCGGGAGTGTCAGGATTTTTGTGTGCGAGGCGCTCGGAGACTTTTCCACGGCG
>DYKV01000311.1 GCA_020722415.1 Anaerolinea sp.
TGCGCGGTGTGGCGGCGCTGGTCACACGGTCTATGGCGACTTCAGTTTTGAGTTCGCCGTAGAGCAGGTCGGTGTGGGCATCCACCAGCGATTTGGCGCTGTCGTCGGTCAATTCTGCATCGCGCACCACCAAGCGGGTGTGATTGTTGTAGTCCATCTCGGCAGGCACGCCAAACACCGTGCAGACCGGGCAGCCGCCGTTTTTGGCGAAATCGGCTGGGGTCTTGCACGTGTGAATCGTCACCTGCCCAATCGGGCGATTTTGCGGCAGGCCAAGCAGTTTTTCCATTTGAGAGCGCATCTTGCCGCGCAGGCTGGAGCCGGGGATGTAAGGCCGTTTGGTGAGTGGGTTGCGGATGACGGCTTTATCCAACCCGCCGATTTCCATATCGGTGTTTGAACCGCCGATGTGCAGGCCGGTAAGGGCTTTGATTTCGGTTTCGATAAAAACACGTCCGTAAAGTTGAATTTGTTTGTCCATGATTGTCTCCTGTGTGCTAATTGCGTCCGCCTTTGGCGCGGTGATAGGCGAGAATGGCTTCAAACAGGTTCATAAATCGCTTGAATCGCTCATCTTTCTCCTTGTTATCTTTTCCTTTAGCAACTTCATCGATGCCTTCGGCCAACACTTCTTTTAGTCGCTGTACCTGCGGAATGCGCGATGTCTGGTAATCCATCTTCGGTTTGAGCATCACCAGGCGGCGCAGGGCTTTATTGTAGTCGCGCTCATCCGGCTTTTTGACGCCTTCGGCATCCCAAAGCGCCTCGATTTTGCGTACTTCGGTAAAGATGTTGCGAATCTGACCGCGAGTCAATTGGTTCGTCACTAATTGCTGTGCGGTGATTTCGGCAAACTTGACCAATTCTTGCCCGGTAGGGTCATTGGTCATAATGGTTTGAACGTTACTCATAGAGAGCCTCCTTCTGAAATCAAAAGTTGGGGTCGTTGGCTGGCTTCGCGCAGTTGATTAAGCAATTTCAACACCTGCGCGGTGGCGGGAATTGTCTTTCGTTCGGTAAGTTGTTTCAAGATTTTGTCCTCCTTATCTTGTAAAAGTTCCGCCGCATACCTGGCGGCGCAAAAGGATTGGAAAAACAGTGAACAATAGCGGTATTGGTGTTTGGCAGCAACACGAATGACGAAACCGATGTATTCATTTAGTTCAAGCAGTTCTTTTTTCATCAGCCTTTTCTCGAAAGTCTCGATAGTCCAGTCTTTGCGCCAGGCGGTTTTTTGCAGTGTTTCTTGGGCATCATCTAAGACATCTATAACGCCCCTGCCCCATCTTCCTTCCTGGCGTTTTTGTTCTTCGTCATACATATAGTCAGTGACGCTACTTAAAGCAACCGCAACAGGAATCGGGGTTTCAGATTGTTCTGGTTCATTAAAGTCATCCGATGTGCGTAGTCCCTTAAACATTGACAAGCCCGAATCGCTGACCAATTCATCCAAATCGATTCCAGGCATAATGGCTTTGGGTTTAACAGGTTGGTTTTGTGTTTTATTTGTAGCATCTTCATGGTTGACAACAATTGGAGCGATTTTGTCGGCTTTGGTACGAACAGGTTCAAGGTTGAGCCAGAACTTCAAAAAGCCATCTACCGCGCGTGGGGTCAACAAGAGTTCAAAAACACCGGGTTCATTTTGCAAATAGGATTGAATTGCGCTGTAATTTTCATCTGCTGTTTCAGGCGATTCATCAACAAGTCGCTGTTGCAAAAGCGCAAAAACTTGCTTTGGATCCAATGGCGCAAGCCGCAATTCCTCAGGCATTTTGCCAATAGCATACGGGCGGGATGAAATCACAACCTGTACATTGTCAGGCAATTGCCCAATCCAGGTCTTTAAGTAATCAGCAAATCTCCTCCAATCCGTGATTTCATCCAAGCCATCCAATAGCAAGACCCAGCGAGATCCCGGAATGCGCCAGTAATGCTCCAATCTCTTGTCATTGGGGATACTGCCCAGCACGGCTTTCAAGAGTTCTTTCTCAAATGTTGCAGTATCCTCGAAAGCCTTACGAAGTTCCATTTTGACCGGTACACGCGTTGCCGGAACGATTTCCAGGTCTTTGGCGACAGAAAGCGAATCTGTGGACGTATCCGTTGCTCCAAAATACTCACGCAAACCATCGAAATTAACCTGCTGCGCCAATTCCCATGCCAGAGCGTTGATAACAGTGGTCTTACCCTGCCCGGCATTTCCTATCAGCGCAATAAGCCTCTCGCCTTTTTGCAAACGCTCTGTCACTGTGGCAAAAATTGGACTGCCTGATGTATCGTACAAGGGCGATGCCATCAGCAAATCACAAAATTTTTCGCTGTCAAATTTCGCCTGCTCTACGATTTCTTGCCAATCCTGACGTTTTAGATAGGCCACTTCGGTTGCTGGCACCAGGAAACGCACTTGTTCGGGCGGGACTTTGATGCTTGATGACCCTAGACGGATGAAAACATCGCCTTTGTAATGGGCTGTTTCATCTTTTTTGGGAGGTATGTAATTACGCTTAAGGCAATATGGTTTACCGCCATCTCTTGGTTCAATATGGAGATAAGAGACAAATTTCCCCTCGTACTCTCCATAACACAACCCAAAATCAGGCAAAGGGTCAATCCAGTCTTTCGCTAGGTCTGTGTAGATTTTCTCGACGCCATCGGCTTGCAATTCCGCGATGGATGCAGCTGGCTTGCTCCAATCTTTTGGCTGTTTGCGTCCAGGGTACTGGCTTTTCACATCAAGAACGATTCTTTCACCTGTCGTTTCATCTTTTCCTACACCAAAGACCATCCAACATGATTTTCCTGTACGGCGAGCCACATTTGCAAACGCAATCAAGTGTCGGGCAAATTTGAATTGTCTTTCTTCGTCATCTACTTTCAAGACTTCACTTTTGAAATCCAAGCGCGGACCTTCTGCCCAACGGGTAACCCAATGGGCAAATAATTCAGCCTTGAAATCAGGATGGCAAAGACTACTCATCTTTCTTCAGATTCCTCGTCTCCAGCTGCGCCCAGCGGGCAGCCGCGCCCCAGGCAGTTATATTCTGGAAAT
>DYKV01000312.1 GCA_020722415.1 Anaerolinea sp.
GGAGTAGGGAAAAATTGGTGGGATTAATAACACTGTTAGGTGTAAAGAAATTTTGCCATGTGTTTTAGCCTATCCACGCCGCGTACTTCGTTGTCGAAAAGCGGGATTATTGCCCGTACTTGACCATTAAACTCTTTCCAGATCGTTTGCATATATTCGTCTTGCATTGCCACCCGGTTCTTGACGAAGTCAGGCGCATCCTCTTTTACACTATTCTTGTCAATAACCATGTTAACCACCACGCCCCCCACTGGTATACCAAAATCTCGAAACCAACTGATAAACCGGGTAATCACAGCAATGGGCAATGCTTCGGGCAAGGTGACGAAGAAAAACGAAGTGAGCGCAGGGTTGGTGAGGAGACTTTTGGCGCGTCCCATCCGTTCGCGCAGATTGAGGAGGTAATCCATAAGAGGATCTTTCTCTTGTTTTCGCTTGCTGTAGGATAGCAGATCGCGCAGGCTCATGGCTTCTTTACGGCTTTGAACCATTTTATTAACCCACATTGAATAAACGCTGGACATACCTAACAATCTCCGCGCGTTCGCCGTTGGCGCTGTATCAAAGATATAGACTTGATATTTATCTTCAAACATCAAATCAATCATATTTTCGAACATGGCTGATTCTTCAAAAGCGGGATTCATTGTGGCAGATTCGACAAATTCATCTGCTCTGGTTTTTACTTCAGCGAATTTAAGGAACCACTCAATTTTTTCTCGGATCTCATGTTTAGATTTTTCAATTGTATCTTTGGTGTCGATTTCGTACGCATCCAAGTTGGGGATACCATTTACCGGTGTTGCCCGGCCAAAAACATCTTGCATGAGCAAACTAGAGAGTGAATGGACCGGGTTAGTCGAGGCGAGGAGAGTTTTTTTCCCTTGAGAGGCGCTCCAGATTGCTGCAGTACCGGCTAAGACAGTTTTTCCAACACCACCTTTACCGCCAAAGAAAAGATATTTCAAACCAGGGTTTTCCGATAAATATTGGGTCATGTTCATTTCAATCATAGTTTAACTCCCAAACATAACATTAGCCATTCGCTCGATCATAGCCAAACCGGTAATATCTCGTTCAAATTCAGGAATGCGAGCTAAAGTATTTGCACCAAATATCCGTTCGATTTTTTCGAGATAGGTTTTTTGCATCGCAAGTCGGTTTTTTAGATACTCTGGGATTTGTTGGTGGGCAAGCTCGGATGGGATTACCCGGTTGACAATATACCCTGAAATTGGCACGTTGAATTTTGCGAATAATCCGGCTGCTTTTTGGGTATCGAGGATGATCATCTCTTCAGGGATGATGACAAAGAAAAAAGCCGTTTTCTGTTTATCGGTCAAAATACCTGAGGAAGTGTTAATCCGCTGTTTAATGTACTGCAATTCGTCTAAAATTTTATCCTCTTCGGTTTCTTTTTGACGCCGCATCACTGCTGCAACCTTGTCATACTCCGCCATTTCCTGCCGCAATGCGGTAATCTTATCAATCCATTGGTCATAGACCGAAGCCATGCTCAAATAATATAGCGCATGTCCTAATGGTACAAGGTCATAAATATAGTAATCGTATTGGCCGCCAACAACAATGTCAACAACAGCGTCGAAGATAGCGCTCTCTTCCATCGCCGGTTCGGCAGCTGCGGCTTGGATGTAATTTTCTATTTCTTCTGGTATATCCTCCATGCCATACATATCTCGTATTTTTTGGCGGATTTCCTCTTGATAATTACGGATACGTTGATCGGCATCAATTTCTTGTGCGAAAAGGTTAGGCATGATTTCGATAGCCCCTTTGCCAAAGATATCACGCTCAAAGATATCCGATAAACTAGCTTGGGGGTCAACCGAAAAAACCAGCACCTTTTTACCCTGTTTAGCTAACCAATATGCAGTTGCTGCGCTAAATGTTGTTTTGCCTAAGCCGCCTTTCCCGCCAAACATGATATAACGGCGGTCCGGATTTTTCTCAAATACTTCGCGTAGAGACATATTAACTCCTATGCTAGGGCATCGGTAAGGTCTTTTTCCCGCAGCATTCGCCGTTTCCAGGTGCTGATTTGTGGGACCACATAGGGGAGCAAGCGTAAGCTGTAGTATGGCGGGAGGATTGGGATGCCGAGCAAATCTCCCATTGTGATGAGAATGAAGAGATGTTCCATGCTTCCGCGGGTTTTTAATGCAAAACGAGCCATATCATGACCAGCCATACCATAAAGAACGCTTTTAAAATTATCTAACCAACTAAGTTTATTTTTATCTTCTGCCATTGTTATCTCCTAAAAAATTTATGATAAACCGTATCTTGGTTTATGTAATTTCTTGATCGCATAAGTCAGTGAAATCGCGTTCACGTAAGACACTGCGTTGCCAACCATTGATTTTGGGAACGATAAATGGAATTAGGCGTAAAGTATAATAGGGTGGAATAATTGGAATACCCAATAAATCCCCAAATACAACGAGGATAAACATCCGTTCAAGATTGCCGCGCTCCTTTTCTAAGTCACGAACCATTTCATAAATAGTTGCTCCATAAAGCATATCGCGGAGCGCATAGTACAATTCTTTTATACGTAGTTTCAAATCATTTGCCAATTTCGGGAACCAATAATGATGACCATCTTGTTGCTTAGGATTTGGATTTACAGGGTTTAAATTCTCTTTTGATAAGAATTTAGTAATCCGCTGTTCCAGGTCTGTAAAATCATATCCCACAATCACTGATTGCTGATTAATCAAGAAGGAGGGAAATTGGTGAATTCGATAGCGGATGCACTTCAGCAAACCCTGGGGAGAGAATGGATTCCAAATACGAAAAACAACCTCATCTGAAAAACGGTTGGATAATTTTAAGATAAGATCAGACATTCTCAATAAATCTTCCTGCCAATCGGGAGGGTATTCATCTATGTTGTGAGTGAGAGTTGAATGGTTGAGATTCGCCTGCTCAACTAGAGTTTCCCAAACGGGGCATACCCCGAAGTTTTCAGGGAATGGAAAAAATGCATCTACCGAGATTGGATTAATA
>DYKV01000313.1 GCA_020722415.1 Anaerolinea sp.
ATTACAAGAATTTTGATAAGCCTACAGATGGCTGGCGCGCAGTAAGAACTTTCTCTTGTGGAGGTGTTGTATTGGATATGGGTTATCATGTTTTTGATGTCATTTTGCGTTTGTTCGGATTTCCTACTCACGTTTCAGCACAATGTGGCTATTTTTATGATGAGACTTACTCGGAAGGGTTAGAGGATACGGCTGAAATTCTTTTAAGTTATACAGATAGAAAATTTCAAGGCAGTATTCTTCTCGCTCGGCATCATTACCAAAAAGCTGAAAGACTAGAGATTATTGGAGAGAGGGGGTTTATTGTTGTAGAGCCCAGATGTTATTCAGTCTTTACAAGAGATGGAAGACGAGTCGGAGGTACTGGCGATCATGGTCAAGAAGAAGATTTAAGACTCATGTTGGCAAGATTTTTCGCGAGCCTGGATGATAGGAAATTTGGGGAACAAGAACTAGAAATCAATGTGAGTAATATGAATCTGATCGATCTGGTCTATCAAAGCGCCAGGACTCACACCACTCTTCATTCTCTAGCCAACATCGCATACTAATGCGGCGCTGTTGGCAATTCATTCAAAAAAGAGGAGGCACAAATGATTGAACAATTAGCTTTATTAGGTGGAAAACCTGCTGTAAGTATCCCGCGGCCACATGAAATCTGGCCACCTCCCGCTTCGCAAGTTGAGCTAGAAGATATCGCCGAGCAAAGAAATCGTGATATTTCAATCAAAGGTAAGAGTGGTCCAATAAAAGACTTCGAAGAAGCTTTCAAAGGTTTTCTTGAAGATAAAATCAAATTTACAGTATCGTTTAATTCCGGAACGTCGGCTCTGTTAGCAGCTTACTTTGCGGTTGGAATAGATGCGGGGGATGAAATCATTGGACCGTGTTTGACTTTCCATGCAGCACTAAGTCCAGTATATCTACTCCGTGCAGTACCGGTTTTGGTTGATATAGATATCAATAATCGCTGCATAGACCCAACGAAGATAGAAGAAAGAATCACAAGTAAAACCAAAGCGATTACAGTTGTGCATCAGTGGGGGCATCCAGCTGAAATGGATGCGATTATGCCAATTGCCCAAAAATACGGTTTGAAGGTTATCGAAGATTGTTCCCATGCTCACGGGAGTAGATATAAAGGCAGACTATGTGGTACGTTTGGTGATGTAGCTGTCTTTTCATTGCAAGCGAACAAGGCACTCTTTGCTGGTGAAGGGGGTATTTTAGTAACCAACTCTTCGATGTATCATGATCGGGCAACGCTACTTGGTCACTATCGAGATCGATCTAAAGACGAAATTGTAGACCCGAATTTACAGAAATATTGGGTTACGGGTTTCGGTTTAAAACTACGCATGTCACCTTTTAATGCAATTGTAGCCAAACATTCTCTAAATCATTTCCCGCTAGTCAAATTGGGTAGGCATACATGTCTGAAATACTTCATTCAAAGACTCAAGGAAGTGGAATTTATAGAACCTCCCTTTATTGCCGACAATGTAGATATGGGAGGATGGTATGGCTTTAAGCCGCTCTATAAACAGGAACGGCTAGGAGGGATCTCGCGTAATTTATTAATTGCTGCTCTCAAAGCTGAAGGAATGGAAGTTGATGCCCCGTCCGCTCCAGTGTTATCAACATTGCCGTTGTACAACGATGAATACTCTCCACTATTTCCACTTCACCGTCAATCTCTTTCCCCGCAAACGCAAGTGAATTTTCCAATAGGAACACAAGTTGAGAACGAGGCTTTGTCTCTGCCGACTTTTTACGATTGGGAAGTTCACAAGCCGATTATTGATCAATACATTGATGCATTTAAAAAGGTTGCTCACTTTAAGGACGCTCTACTTGAGTTAGCCGATTCGAGGACACTATGAGTTTGCTAAAAGACACCACTGAAAAAGTCTTTATAAAGCAGGTATTGGCAAAATATGCGACTACTGCGAAAACCGAACTCTTCGATGATTGTATTGTTATTGATCCTGCCGATATTTTTCAGATTCCAGAACTGCCCTACATCGTTTATTCGCTAGATCACCCATCAAGAATTAAACGACCATTGCCAGAAGGCATGAGTTGGCGTTTTTATGGTCGGTGGATCGCTGGTTGCACATGTGGGGATGTTCTTGCTATGGGTGCTCAACCACGTGGTTTTTCACTCGATTTGGCTGTTCCGCTTGACACCAGCATATCAATCATAGAGCAAATTTATGCCGGAATTAGCGATGTAGTTCTTCATTACGGCGCAAAAATTGAAGGTGGTAATTTGGATATCAATAACAAACTTGAAGTGGTCGGACTTTGTTGGGGAACTGTTAAGCGAGATGCTATTATTAGGCGCAGCGGAGCCCGGGTGGGTGATGTCGTTGCGGTTACTACAGAATTGGGGATCGGGTGGGTTAGTTATTTGCTCAATCAGTCAGGGTATTTTTCATCTCTTGAGAATGATTTACAGGAGGAATTCGAAGCATACAATATTATGCCTGTTGCTCCTCATCAAGCTATCCTTGAAGTTGTGGATCGTTTTCCTGGAGCAATTACGTCCGGTATGGATTTAACAGATGGGCCAATAGAATTCTTTTATACAGTTGGTGAACGAACCGGATTGGGTGTTTGTATTTATGAATCACTAATTCCAATGCCCAAAATACTCGAGCGAGCAGCTCACTTGCTAAATGTTCCTCCTAGTTTGTTAGCTTTGGATCCTGGTTATGACACCCCCCGCTCTCATGGTTATACGATTTCAATAGAATATTGGGAAAAAGTAAAAAATATCTTTTCTAAACATGGCTATCACCTATACAAATTAGGAGAAGTGACAGAAGATCCTGGCGTGAAATGGATTCCAAATCATGGAAGTCCCAAAAATATCCCGGCATTCTTGGATGATCAATTCGATAAAGAAAAAGTAGTCCTGCGTTGGTACGAGATGGTAAAGTTTCTTCGTTAACTTGCTTTAGATGAATTTTAGCCTATATTTCGCACTTTACAAAATGAATAGAGAGAAAGCGAAGATGCTC
>DYKV01000314.1 GCA_020722415.1 Anaerolinea sp.
AAGAATTGGCCGGTGTAAGAGTTTTCATTTCGGCAAATTTCTTCAGGAGTGCCCACTGCGACGATCTCACCACCCCGGTCGCCGCCTTCCGGTCCAAGGTCAATGATATGATCGGCGACTTTGATAATATCCAGATTATGCTCGATGATCAAGACAGTGTTGCCCGCATCAACCAACCGCTGCAATACCTCAATTAATTTATGAACATCAGCGGCATGCAATCCTACGGATGGTTCGTCTAAAACATAAATTGTCCGCCCAGTTGAGCGGCGCGAGAGCTCTTTGGCTAATTTGACTCGCTGGGCTTCCCCGCCCGAGAGCGTAGGAGCTGGCTGTCCGATGCGGATATAACCTAAGCCGACGTCTTGCAGAGTCTGCAAGCGGTTAACCATATTGTGAAAAGCCGAAAATACTTCCAGGGCTTTATCCACCGTTAGATCCAATACATCGGCGATGTTATATTCCTTGAAATGCACTTGTAATGTCTCTCGATTGAATCGCGCTCCATGACATACATCGCAAGGGACATATACGTCGGGCAGAAATTGCATTTCAATCCGCAACTGTCCTTGTCCCTGACAGGCTTCACAGCGTCCGCCATGAACATTGAAAGAAAAACGCCCTGGTTTATAGCCCCGGATTTTGCTCTCGGGCAATTCTGCAAATAATGCCCGGATTAGGTCAAATAATCCTGTGTAAGTGCCAGGATTGGAACGTGGGGTTCGCCCAATTGGAGATTGATCGATATTAATAATTTTATCTACGTATTCTAATCCTTCAATACGTTCATAAGCTCCCGGTTGCGTATGGGCTTTATAGAGATGTTGGGCAAGCGCCTTATACAAAATTTCTACCATTAAAGTGGACTTTCCTGAACCAGAGACGCCCGTTATACAAACCAGTTTGCCGAGTGGAATCGTCACATTGATGTTCTTGAGATTGTTCTCGCGTGCCCCAATTATCCGTAAAACCTTCCCATTGCCCGTCCTCCGGTGCGTAGGAATAGGCACCTGTAAACGTCGGGAAATATACGCACCGGTGAGAGAACGGGGGTTTGCCAAAATATCCTCCAGTTTACCTTCGGCAATGACCTCTCCTCCATGTTCTCCAGCACCCGGTCCTAAATCTATCACCCAATCTGCTGCTCTGATCGTTTCTTCATCGTGTTCGACCACCAGCACCGTATTTCCTAGCTCCTTCAGGCCTTGGAGTGTGCGCAGCAAACGGGCGTTATCGCGGGGATGTAACCCAATCGAGGGTTCATCCAAAACATATAAGACACCCATCAATCGTGAGCCGACTTGAGTTGCCAAACGGATGCGTTGCGCCTCCCCGCCTGATAACGAGCCAGCCGAACGTTGCAAGGTTAAATAATCCAAACCCACATCCACCAAGAAACCCAGGCGGGCTTCGATTTCTTTCAAAATTCGTTCCGAGATCGCTTTCTGACGGGTGTTTAGAGAGGAGTTTTCTCCCATCAATTGATGAACCCAGTCTAAGGTGCGTAGAACTGGCCATTCAGTGACTTCAATGATATTAACATTGTCCACCGTGACAGCTAACGCTTCGGGACGTAAGCGTTTACCATTACAAGCTGGGCAAACCACCTCGCTCATCACTTCGGCAATCTTTTCGCGGATATACTCTGAATTGGTCTCTTGATAGCGACGTTGGAGGTTATTGATTACGCCTTCAAAGCTAGCCCGAAAGGTGGCTTGCCGCCCGTCTTTGTTTTGATAATGGATAGTTACCTCCCGTCCGCGGGTGCCGTAAAGAATCACATCCAGCTTCTCGGGAGAAATTTGGCTGACCGGTGCGTCTAGATCAATGTTATATTCGCGGGCGACAGCTTGTAATGCTTGCCAATAATATCCACCTTCCTCACGGGGGCCACTCCATTCAGAAAGGATAATGGCGCCCTCATTGAGCGAGAGTTCCTTGTTTGGGATTAATAAATCTGGATCAATCACAAATTTCCCACCCAAACCCTGGCACTCTGGACAAGCGCCATGGGGGGTGTTAAAGGAGAAAGTACGTGGTTCGATTTCTGGCAAACTCACTCCATGTTCCGGGCAGGCGAGATGTTCCGAATAATGCAAATCATACGATTGGGGAGTTTTTCCATCTGCGTACTCGGTTACTGGAGGAAGAACCTGGATTGTCAAATATCCATCCCCAAATTTCAAGGCGGTTTCGATTGAATCGGTAAGGCGAGAACGATCTGCTTTTTCTTCTTCCTCATTTTCCGCCTGATGGACGATCAAACGATCTACTACCGCTTCAATTGTGTGCAGTTTATAGCGGTCCATCGTTATTTCTTCTTCCAAGTCGTGCACCACTCCATCTACTCGGGCTCGGACAAAACCAGCTTTGCGTATTTCTTCCAAGATGGCTTGATGAGTTCCTTTACGGCCGCGGATGAGGGGTGATAGGATAAGCAGACGAGATCCATGCGGTAACTTTTCCACCGCATCTACAATCTCCTGAGCCGACTGCTTGCTTACTTCTCTGCCACAAATTGGACAGTGCGGGATCCCTACTCGGGCATATAATAACCGAAGATAGTCGTATATTTCCGTTACGGTGCCAACTGTGGAACGCGGATTGTGGGATGTGCCTTTTTGATCAATGGAAACCGCTGGCGATAACCCTTCGATGGAATCCACATCCGGTTTTTCCATTTGTCCTAAAAATTGACGGGCGTAAGCAGAAAGCGATTCGACATAGCGACGCTGCCCTTCAGCAAAAATTGTGTCAAACGCTAAGGATGACTTTCCTGATCCAGAAAGGCCGGTGATGACCACCAGTTTATCCCGCGGAATTTCGACGGTGATATTTTTTAAGTTGTGAACACGCGCCCCAACGACGCGGATGACATTTTTAAACATAAAACCTATCCATAGGAATAAAACGATATCAGACCTTTCATTATACCAAAATGTCGAATTGTTGCGAAAAGAACCGTTTGAATATTCCTTCTCGATTATCTCCTCCCAATCTGAACAGAAAAACCACTAA
>DYKV01000315.1 GCA_020722415.1 Anaerolinea sp.
ATAATGAATTTTGCTATAAATCATAATTCCCCGATCCCCTATTACTATCAGATTGAGGAGCGGATTCGGCAGTTGATTGCCCGCGGCGAGCTAAAACCCGGAGACCTGATCGAGAGTGAAATGAACTTAGCCCAGCGCTTGGGGGTTAGTCGGATTACGGTTCGACAGGCATTGAGTGACCTCACCGAGCAAGGGTTTTTAGTGCGCAAACGCGCCTTGGGTACCTTTGTAGCCGAAAGACGCAAATCGATTATAATTTCGCGCTCACATTTAATGGGCTTGACGGAAGAGATGGCAGAGGAAGGTCTTCGAGTAACTTCCTTTGTGTTAGATCAAAAAATCCTGCCGGCGCCAGAAGATATTGCCCAAGCCCTTAAGATAAAAAATGATAACGAGAATGCGGTGGTGTTAATTCGGCGGTTACGTTCTGTGGGGAATACGCCATTGAGTGTGGAGATTTGTTACCATCCCTACGTATACTTCCCTAAGCTGGCATCCATGGATCTCAATAACTGTTCGATTTACGAGATTCTAGATCGGGAATACAACCGCCGACCGGTTACAGCTAGGGATGCGCTCACTGCCGATAGTGCTGTCGGTAACATTGCCCGTTGGTTACAGCTCCCCAACGGATCTCCAGTAATGCGCATTCAAAGAACAGCTTGGGATCGCGTCGGGGTCGCAGTGGAATTTTCGATTTCCCTTTTCAGAGCGGACCAACATCAGATGGTGATCGAATATCGCAGTTGAGAATCGAATTTTAGAACAAAACAGACAGAGAACCTTATTACTTAAGTTTCCATTTAGCGGAAAGGATACCTATGGACATCGTAAAAATTCAACAAGATTTGCAAAAGGCACTTAAACCATACCGGGATGAAATGCCTGCTTATGATCGTTTGCCCGAGAACGGTTTACCTCGTGATGAGATAGTTGACCAGATTCTTCAACTCTACAAAAGGGAGGAGCCACGCTGGCGAAGCGGTCATGTCTCCGGAGCCGTTTATCATGGTGATCAGGAATATATTGATTTTCAAAATCAAGTTTATTCTATCCAATCTCAAGCCAATCCATTACACATGGATGTTTGGCCAAGCACAACCAAATTTGAAGCTGAAATTGTTTCCATGACTGCCCACATGCTGAGCGCAGATAAAACGGAGGATGAAATCGTTGGTTCGGTTTCTTCAGGCGGGACGGAGAGCATCCTTTTGGCAATGAAAACATACCGAGATTGGGCACGGGCAACCAAAAATATCACTGAACCTGAAATGGTGATCCCATCTACGGCTCATGTGGCATTCGAGAAGGCTTCGCAATACTTTGGAATCAAGTTGATCCGTGTACCAGTTGGCAGCGATTTTCGGGCTGATGTGAAGGCAATGGAAGCAGCAATCACACCGAATACAATCGTGATGGTTGGTTCTGCCCCTCCTTTTCCCCACGGAATTATTGACCCAATCGAAGAATTGTCAGAGATTGCCCGATCGAGGGGTATCGGATTTCACACGGATGCTTGCTTGGGTGGATTTTTACTACCGTGGGCAGAGAAACTCGGATATCCAGTACCAAAGTTTGATTTTCGCTTGAAGGGCGTCACTTCGATGTCTTGCGATACGCACAAATACGGTTATGCTGCCAAAGGGACATCGGTGGTATTGTATCGCGGCCGGGAACTGCGTCACTATCAATATTACATCTCAACTGATTGGAGTGGCGGCTTGTATCTATCGCCAACTTTGACAGGCAGCCGACCGGGTGGATTAAGCGCTGCTGCGTGGGCAGCCTTGGTTTCGATGGGCGAGAAAGGGTATATCGAAGCTGCTCGCCGAATTTTAGCTGCTGCCGAAAAAATAAAAGAAGGCATTCGTGATATTCCAGAGCTGTTTGTTATTGGTGATCCTTTATTTGTCATCGCCTTTGGTTCAAAGGAATTAGATATTTATGCCATCTCGGATACAATGAGCAAAAAAGGTTGGAATCTTAATGGCCTGCAGAATCCACCAGCGATTCATATCGCCACAACAATTCGGCATTCCGAAAAGGGTGTGGTTGACCAATTCCTGAGCGATTTAAGGGAATCGGTAAATTACGTTAAAACTCATCCAGAATTACAAGGGAGTATGACGCCGGTATATGGCATGACCTCTAATGTGATGCTGCGCGGTGCGGTAGATGAGTTTCTAAGAACCCTGTTAGATACCGTATTTGAAGCATGATGGGAAATATTCCCTTCTAATGATGACAGAATACTGTAATTATCAATTAGAAGGGAAATTTGCCTGATTAATGGATTTGCAACGAGTTTTATTAAAACCCCCTTATTTATTATTGACGATTTGGGCAAGGCTTGATAAACTTTCGTCCCGCGCAATGACGAGATGGATTTCTCGGTGGTTCATTTAATTCCGAGAAAAAACACCGCGGTTTTAAGGATATTATCCACGAGATGAACTTTCTCGTGGTAGAATGAGAATTACTAATCGAGGTTAACCTTGTAATCTAGGAACGCCTCTGGTATAATGCCATTCGCTTAATTTGGGGCGTGCCGACGTAGCTCAATCGGTAGAGCAACCGCCTTGTAAGTGGTAGGTCATGGGTTCGATTCCCATCGTCGGCTTCCCAAAAAAATATAATTTGGGCGGTTACCCAAGCGGCCAACGGGGACTGACTGTAAATCAGTTGGCAGAAGCCTTCGGAGGTTCGAATCCTTCACCGCCCACCTAAACGGTCTGTACGCATATAGTCTTTACAAGGCTCTGTTAGTTAACCTTGAATAAAAATAAGCGGCTAACTACTTGGTAAACTGTGTGTCAATCAGACCAGAGGACTCCGAGCTTCAATGCCCTCATAGCTCAGTCGGTAGAGCACGTTCTTGGTAAGAACGGGGTCATGGGTTCAAGTCCCATTGAGGGCTCTTGGCAAGAGTCATGAAATTAACCTTTTAGAAAATTAGAAGGAGAAGTAAACGCATGGCGAAGCAAAAATACGAGCGGGTGAAGCCGCACATG
>DYKV01000316.1 GCA_020722415.1 Anaerolinea sp.
TACTGTTGACGATTCCCATTTTCTTTGGTATCATGCCTTCCACAAAAATTATTAATTAGTTTTGGTTCTATGATGAGAAAGGAGTAGCTTATCAGCGCAGGAAATTTCCGAGTAAACGAAACCATCAAAGTCCCACAGGTAAGGCTAATTGGGCCGCAAGGTGAAAATATCGGGGTGGTTTCGATTGAAGAAGCCAACCGTATCGCTCACGAAGCCGAGCTAGACTTAGTCGAAGTAGCGCCCAATTCTGATCCTCCAGTCTGCAGGGTGATGGATTTTGGAAAGTTTATTTACGAACGCACCAAGAAAGAACGAGAAGCTCGTAAAGCGCAAACAAAAATTGAAGTAAAGGAAATTCGCTTACGCCCCAAAACCAATGAACACCATCGCTCGCTCAAACTCCGCGATGCACGACGTTGGCTCGAAGAGGGCATGAAGGTCAAAGTACGCATCCGTTTTCGCGGAAGGGAAATAACCTATCCGGAAATCGCCCTAGAAGATCTCAAAGCAGTCGCAGAAGAGCTCGCAGATTTAGCGGTAGTAGAGCAAGCGCCTGCATTGGAAGGGCGAACGATGCTGATGGTTCTAGCGCCGGGTAAACAACCGAAGAAAAAAGAACCGCTGAAAAGTTAAGAGATAAGCTATTCATTCATTGTTAATCCCCGCGGTGGATAGTCAAACCGCGGTATTTTGTGTGAGAGGAGAAAGACTGTGCCGCGTAAGAAAACTGACGGTAAATATAAACTAAAAACCCATAAAGCGACCGCTAAGCGTTTTCGCCTAACCGGGTCGGGGATGCTCGTGCGCACGAAAGGTGGGAAAAGCCACCTGCGCCGTCGCACCTCAAAGCGCACAAAACGATTGCTTCAGGAAATGATCCCAGTGAAAGGGCGTGGTATCATTAAACGCGTTCATCGCCTGGCTCCGAACCTGGAGAAATAAGTATCATTTATTTTATGCGGCCCTTAGGTGCATGCAACGGGTGAGATCCTTCGCCGGCGCTTAAAGGTACGCAGGAGAGTAAAAAATGGCAAGAGTTAAAACAGGACCGTATCGAAAACAGCACCACAAAAAAGTGCTAAAAATCACCAAAGGCCAATTTGGCACCCGCCATCGCTTATTCCGGCGGGCGAATGAAGCCATGCTGAAAAGCCTTTGGTATGCTTATCGGGATCGACGAACCCGCAGGCGAGATTTACGAAATCTTTGGATCGCGCGCATTAACGCGGCTGCTCGTGTCAATGGCACAACCTATAGCCGCCTTGTCCATGCTATGAAAAAAGCCAAAATCGCACTCAACCGAAAGATGCTGGCTGATCTAGCAGTGCGGGATCCCAAAACCTTTGCAGCAGTTGTTGCAAAAGCATTCAATTCATAAGAATATAACGTAATTTTATTACTTACCCCACAAATTCCACATGAAAGGCGATCATCCATTTCATCGTGGTATTTGTGCTTTTAACCAACTAAGCCCTTTCTCGCATCTACCCCTGAAATTTATCGTATATAAAAGTATAATCAATAATGAATGGAGGACCAATGGACAATAAAAACAACCATAGAATTCAACCCGCACCAAACAGCGGTTTCTTTAACGATCTGTCTGCCCGCATAAAATTAATACTCCGTCTGCTTGCTGATAAGCGCATCAATCCTTTACTCAAAATATTGCCTATTGCATCAGTGGTTTATCTCATTATGCCTGATTTGGCGCCCGGACCAATAGATGACGCCATGATAATTTGGCTTGGCGCTTACCTCTTTGTTGAACTTTGCCCGCAGGAAATTGTAGATGAACATCTCAGCTATATCCATCGCTCGATTAGTGGGCAAAGTAGAGAGAAAACAACACCCGATATAAAAGAATCCGACATCAGTGATGCAGAATTTTGGGAAGAACCAAAATAAGTGATTGTATATGAATTCAAAAAGATTCAATAGAATTCTCTTTTTGGGTATTTTTACCCTGACGGTTTTTGCCTGTTCACCTGCGACAATTCAGCCTTCCCCTTACCCGACTCCATCCCCAACAAACACATTCCTCCCCGTTCCGACAGCTTCTTCACCGATTTATCTGGATACCAATACCCCATCTGAAAAGCAAGCCACTCCTTCTCCAATTATTACTCGTCCTCCAACTATCCATTTTGCGGTTATTGGAGATTATGGCTCTGGAGATCAGAACGAAGCGCATGTATCCAAATTAGTAAAAAGTTGGAATCCAGATTTCATCGTAACGACCGGCGACAATAATTATCCAGCCGGATCAGCTGATACAATTGATCAGAATATTGGCAAGTATTATCATGAATATATCGCTCCTTATCAGGGAGAATATGGTACAGGCGCAGCCCAAAATTTATTCTTTCCCACCTTGGGTAATCACGATTGGATGAGCCAAGCTGCTCAACCATATCTCGACTATTTTCAGTTGCCAGGAAATGAACGGTACTATGATTTCACCTGGGGAGCTGTCCATTTCTTTATGCTGGATAGCGATTCGAACGAGCCGGATGGAGTCGGAAGCAGCTCAAAACAAGCTCAATGGTTACAAGCAAAACTTCAGACATCTACTTTACCATGGCAATTGGTGTTCTTCCATCACCCCCCTTATACATCCGGGTTAAGAGGGGCGGTAGAATGGATGCGCTGGCCCTTTATAGATTGGGGCGTTGATGCAGTTTTATGCGGTCATGACCATTATTATGAACGCTTAAATATAAATGGATTGGTATATTTCATTAACGGTGCCGGCGGAGGCAGTTTGTATGATTTTGGAATCCCTATCCAGGGTAGTCAAAAACGGTTTAATGGCGATTATGGGGCAATGTTGATAAGTGCAGATGCCAATGAACTAATATTCCAATTTTTTACCACCTCAGGCAAACTAATTGATCAATACAAAATAAAGAATCCCAAATAATATATTCTCGAAAAAATCCATCTGATACAAATTTTTATAGAGATATTATTTGCGTAACGCGGCATTCATGCC
>DYKV01000024.1 GCA_020722415.1 Anaerolinea sp.
CGGTAATACTATAGAATCCAGCCCAGCATCCTTTTCCTCCTCATCATTTCGGACGCGAATAAACGCGGATTTACACTAATTTTTTAACTGCTTCTGTGCACGCATTCTCTTATGCCTCTAACCAACCTCATCCGCGTCCTTCTCCCATTCACATCATATCTATTATCTGGATAATAAAGTGACCAACCAGGATAGATTTTCACCTGGTTTTGGTATAAAATACCCTCTAACCAAATGATCCTGGTAGATAGCATTTCGTTCAACTACCCTAACGGAGAACCCCTCTTTGCAGATTTTACCTGGAAGGTAGAACGGGGAGAAGCGTGGGCAATCCTCGGTCCTTCCGGTTGCGGCAAGAGCACTTTGCTCTATCTTCTAGCTGGATTGCTCTTCCCTACCAAAGGTAAAATCCAAATTGATGGGGAAGAACTCACCCGTCCACGCCCAAAAAATGGGCTAATCCTTCAAGATTACGGGTTATTGCCTTGGGCAACTGTCCGTCAAAATGCCGAATTAGGATTGCGTATCCGTGGTTTTTACGGACCAGATGGCACCCATTCTCCCCGGGAATCAATCCCCCAAACCGATGTCACCCCGTGGCTTGAGCGATTAGGATTGTTAGAGATTGCCGACAGCTACCCATCCCATATATCCGGTGGACAGCGGCAGCGCACCGCTATCGCCCGCACGCTCGTCTTAAACCCTGATTTGCTATTGATGGATGAACCTTTTTCCTCATTAGATGCTCCCACTCGGGAAGGATTACAAAATCTCACTCTTGAATTACAGGAGGAACAAAACTTAACCCTCATAGTTGTCACTCATAATATCGAAGAAGCAGCCATCTTGGGGAAAAAAATCTTACTCTTAGGGCGCCCAGTACATCGCGCACCAACCATTATCCAAAACCCGCATCAGGCCGGTGAAGATTATCGTAAAAGTTCCCTTTACCATACTCTCTGTGATGACCTGCGGGTGCATCTCGAAGACATCTCTGGAAGATGAAACCTCGCAACACTAGCCTAAACCTGGGTATAACCATTGTAGCACTGCTATTGCTTTGGCAAGCAGCTGCCTGGTTGGTCCATAGGCCGATTCTTCCCGGACCCATCATAGTTGGAAAAGCTTTCATCCATGAAATCCAGGGCGACTTATTAGAGCATTTCCTGGTGAGCCTATGGCGGGTGATTGCCAGCATGTTGCTGGCGATTATCACTGCTGTTCCGGCTGGTTTAGTGCTTGGGCAGTCGCCGCGCTTGAACGCCTTTTTCTCCCCTTTGATCTACTTCCTCTATCCGATCCCAAAAGTAGTCTTTGTCCCGATCGTTTTGCTCTTCTTCGGATTGGGCGACACACCAAAAATCTTGATCATCTTTATCATTTTGTTTTTTCAAATCTTGGTCTTGGTGCGCGATCAAGCTGTCAGTTTGCGCCAAGAACTCATCTTCAGCGTGCGCAGTCTAGGAGCAGGCCGGCGGGCACTGTTTCGTTTTGTCTACCTCCCGGCGAGTTTACCGGCTATTCTAACTGCATTACGACAATCGGTCGGAACAGCGGTAGCAGTTTTATACATCGCTGAATTATATGCTACCCAAAAAGGGTTGGGCTATTATATCTATCTGAACGGTAGCACATTGTTTAACTACCCGGCTATGTACGTGGGCGTTATCGCCATGAGCTTGCTTGGATTGGGGTTATATTACACCATAGACTGGCTGGAAAAAAGAATGTGTAAATGGATGTGAGATGAAACCCCTCCGAGATTTCCTGGAACTCATCAAATTCGAGCATACCATCTTTGCCTTGCCTTTTGCTTATTTAGGGATGCTCATCGCTGCCAACGGTTTGCCAACTTGGCATCAATTCCTATGGATTACCATTGCCATGGCAGCTGCTCGCACAGTAGCGATGGGGTTCAACCGCATCGCTGACCGATATATTGACGCCCGGAACCCACGCACCGCTAATCGCCCTCTAGTTTCCGGAAAAATCTCCCTGCGCACTGCCTGGTTTGGCACGATTCTGGCAGCACTGATATTAATTATGGCAGCTGCCCAACTTGGCCGGTTGCCCTTAATTCTCTTGCCGGGAGCGTTCTTGTTCTTGATTGGCTATTCTTACACTAAGCGTTTTACCTGGTTAACCCATTTCTTACTAGGTTTCACGGATGGTCTCGCCCCAGTGGGCGCCTGGGTGGCTGTGCGCAGCTCGCTTTTCCATATATCCGATTTGCCAGCCTGGTTATTACTGGGGATCGTCACTTTTTGGATTGGCGGCTTTGACCTGATTTACGCTTGCCAGGATGTAGAATACGACCTCCAAGATGGTTTGCAATCGATTCCGGCGCGCTTTGGGATTAATATTGCGCTTTATCTCTCTATAATAGCCCACCTCATCAGCGTGATCCTGCTAATCTGCTTGGGCGTTTTTCTCCAATATGGTCTCCCTTACTGGATTGGCTTGTTCATTACTGTCGTTCTGTTTATTTGGGAACATAATCTCGTTAAACCTGACGATTTATCCCATATTGATCTGGCATTTTTTAATATCAATAGTTATATCAGTGTCACCTTGTTTGCCGCAGTTTTAGGAGCTTTATATATTAGATAAATTAGGGGAAATAGGGTTATATCTTTTCCCGTTCACTCCCTAGATGAGCAAAGAATATTCCGGACAATTCATGAAAACAAAAACCTTCTTCATCGCATTTTTCCTAGTCATCCTAAGCGCTTTGGCGTGTCAAAGCCAACTACCTCTCGCCTGGCAAACACAAACCCCATCCCCGACCTCTTCTCCCACTGCCACCGCTACTGCCAAGCCTACCCGCACTCCCACAATCACTCCATCACCTACCCCAACCATCACTCTTACCCCGACCGAAACGCCAACTATCACCCCCACCGCAACGCCGGTTCCGACTACCCTACCGGAACAAGTTAATCTCTTTGAACAAATATGGAGCACGGTTAAAAATAAATATCTCTATCCCGATTTTAACGGTTTGGATTGGGATGCTGTCCATCGCGAATTTGTTGCTCGGCTAACTATCGGGATGGGACCACAGCAATTCTATGAATCCATGAAGGAAATGATCTACCGATTGAATGACGATCACTCCAATTACTGGACCCCGGCAGAGTTCGAGCTAGAAAAGAAGCTTTATGCCGGTTCAGCGAAATACGCCGGCATTGGCATCTTCACAACGCCCGATTATGAAAACAAGCGCATTGTGATCATTCTTGTATTTCGCAATAGCCCTGCCGAAGCGGCGGGTTTGAAACCGCACGATTCAATAATTGCGGTGAATGGCGAAGCACTCTTTGACGATCAAGGTAATTATAAAAGTTTGCTCAGTGGAGCCGAGGGTACTTACGTCACGGTTACCGTGCAAAGCCCTGGTGAACCACCCCGTCTGGTAGCAATAAAACGGGAAAGGGTAGACACTCGTATGCCGGTGCCCCACCAAGTTCTAATGACCCCAGGCGGAAAACGAATTGGCTATCTGCTATTAGCTGGTTTCAATGATGAGTATGTAGATAACCGCCTCGGTAAAGCTTTGGAAGAAATGTCAACTCCAAGCGCTTTAGATGGCATCATTCTCGATTTACGGGAAAATATGGGCGGTGAGGCGTCCATTGCCAGCAGTGTACTAGCATACTTCACCAATGGGAATCTTGGCTACTTTGTCGATCGCTATAATCATAAACGTCCCTGGGTCATCAAGGGTATAGACAAAGCTGGTTCTCAGTACAAGCCAATGGTTGTTTTGATTGGTAAGGATACTTATTCCTTTGGCGAACTTAGTGCTGGAGTATTGCAGGATCGTGGTCGAGCTTACTTGATGGGAGAAACAACGGATGGGAATGTGGAGTTATTGTGGGGTTATCCTTTTAAGGATGGTTCTTTATTGCTGTTAGCCCATGAGAAATTTGTTCCTTATTACCATCCTGATTGGGATTGGGAAAAGAATGGGATTATACCCGATTTAACTATCCCCCCGGCTAATTGGGGAGAAATTACCTTGACAAACGACCTGGCTTTAGAAGTGGCTTATGTCTATTTTGACAGCCATTAATGCAATTTACCCCTAGCAACCATAGACCTTTTGCACCCGACAGCGATAATCATCGTAACACTCGTCAAATCGCTTTTTGGCTGCTTCGTTACCAATGAAGTAGTTTGAGGTGAGGACGATGGGTGGTTTACCCATTACGGTTAATTTCTCGGCTACCCGGCACTTGATCGCATTGGTAACCGCTGCAGCCCCTATGGTTGAGCCGGGACCAACCGGATCCGCCAAACCGGATATGGTAACCATGGCATCTCCACCGGGAGAACAATTGTCGATCACTATATCAGCCACATCAACAAGTTTCTTGCCAGTCGAATGTAATGGTGGAACACCCAAACAATGCTCTAATGATACTACCGCTACTACCGCCATCTGTAACCTTTTCGCCTCCAAAGCGACATCCACTACTACTTGATTGACACCGCTATTCGAGAAGAGTAAAAAACAATCCGGGGGTGTGAAGACAAAATTGCGCAAGATAACCTGCCCGAAACCCTCAATGTGTTCTAAGAACATGGCTTGGCGCTGCCCATTAGAGCCAACCACCAGATTATGATAGGTGAGAGAAAGTTCCACAATTGGATGAAAACCCGGAAAACTGCCATGCCGGGGAAACATTTCCTCAACAAAAATCCGAGAATGTCCGGTAGCGAACATGTGGACTAACCCATTGTCAGCAATCGTGCGCGCAAACAGATCAGCCGCCTGTTCTATGGCTTCCATTTGAGTTTCCTGAATACGATGAAGGATAGTTTGCGCGCGAGATAGATACGCAAAGGCTGAATTCGTCATTCCATTCTCCTTTATGTAAAAAGATAGGGTCAGGGTTTTCCGTGTGGGGGATGAGTCGTGCGGTATTCATAACGATCAGCCCGATAATAACTGGCTGAATGTTCAATGACATCCCCGTCATCTAAGTATGTAGTTGTCCCAACGTAAAGCAACGCCGTGCCAATCGAGACATCAAGTAGTTCAGCGCGCAGGGTATCGGCCGCAACTGCACGCACAACATGGTCTATTTGATTGATGATTAGATGATAACGGGAAGTCAAGATTTCATAAAGCGACTGATTCGAGAAATCCAGCTTTTCGATCCCATGGCACCGTTCTTCAATCACAAAGGATGTTTGATGGCAAATTGGTTCATCATCGCCCAATCGAATTCTTTCCAAAACCAGACAGGCCGAACCAATTTTTTCTGCTAAGGCTAGCGGGGCATCTGCTTCAACTTTTCCCAACTCACAACGGATAACCCGAGATTTTGGAACGCGGCCCATTTCACGCATTTGTTGCGAAAAACTGCGATCTAAAAAAAATTGAATTGGATTGGGGATTGATCGCACAAAAGTACCCCGCCCAGCAAAGCGTTCTAATAAACCTTCGTCAACCAGTCTGGCAATCGCCTGTCTTACCGTTTGACGACCGACATGATATGCTTGACAGATCTCAAGCTCTGGGGGAAGAATTTGATCCTTGGTGAGCACGCCGCGGTAAATCATCCGCCGCAAATCTAAATAGACCTGATAATATAACGGGACTGGGCTATGGGGGTCAACAGTTGAATAGGGTAAATCCATTTCGCTCTATCTCGATCAAGACGCATACTGGGATGGTTAATTCAGACTTACGCATTCATTGTAATTGGATATCTTCCATATTCACGAGCTGTGCGATAAAGTGTTATCACATTAGCTGCTGGTATATCCGCTTGCAGGTGATTAGAAGGGGCGAGGATATAGCCTCCACCCTGGGCTAATTGTTCTAAACGCGTCTTTACTTCGTGGATAACATCCTCTTCCGACCCTTGTAATGCGTGAGAAATATCAATTCCACCTAAAAAGGTTATTTTATCTCCAAATTGTTTTTTAATGCCAGCCAGATCCGTAACAGGCAGGGGTTCCAAGGGATGAATCACATCCACCCCTAAGTCTATCAAATCGGGGATTAAACTGCTAATTGCCCCATCACTGTGCAGCATGATCTTGACTTCGGGGTTGATCTCGCGGATAACTTGAATGAGGCGAAATAGACAGGGTTTAATATACCGGCGGAACATGGATAACGACATCAAGGTATTGCGATTGCCGGCATAATCATCGCCAGGCAATTCGATCATGTCAAAATATTGACCGGCGGTCTCCATTGCCAAACGCAATAGTCCTTCCTGAACTGTAGTGACTCGATCCAGTAACGCTGTGGCGAAGCTGGGATTGATTGCCATATCCATAAGAAAATTTTCCGTGCCACGCAAATCACAAGCGGTTTGGAAAGGACCATGCGAAGAGACCATCCGCATTACCACGAAATATTCTGTCTGCGTGCGTAAGGTTTTCGCTCTCTCCTCAACACCAGCCATCCAGCGTGGATCAGATAAATCTGGCCAATGTACCAACCGATCTAGATCAGCCAAATCAGATGTATCGGCTAATATTCCCCGCCCCGTATAGTAGTAAGGTTTGGCGCGTATCCACATCTGGCCATACGAATCATAAAACGTTTGATCATCCTCCCCCGAAATTATCGGGCTATTGGGCAATAAACCGGGCCAACAATAGCGCAGATCAGTGCCAAGCTTTTCCAAAAGGCGGTCGTCCATATAAGAAATCGTGTGCCCACTCCGAAAAGGCGGGACGGGTTCAGAAAGTTCCAATAATTTTAGTAACTGGAAATAAAGCTCATCGACAACCCCGTACGGTCCTCCTCCCAAAGCAAGCGGAACTCGATCCGGTTCGTCATGTTGTAGAGCAGTTAATACACGTTGGCGCGGTGTTATCATCAGCGGTAATCCTTCCTAATAATGAGTTTCAGGGATTCGATCATCAAACCTATTCAGCAAAAATAAATCTATTGCCCAATTACTATAAAATGCTATCCTCAACTTGTTTAGTTTTACAACAGGGGTTCCTGTGCCACAGCAAACTCTTTTTCACGGGACAAATATCCTCAAGCTGAATGCGCCGCTTTGCCGAACAAGGACGGCACTCAAAATAGTATAGTTGAGGTACAACTCCATTTTTGGATATAAATGTGCGGACAATAAAACAATTATACCCGAATTTTGCGATTAAATAGGCATTATAAATTGACGAAATGGTCATAATCGTCTAAAATTAGAATGTTCGTACATTTATTCACAAAATTTTTTTCTAAAGGAGAAGACCAATGAACCATCAGATTGCCCTGTTAGGAACTGGTCTTATCGGTAGATTTTACGCCATGAGTTTACTCAACTTTAGAGGAAGAGACCAAATCAGTCTGGTTTATTCCCGTCAAGCCCAATCAGCTCAGAAATTTGCCCAAGAATTCAATATTCCCCATTGGACCACTGATTTAGCTCAAGCCATTCAGCATTCTCAAGTGGACACGGTCGTGATCGGATTACCGAACTACCTGCATAAACAAGCAGCTCTGTTAGCTGCTGAAGCCGGGAAAGCCGTTTTATGCACAAAGCCATTGGCGACCAATGCGGCCGATGCATTGGAGATGCTGGAAGCTGTAGAGCGAGCTGGCGTTTTTCACGGTTACCTTGAAGATTTGGTTTATACCCCCAAAACACTCAAAGCGCTGGATTCGGTAAAAAAAGGCGCCCTTGGTAAAGTGCTTTGGGCACGATCAAGAGAAACCCATGGCGGACCTCACAGCGACTGGTTTTGGATGAAACAATACTCTGGGGGAGGCGCAATTGTGGATATGGGGTGTCACTGTATTGAAATCGCCCGGAATTTTATCGGCAAAGAATGCCGACCCATTGAAGTCTCTTGTTGGGCAGATACTCAAGTGCACCCGATTGAGACCGAGGACCACGCCGTCGGTCTAGTCCGATATGATAGTGGGGCAATCGGGCAATTCGAAGTAAGCTGGACTTTCCGCGGCGGCATGGATTTGCGCGATGAAATCGCTGGAACAGAAGGTACTATCTGGTTGAATCATTGGCTGCGAACTGGTCTCGAAATGTTCACCAATGTTGGTTCAGCTGGTTATGTTGCCGAAAAAGCGGAAGGAGACACTGGCTGGTTATTCCCGGTGGGCGACGAGATTGGTTCTCTTGGCTATGTAAAGATGTTCCTTGATATGTTCAATTCAATGGACGCCGGCAAAACCCCCATGGAAACTTTTTATGATGGTTACATTGTCAATGCGGTTATTGACGCCTGCTACAAAGCAACAAACACGAAAAAATGGGAACCGGTAGAATTGGCTGCCTGGCGGGGTGAACACTATACCCCAACCGAGGTCGCTCTCAAAGACTATGATGAACGGCATTTCTTGATCAAAGAAGAACGGATGCCGAATGGTCGTCTAAAAATCATTCTCAAAGATAAAGTCAGTGGTGAAATTTCCCAGATTATTCAAGAGGAATGATTCCCTAAAGAATAGTTTGTCTATTAATTAGACTATGTTTTTATTTTTGTATACAAAGAAAGATATTGATTCTATAATTAATGTTTGATATAATTATTGATGTTTATTTACAAATAGTTAATAAGTATTTAGGGTTTATCAGCAGAGCTGACGATCTTAACCGAAGAGGACCATCCAAATATGCCCGCTGAGATGTTACAAGCAAATCAGGTACATGAAATGCGCCCCCCGTTTAGAATCAATAAAGATACGGCGCAGATCATTCGGGCATTACGAAAACAAGGCTGCCTTACCTCCCGAGATTTTTCGCTGATAACCGGTTGGTCAAAAGCGAAAACTTTTCAGGTTATTGACCATCTCTTTAATAACGGAATTTTAGTTCAAGCAGGCGAGGCAATGTCTATTGGCGGACGGAAACCCCGCCTGTTTTGTCTTAACCAAAACCTCGGTTATCTGGTTGGTATCGATATCGGTGCAACCAGTATCGACTTGGTCATCTCCGATTTAGTCGGCCGCATCCTTCAGCGAATCAGTGAACCAGCCGATGTGAGGGGTAAACCAGAATTATTCCTCAACCGCTGCATAGAACTTATCCACCAACTGGCTGCTTCTCAAGGTTGCCAACCAGACGAAATCCTAGCTATTGGTATAGGCGTACCTGGCCCTGTGGATTTCGCCCGCGGTATCTTGGTTGCCCCTCCCCTCATGCCAGAATGGGAAAATTTTTCCATCCGTGAATTCCTCCATCGCGCATTTCCTAAAGCGCTTGTTGTTGTGGATAACGATGTCAATATCATGGCTCTGGGTGAGAAATGGGCAGGTAATGGCGTTAATCTTGACCACTTTATTTACGTCAAAATTGGCACCGGCATCGGGGCAGGGATCATCTCCAACGGACTCATTCATCGAGGCAGCACCGGTAGCGCGGGGGATATTGGACATATCTGTGTAGACAAAAACGGCCCAATTTGCAAGTGTGGTAACGTTGGCTGCCTTGAGGCAATGGCGGCTGGACCAGCTATTGCCGAAAAAGGGTTACAAGCTGCTCGCTCTGGGGCTAGCCCATTTCTCAAACAACTCATGGAAGTGAACGGGGGCATTATTCACCCTGAAGATGTTAACGCCGCCTGCCGCGAAGGCGATCAAGCGGCGTTAGAGATTATTCGCCAAAGTGGTCAAATGATCGGCGATGTATTGGCAAGCTTGGTTAATTTCTTCAATCCCAGTCATATCTTTATTGGTGGAGGAATTGCGAATTTTGGCAACCATTTACTGGTCGCCATTCGGAGCGTGGTCTTGCGGCGTTCCTTACCCCTGGCAACCACCCACCTATCGATCAACTATTCACACATAGCCGCTGACGCCGGGGTAATTGGTGCGATCGCATTGGCACTGGAACATCTATTCGTTGTTCAAGACCATCCTCATCGACTGCTGCCAATCTAAATTTATATGTCGCGTAAAGGAGGTGTAACCCGAATAATAAATACTGTTTCATCCACTCCACATCTCAATAAAATCTTAATTTCAGAAGGAGAAGATCATTATGTTTAAGCGAAGCTTAATCTATATCGGAATACTGATCACCATTGTTTCAATGGTGTTATCAGCCTGCGCTGCTCCAACGGCAGCACCACAAGAAACAACTGCACCAGCAACCGAAGCACCGCAAGAAACAACTGCACCAGCAACCGAAGCAGTCCAACAAACTGTAGCAGTTGAAACTGCAGCCCCGGCTACCGAAGCAGCTCAGCCAGCTGCCAAGAAATTCACCATTGGTATTTCTAACCCCTTCATCAGCAGCGAATATCGCACCCAGATGATCGCTGAACTGATCGAAACCAACAAGGAGTACATGGACAAGGGCATTACCAATGAGTTGGTGATCGAAAGTGCTGACACCGATGTCGCCGGACAAATCCAGCAGTTACAGAACCTAATGGCAAAGGGTGTAGATGCCATCCTCGTCAATCCAGGCGATGTTAACGGACTGAATGCCACCCTCGAAGAAGCAGTCAAGAAGGGCATCATCGTCATCTCTGTTGACCAAGAGTTGAATGTCCCTGGTGTCTACAATGTCGGCATTGACCAGAAGGAATGGGCAAAGACCAGCGCCAAATGGCTCGCTGAAAAGCTCGGCGGCAAGGGAAACATCGTCGAGATCGAAGGTTTCCCCGGTCACCCCGCTAACGTCGCTCGCATGGAAGGCGTAGATGAAGTCCTCGCTAACTACCCGGATATCAAAGTGCTCGCCAAAGATACCGGTAAATGGGATGAAGCTACCGGCCAGCAGGTCATGTCTAACTTCCTCGCTGCTTATCCCACACTAGATGGCTATTGGACTCAGGATGGTATGGCAATCGGTGCCTTGCAAGCAGTCATCGCGGCTAACCCGGCTAAGTTCCCCGTCGGAGTCGGTGAAGGCCGCTGCCAGTTCCTCAAACTGTGGGAATCAGTCCTTAAAGACCATCCCGACTTCGAAACTATCGCGGTTGCTAATCCCCCTGGTGTTTCTCCAACCGGTTTGCGTATCGCTGTCAATATGCTGCTCGGCAAGCAGGTTGACAAGACCAAGCTAGGCGGCGTCAATGGCCTTTCCTTTGTCATCCCTGTACCCATCGTAATCACCAAAGACAACCTTCAGGAAGGCTTGAACATCTGCAAGGACAAACCCGATCAATACCTGCTCGATGGTATCATGAGCGACGAAGAAGTATTAAACACTTTCTTCCTAAAGTAAGAGGACAATGAGTGCTGCGCTTTCTGCCCAACATGTTGTCAAACGCTATGGAGGAGTAGTAGCTCTATCGGACGCAAATCTTGATATCCACAGCGGTGAAATCCTGGCGCTAATTGGGGCGAACGGAAGCGGAAAAAGCACCATAAGTAAGGTCATCAATGGAGTAGTTGATCTCGATGGAGGTCAACTACTCCTCGATGGCAAGCTAGTGCGCATCACTTCTCCCCAAGTCGCAAAACACCTTGGAATTTCAACCGTATTTCAAGAATTGAGCCTGATTCCCCAAATGTCGATCGCCGATAACATCTGGTTAACCAGGGAGCCGTTAAAATCTTTTAAAGTTATCAATCGTAAATTGCTCAATCAAAAAACCGAAGAACTACTCTCGCTCTTCGATGGAACATTGCGAACAAAATTTAAACCCGATCTTCCAGTTTCTGCACTTTCCCCTGATGAAAAGCAAATCATTGAGATACTCAAAGCTATAAGCATTGATCCCTGGTTGATTATTTTAGATGAAGCGACCGCCAGTCTGGATAACCGCCAAGTGGAACGATTATTTGAATTAGTGAGACAATGGAAAGCGAAAGGGAAAGCGGTCATTTTTATTTCCCATCGCATGGAAGAAATTTTCCGGATTGCCGACCGCTTTAGTGTTCTCCGGAACGGGAAAACGGTTGGAGAAGGGGATATAAAGGATATAACTGAGAAAGAACTCATTCAACTAATGATTGAAAGAGAGAATGTTGTTCAATTCACCAAGGTCTCAGCCGAATCAGAAAGTCAAAGTAGAACTAAATCGGTTTACCTTGAAGTCGAAAATCTCCAAACCGAAACATTACACGGGGTTAGTTTTCGGGTTCATGAGGGCGAACTGGTGGGCGTTGGCGGGCTGCGCGGTCAGGGGCAGCGCGATTTACTGCTTTCTATATTTGGCGATATCCCATTTCATGGAAATATTAAAATAAAAGGACAGTCCATTCATTTCCATCATCCAAAGGATGCCATCAAGCATGGCATTGCCCTGGTCCCAGGGGAACGTGCCCGGGAAGGCTTACTTTATATCCGAACTGTTTTAGAAAATCTGCTATTACCATCTTGGAATAAATATGGGTTCCCATTGAAGATTAGAAAGGCGAAAGAAGACGCAGCTCGGGTTGGTGATCGGTTAAATCTAGTCATGGCGAGTTTGATGGACCCAGTGAGCAGTTTATCCGGCGGAAATGCGCAAAAGGTTGTGATTGGTAAATGGTTACTCCGCAATCCCCAATGTTACCTCCTCGACGACCCAACTAAGGGGGTGGATGTCAATACAAAAGCGGAATTCTACGCACTATTAACTAATTTGTCTAAGGAGGGCAAAACAATCTTGTTTTATAGTAGCGATGACGATGAACTGGTCGGGTTGTGTGACCGGGTTCTCGTGCTACACGATGGGATCATTCGAGCTGAATTGAAAGGTAGAACGCTAACAAAAGAGAATCTTATTGCGGCTAGTTTGGGTGTTTCGAACGGAGGCGAAGCGTGAGAAAAACTTCCTGGGAAACCCTGACAACGAAATACCCAGCCTTATTTTCAACCACTTTATTGATTGTCGCTTTATTAATTAATTTATACCTGCAGCCTAATATGTTTGCCCGCGAGACTCTCAATAGCAACATGCGTGTCTTTCTTCCACTAGTTTTATTGGCGGTAGGACAGGCGTTTGTGATTCTTGGCGGTGGAATTGATATCTCGGTAGGGGGAATTGTCTCCATCGTCAACACCATTCTGGCAGTTTACGTTGGTTTAAATGGCAGCATCGAAAAGATGTGGATATATATGATAGTCTCATTATTCGTTGGAGCGCTCTGCGGTGCAATTAATGGCTTCTTCATTGCGATTTTACGTCTTCAACCCATCATTACCACATACGCAACAAGTTTTCTTTATGTCGGATTGGCATTGTTCATTCTGCCCAATCCCGGCGGCGGTATTCCTCAATCCATCGCCGAGTTTTATCGGACAACTACTCCATTGGGAATCCCTCTCGCTTTTTATATCATTGCTATTTTGTTAGTCATTTGGCGTTATATCCGCTCTACCCAATTTGGATCTTATTTATATGCGGTCGGCGGTAAGGCAGAAGCCGCTTATGAAACCGCTGTGCCAGTTACTTGGATCCATTTCAGCACCTATGTCATCTCGGGTTTAATGTCGGCTATGGCTGGGATTGCAATCACCATGCTAAGTGGTTCAGGGAATGCTGAAATTGGTTCGCCAATGACATTATCAGCAATCACTGCAGTGGTAATTGGGGGAACTGCTTTAAGCGGTGGTGTGGGCGGAGTTACCGGTCCGATCATGGGTGCGCTTACACTCGGTATCATCCAAAATATCATATCCTTCTCTCACATCAATACTTGGTGGGAAACATTCGTCAAGGCAACGATAATCGTTATTGCATTAGCAGCTCCGGGTCTGATTAATTTATTCGGGAGGAGAAAATCATGAAGCGCTTCTACATTTCTCCACCAGTCGCTGCCCTTATTTTAGCGGTAGTGCTTTTTTTACTCTCCGGTCTCCTGCCTAATGGCTTTGGAAAAGATATCCATGTCGCGTTTGCACAAGCCACTAATATTGTCCGCTTATCCGTCTTTCTCGGTGTAATCGCTGCCGGGCAAACGCTGGTCATCCTGAGCGGGTATGAAGGTATTGACCTTTCAGCCGGTTCGATTGTAACCTTAACAGCGATCCTCACTTATGTAACTGTCAATGGAAGGGACGATAAAGTCTTATCTGCCTTCTTGATTTCTTTGATCGTGGGAGCCATAATTGGTTTATTGAATGGTTTAGGAATAACTTTTCTCAAAATCTCCCCTTTTGTGATGACTCTTGGGATGTCGGGAGTGGTCACCGGTTTGATTATCATCATCAACCATGGCAATGTCAGTGGAAAAGTGGCACCCATTATGACCCGCTTAATCGCCAGACCGCTCACCCCTAAAATTCCGATCCCCAACGCTATTATTATCTGGGTGATTTTTGGGATTTTAATGTGGCTTCTCTTGGAGCGAACCGCGTTTGGAAAACATATTTTTGCTATTGGGGTAAACCGGATAACCTCCCGACTATCTGGGGTAAATGTCACCGCAGTAAATTTGGCAGTTTATAGCTTAGCCGGCGCATTAGCTGGCTTCGGCGGTTTCTTAGTGGTCGGGAATACTGGCGTGGTATTCATCGCACTTGGACAACCATTTCTTTTCCCATCGATCGCTGCGGTTGCGGTTGGTGGCACATTGCTCTCCGGAGGAAAAGGCAGCTATTGGGGTACTATGGCTGGTGCAATCGTCTTAACTCTAATCACTAGTTTGCTAACCACAATGCAAATACCCGATTCGATTCGCCGCATGGTTTTAGGCGCAACTCTACTAGTGATGATTTCCATCTACGGTCGCCAACGTGGTTTTCGACAATAATTCGCCACAATAAAATCTCGCTGATGGCTGTTTTTTAGAAATTATCCGCGGCACATCAGAAAAAGTTAAGACCAATACTCAGTAACAATTGTATAGAAGGAGGTAAATAATGAATAAAACTGTTAAAGTAGGGATGATTGGCGCTGGCTTCGTCAGCGACATTCATGCCCATGCATTCAAGCAATTCGTCCCTAATGCAGAAGTTATTGCCGTAGCATCTCCTAACCGGGCTCATGAATTTGCCAAAGCCCGCGGCATTCCTTATTCATTCAATGATTACCGCGAGATGCTGAAGATGAAGGAGATCGATGTTGTGACGGTTGCGCTTCCGAACTATTTGCACTATCAAGTTACATTAGATAGCGCAGCCGCAGGAAAGCACATCATTTGTGAGAAACCATTATGCAAGACACTTGAAGAAGCCGATCAAATGATCGCTGCTGCCCAAAAAGCAGGCGTTTTATTGATGTACGCTGAGGAATTGTGTTTTGCGCCGAAATACGTACGGGCAAAGCAACTCATCGAAGAAGGTGCACTCGGTGAACCATTCCTGGTAAAACAATCTGAAGAACATGATGGGCCGCACATGCCCTGGTTTTGGGATGTCAACCTCTCTGGTGGGGGAGTGCTATTAGACATGGGCTGCCACTCGGTTGAGTATGGTCGTTGGGTCTTCAACAAGCCAAAAGTAAAAAGCGTTACCGCTTATTGCAATACATTCGTGCATAAGGATCGTACAAAAGGCGAAGACCATTCAATCATGATCATTGAGTACGAAGGCAATAAACTCAATATAGCTGAAAATTCCTGGGCAAAAGGGGGTGGCGTAGATGATCGCTGCGAAATCTATGGAAACAAAGGTAATACCCGCGCCGATTTACTCAAGGGAAGCTCATTGTGGACTTTCAGTCAGGAAGGGTATGGATACGCAGTCGAAAAAGCCGGGACAACCCGCGGCTGGACTTTTACAATGTTCGAAGAGGTCTGGAATTATGGCTTTCCACAAGAAATGCAGCATTTTGTCAATTGCGTCCTAGGAAAAGAAACACCGATTGAAACAGGCGAAGATGGGCGAGAAGTGCTGAAAATCCTCTATGCTGCATATCAATCTGCAGGAGAAGGGCGACGCATTGATTTCCCCTATCATCCTCCCACAGTCGAGAAACCAATCGATCTCTGGCGTAAAGTATAAAGGAGAAGCACATCATGACCAAACTTAACAGCAAAACAATCACTTATAATCAACTAGCGAAAGTTATTGATCATTCTCTCTTGCGCCCGGAGTTAACAACCGACGAGGTGATCGCTGGATGCATGCTCGCCAATGAATATCATGTTGCCACGGTCTGTGTCAAACCGTGTCATGTGAAATTAGCAGCCGGCATCTTGAAAGATTCTGACGTAAAAGTAACCACTGTGGTCGGTTTTCCGCATGGAAGTAATGTCACTGCTGTCAAAGTAGCTGAGGCAGAACAAGCCATCCAAGACGGTGCAGTAGAGCTGGATATGGTGCTGAACATCGGCGAGTTGCGTTCTGGGCATGATGAATATGTATACAATGACATTAAAGCGGTGTGCGATCTCGCCCATAGTCGGGGTGTGAAGGTGAAAGTAATCCTGGAAAACGCTTACTTAAATAATGTCCAAAAAGTGCGCGCCTGCCAATTAGCTGAACAAGCTGGCGCCGATTGGGTAAAAACCTCGACCGGTTTTGCTCCCTCTGGGGCATCCATCGAAGACATAAAATTAATGCGCCAATCAGTGAGCGAAAGGGTGCAGGTGAAAGCAGCCGGGGGTGTTCGGTCATTGGACGCCTTACTCGCGGTGATAGACGCTGGAGCAACCCGCTGTGGAGCAACCGCAACGAAATCTATATTGGATGAGTTTAAGCTGCGTCATCCAAGCCATTAATTGCCATGAACATCCAATAAAATATTAAGGAGAGAACAATGAATAAAAAACTCGCCAAATCAACCATTGGGGTTGGGATAGTTGGAACAGGTTTCATCGGCCCAGCTCACGTAGAAGCGCTGCGCCGGCTCGGCATTCCTGTTTTGGGTCTGGCTGAAGTTGATCTGGAAACCGCCCAGAAAAAAGCGGCTGAGTTGGGAATCCCTAAAGCGTATGGCTCACTGGAAGCCTTGCTGGCCGATGCAGATATTGATGTTGTCCATATTGCCGCACCAAACGTCTTACATTATCCTTTCGCGAAAGCAGCCCTGCAAGCAGGAAAACATGTGATTTGTGAAAAACCACTCGCAATGAATGCCCAAGAATCCGCTGAATTAGTCCGTCTGGCTGACGAGGTTCAAAAAGTGAATGTGGTTAATTTTAATATCCGCATGTATCCAATGGTGCAACAAGCTCGTTCGATGGTGCAAAATGGAGATATCGGTAATCTACTCATCATCCAAGGCAGCTATTTACAAGATTGGCTTCTTTTCCCTACCGATTGGAATTGGCGCTTAGAACCTTCGGCTGGCGGGAGTTTGCGGGCGGTTGGGGATATCGGTTCGCACTGGCTTGACTTGATGACGTTTGTGAGCGGGTTAAAAATAAAAGAAGTATTCGCAGACTTTAAGACATTTTATCCGGTGCGAAAAAAACCAGCTCGGCCATTAGAGACTTTTACTGGAAAAATTCTCCAGTCTTCGGATTACGTTGACCAACCGATTTCCACCGAAGATTATGCAACCATCTTGTTGCATTTTGAAAAGGATGTACAAGGCGTTTTAACCGTTTCACAAGTTTGCTCAGGGCGTAAGAACCGTTTGTTTTTCGAAATCAATGGGGCTCAATCTTCTCTAGCTTGGAATTCTGAGCGCCCGAACGAGTTATGGGTAGGTCATCGCACCCAACCAAATCAAGTTATCATGAAAGATCCAGCCATTCTTTCCCCAGAAGCACGCGCAGTCACCTCTTACCCTGGTGGACATAATGAAGGATTCCCCGATACATTCAAACAGTTATATCACAAGGTTTATACCTACTTATTTAATGGGGATTTCACCAAAATGCCGGATTTTCCCACCTTTGCTGATGGTCATTACGAAATGATCCTTTGTGATGCCATCGAACGCAGCGCTCGTGAGAAAAAATGGATTAGCTTATAATCAAGGTTGAGGAGGACAAATATGAAATTAGGATTTTTTACAGCTGCTTTTCCCAATTCCTCGTTAGAGGAAGTTGCCCATTGGGGCGCAGAAAACGGCTTCCAAGCGATTGAAATTGCTTGCTGGCCTCCCGAAAAAGCCAATCGTCGCTACGCTGGAGTAACCCATATTGATGTGAGTGGGTTGGATTCACAGAAAGCACGCAGCATTCGATCAATGCTTGACCAATATGGATTAATGATTTCTTCTCTAGGATATTATCCTAACCCCCTGCATCCTGATCCACAGCACCGGGAGATGGTTATCGCCCATTTGAAGAAAGTTATCGATGCTGCAGCTTTACTAGAAGTGAACATGGTGGGTACGTTTATTGGTAAGGATAAGGATAAAACCGTTCCACAAAATCTGGAAGATTACGCGAAAATTTGGCCTCCCATTGTCCAGTATGCTAAAGAACGTCAGGTAAAAATCGCTATAGAAAATTGTCCGATGATCTTCTCTTATGATGAATGGCCCGGTGGCAATAATCTCGCCAGTACCCCTGCGATTTGGCGCAAGATGTGGGAAATTATCCCAGAGGACAATTTCGGTCTCAATCTTGATCCATCGCATTTAATATTGCAAATGATTGATTACCAACGGGTTATTCGCGAATTCGCCAGCAAAATCTTCCATGTCCATGCCAAAGATCTACACATTGACCATGAAGGGTTATATAATCATGGTGTCCTATCCCAAGGGATGGGATGGCAAATACCGCGCTTACCTGGTTTAGGCGATATCGAATGGAACAAGTTCTTCGCGGCATTGACCGCAGCGAGGTATGATTACGTCATTAGCATCGAACATGAAGATCGGGCATTTGAAGGCGGCGAAGAGCTAGTGAAACGCGGCTTCTATCTCGCCCGGGATATATTAAAACCTTATATTCATTAATCCTAAATTTGCAGCCCTTGATCCCTGTCCATTCCGGTGTGCTTTCCCAAACATTTATCCCTGGCAACACCTTATCTCCCGCCCACCAATGGACAGGGATAGGAGAACGGAGGAAAGGCTCTTATGGCACTTTATGTTGGTTGTGATCTTGGTGGGACGAATCTGCGCGCCGCGGTTGTGGATGTCGAACGTGGCTCTATATTGGCTCAGCAAAGCGTGCCAACTATGGCGCGGGAAGGACACGATGCTGTCATGGGGCGGATGGCAAATCTCATCACCCATACTATTGCTTCTGCTGGTTTATCCCCTCAGGAGATCGCCGGAGTTGGCATTGGCGTACCGGGCGTCTTAGATATGGAAAAAGGAGAAACCCTATTCCTGCCCAATCTCTATGGAACTTGGCCGCATGTGCCCCTCCGGGATACAATTCAACAACTGACCGGTCTGCCCACCGCTCTTCTCAACGACGCCCGTTCGATCACCTATGGAGAGTGGAAATTTGGTGCTGGCCAGGGAGTAGATACCATAGCCCTTTTTGCAATCGGGACCGGGGTGGGGGGCGGATTGATCATCAATGGAAAGCTTCATTTAGGAATCGGCGGCACGGCCGGTGAGCTTGGCCACATCACCATTGATTTCAACGGACCGCGCTGTGGCTGCGGAAATTATGGCTGTCTAGAAGCCTTTGCTTCCGGGCCGGCTATTGCCGCCATGGGGATGAAAGCAGTAGCCCAAGGATTGACCACCCAAATCAGTGAACTCTGTCAATATGATCTTAACCGTATCACCCCAGCTCTGATTGCTCAAGCTGCCCGAAATGGAGATAAGATTGCCCAAGATATCTACCATCAAGCCGGGTATTACTTTGGCGTTGCTGCGTCAATTTTATGTGCCTCTATCGGTCCCCGTCGCATCATTGTTACCGGCGGCGTAGCCAACGCCGGGAAGCTTCTGCTTGAACCGATGGATAAAACTATGCGCGAACGGGTTTTTATCATGCCTGTGGATCAAGTTGAAATTGTTATCGGGAAACTTGGTGATAA
>DYKV01000317.1 GCA_020722415.1 Anaerolinea sp.
ATGAGTTCAAGCGTTGGGAAGAACAAGCTCTTCAACCACAGCTGGAACGATTTCCAGAGCGCAAGAAAGAGTTCTATACATCTTCCAACATTAGTATGCCTCGCTTGCTCATCCCACCAGATGATGACCCAGATTATATGGAACAATTAGGATTTCCGGGCGAATATCCCTTCACCCGAGGTGTACAACCAAGTATGTATAGAGGCCGGCTATGGACAATGCGGCAATATGCCGGTTTTGCCAGCGCTGAAGAATCAAACCGCCGCTATCGTTATTTACTAAGACAAGGGCAAACCGGGCTTTCGGTCGCTTTTGATTTACCCACTCAAATTGGTTTTGACGCGGACGATCCAATCGCAATGGGAGAAGTTGGAAAGGTTGGCGTGTCAATATCCTCTATTGAAGATATGCAAATCCTTTTCCGTGATATCCCTTTAGATAAAGTATCAACCAGCATGACAATTAACGCGCCAGCTGCCATCTTGTTAGCAATGTACATCGCAGTGGCAAAACGACAGGGTGTAGAAATCCGCCACTTACGCGGAACTATTCAAAACGATATTCTAAAGGAATATATTGCCCGCGGAACCTACATTTTTCCACCTAAACCTTCCATGCGTCTGATCACCGATGTCTTTCGTTATTGCCAAAAAGAAGTGCCCCATTGGAACACGATCAGCATCTCAGGTTACCACATTCGCGAAGCCGGCTCCACTGCAGTGCAAGAGGTCGCTTTCACTCTTGCCAATGCGATCGCTTATGTCCAGGCAGCCATAGCAGCCGGTTTGAATGTAGATGAATTTGCCGATCAACTCTCATTCTTCTTCAATGCCCATAATAACTTTTTCGAAGAGATCGCCAAATTCCGCGCAGCCCGCCGGCTCTGGGCAAAAATCATGCGCCAACGCTTTCATGCCCAAAATCCCCGTTCTTGGATGCTGCGATTTCACACCCAAACCGGTGGCTCAACCCTTACCGCCCAACAACCCGAGAATAATATTGCGCGGGTTACCTTACAAGCGTTAACCGCGATACTCGGCGGCACTCAATCCTTACACACGAACAGCATGGACGAGGCGCTCTGGCTGCCGACCGAGAAAGCCGTACAAGTTGCCTTACGCACCCAACAGATCATCGCCTATGAATCCGGAGTGGCAGACACCATCGATCCACTGGCTGGTTCATACGTAGTTGAATATTTAACCGATGAGATCGAGAAACGCGCCGCGGACTATATCCAAAAAATTGACGAAATGGGCGGTGCATTAATCGCAATTGAACGCGGTTTCATTCAAAACGAAATCCAAAATGCTGCCTATGAAGCGCAGCGACGCATCGAACGCGGAGAGCAAATTGTGGTTGGATTGAATCAATTTCAAACCGACGAAAAGATAACACTAGAAAGGTTAATAGTCGATCCGAGCATTGAGATATCCCAGCGAGAACGGTTGATTAAAATCCGTTCGCAGCGCAATCCTCAACGAGCTCAAGAGCTGCTTACCCATTTAGAGGTGGCAGCCCGAGGTAATGATAATTTAATGCCCTTATTTATTGAATGCGTCGAGAACAATCTCACCTTAGGCGAGATTTGCTCCACCTTACGACGAGTCTGGGGAGAATACCACCCTCCTCAATTTTAGGATGACTTGGAGGTTGATTTGTCAAGCATCAAGAAAATTCATCACGTTGCAATTGCGGTAACTGACCTGCAGCAAGCCCTCGTTTTTTGGCAAGATATTCTCGGAATAGAGAATAGCGAACTGCGTGATATCCCGCAGGAAGAAGCCCAAGTAGCCTTCCTTCCTTTAGGAGAAAGCGAAATTGAATTAGTCTTTCCAACCAGTAATGACTCGGGGCTGGCGAAATATATATCCAAACGAGGCGCTGGCATTCATCATCTTTGCCTCGAAGTAGATAATCTAGAGGCGATGCTGTCTCGATTAAAACAAAATAACATCCGCTTGATTAACGAAGAGCCACGCGTCGATCAGAGTGGACGCCGCTATGCATTCATTCATCCCGAGAGTGCCTTTGGTGTTTTGGTGGAATTGTATGAAAAAATCCCGTAATCCTTTCCCCTTATATGGATGGTTCGGCTTATTCCTTAGCCTTATTTGTTGGGCATTAAATTGGTCTTTACCCGGCCCGCGCACGCACTATCTCTTTTTTGGGCTCTGGTTGGGTTATTGTTTGACCATAGATGGATTAACTTATTTGCGCAGCGGTACTTCGCCGTTGCACCGCAGCTATAAAGCATACATTGCCCTATTTTTATTTTCCGCCCCCGTTTGGTGGTTATTCGAGGGAATAAACCAGCGATTGCATAATTGGCAATATCTTGGAACTAGCCAATTCAGCTATTTGGCTTTTTCCTTTTGGGCGACGTTGAATTTCACAACCGTCATCCCCGCTGTGTTTGGTACTGCTGAATTCGTTCGCAGCTTTTCTTTTATTCAACATCTCCCAAAAGGACCGCGCCTATCCCCGACACGGTCAGTTACCTTAACTTTCTTTCTGAGTGGCTGGATATTACTCGGATTAATGTGGAAATTCCCGCATTTGTTTTTCCCTTTTGTTTGGATCTCGCTTTATTTCATTCTTGAACCAATCAATATCTGGTTGCATAACCCTAATTTGGCAAGCTACACTGATCAAGGAGATTGGCGCCCTGTGCTTTCTCTTTGGCTTGGGGTATTAATTTGTGGTTTCTTTTGGGAAATGTGGAATTATTACGCCAATCCAAAATGGATATATACTATTCCGTGGGGCAGTTGGATGAAAATATTCGAAATGCCATTATTAGGTTATGGCGGTTATCTCCCTTTTTCTTTGGAACTATACGCAATGGCTCATTTAATTGGTGGCTTTTTTGGTCGAAAACAATCTTTTGTTAAACTCTAAATCCCATCTATACTAATCCTTATTCTGCAGGCAATGGTTTAATCAATTCTAGAGATTGGATAATTAT
>DYKV01000318.1 GCA_020722415.1 Anaerolinea sp.
GGGAGGTGGCGAAGCCGGAAGGGGTGACATCCTCACCACGATGATCTACACCCGCCTCCTCCAGTGCGGCGCCAAAGCCGTGCACAGCCCGCTGGACTTGCAGGATGCCGGACGGCGGGCATTCACCTGCGTTGCGCAGCGTAGGGTAACGGCATAAGGTTCAAACGCATTAATTAGTCATTTGATGCATCACACCCCAATCTGGCTAGTCCCTCCCATCCTCCAGAACGGAGTATGGAGCAACACAGACGCCAAGTATGCTATCACTGCGCCTCAAGCATGATGACTGGTGAGATCCTTTAAGCGCTCAATCGGATTGCCTCGATAAAGTATCTCCTTTATCACCTCAGCCGTGTTGACAATTCCTCTGCGTAGATAAACTGGAACCTGCATTAACTGGATTATGCCCTCCGCCGTCCTGCCCAAGCCGAGTGCATGGATGATCGAGATGGTGAAAACAAAAGCAACGATGCCTTGCTCGTAATTATGGGAAATCAACCCAGGCGATATGCTTTGTTAAGGTACAATTTACCCATCGATTTGTTTTAGAAAGGATCAAATTTATGACAACTTTACGATGGGAGCGACCACCACAGCTATCCATAGCGGTAGATAAAACCATTAATGTGGTAATGCAAACCAGCCGCGGAGATATTGAGTTGGAGCTTTATCCTCAATACGCCCCGCTTACGGTAAATAACTTCGTTTTCCTAGCTCGGCAGGGTTTCTATGATGGGGTAACATTCCACCGCGTCATCCCTAATTTTGTGATCCAGGGCGGGGATCCAACCGGCACTGGACGCGGCGGGCCCGGCTATCAATTTGCCGACGAGGTGAAAAATAACCCTCTTGTCCACGAAAAGGGGGTAATCTCCATGGCGAATGCAGGTCCAAACACCAATGGCTCTCAATTCTTCATTACCCACTCCCCACAACCGCACTTGAATGGCAAGCATACTGTGTTTGGCAAAGTGATTCAGGGACAAGACGTAGTAGACGCGATTCAGGTGGGGGATGAAATTGTTAAAATTGTCGTTCGAGCAGGATAAACAATCAAAGTGAATAAGCTTTATGGCTTAACATCCAAACGCGTTCAATGGCTGAGACAAATGCCTCAGCCATTTTCTCTACATTTGCCTCCTCAGCCACGATTCGATATGATTCTAACCCCATCCGCCGTAGGCGGCGGATGTCACTCAGTGCCTCACGCAAGGTTTGGGTTAATGCATTAAGATCATTGGCTGGGACAACCCAGCCATTTTTAGGACCGACCAGGTCTTCCTGCGTGCCATCGCCCTGGGCAACGATAACCGGCAATGCGTAAGCCATTGCCTGTTGAACCGCAAGGCCACCCGTGCCGGGCAGCACAAATAAATCCGCCTGTTTAAAGTACGTCGCTAGACTCTCACCCCGTTGATCGCCGACGAACATCGTGGCTGGAAGGATCTCCATGGCTAACCTTTCTAGTTCAGGACGAGCTGGACCATCACCAACGATAAATAATAGTGGTTTTAATTCATTTGGCAGGGATGCACAAGCTTTGATGAGCAAATCCACCCGCTTTCGTTTCTGCAACCGTCCGACAAACAAAACTTGCAATTGGCTAATGACAGGTATCGGACGATGATAGGGCGGCGTAGATGGTTTTGGTAAAACAGCATTTGTGGCTGCAAATACCCTCTCCTCAGGCAGCCCCAGCGCTAGATACTGTCTGGCGCCTAGTTTACTATAGGCGATGATTCCATCCAGACTCTGCAGGTAAACTAGTCGCTCATGCTGGCGTACTTGAGCAAATTCCCCATCTATGGATGGTGCACCTAAGCCCCAACCAATGACTATTCCGCCTTTAGCATGCATCCGCTCGATTGCCTTCCGATTGGACAATAAACGCGGATTTGCTTCCACGATTAAGGCATGGGGTTGCCAGCAATTCAGCCATTCTAATAGACCATGCTGCCAACACAAAAAGAAGGGGTGGCTGGGATCAAATAGCGTATAATTGCGTCCCCAGAAGACTTGGGCATCGTTTAATTCGCCTAAAGTTTTTATTCCCTCTTGAACAAGGGGTTGTCCACCGAAAACGGCTAATCTCTGCTCAACGAGTTGTCCTAAGGCATTAAAAAAAGCAGCTCGATAATCGGGTAAAACCCGTTGTTGAATACCTAACCTTAAGTTCTGGTGCATCATTTCAATTTATTCTGATTATAATCCAGAGGAAACGCAACAACATAAGATTTCCAATTCAGTTCAGCCGGGGATGAAATAATTGGATACCCGCACACCATCTTCGTCAGCGTATATCCTGACTGATGAAAAGTGTTCCAAGCCGATTGGGCGCATTCTTCTCCATGCAATTCCAAAAAGACCAATGGTTTTTTCTCTGCCAGAATGCCTCTCATGCCCATCAACGCCAAGACTTCACCGCCCTCAATATCCATTTTTACCACATCAGGCGCTAAATTACCTTGCTGAAAGACAAATGCATCAAGCGCAACACCGCTAACGGAGATGGGCGATTGATAATGAACATTTTGACGACCAGCTGATCCAGCCACCTTTCCCATATCATCCGATGGTCCAACCCAAAACTCCACCGGATGAGAGTTATCAATCACCGCCCAAGGATAAAGGGTAACTCTTTTGGTCATTTCATTAACTTCTATATTCTGGCGGAGGCGGGAGATGTTCTGGGGAAGGGGTTCAAAAGCAAACACATGCCCGTTAGCCCCTACTTGACGAGCGAACATCAACGTAATATAGCCGACATTTGCCCCAACATCATAAGCAATCATGCCCGGTTTGACGAAATCTCGAATCGCATCCTGCAGTTCAACTTCGTACATCCCAAGCCAATAGTCTTTTTCTTGGTGCAAGTCAAGAAACATACGGTAACCCTGCAGAAGACCAGCAGTGATTTCTACATTGCTAAAACCTGGTGGCAATAATTGGTTCATGGTCTGGCG
>DYKV01000319.1 GCA_020722415.1 Anaerolinea sp.
AATTATCTAGTTATAATCATTACAAATTTGGAATAATTACAAATGTCAACTTTAGAAGATCTAACCAAATCCCTTAAACAAGCAGGATTACGCTTGACTCCACAGAGACTTGCTATCTGCAAGCTTCTGGTAGAAACAGATTCACACCCTACCGCGGCAATGATTTACGAAAGCATTCGCGCCCAGTATCCGTCACTTTCCCTGACAACCGTCTACAACACTCTCGAAACACTGGCAGATTTAGGTGTTATTAACGTGCTCGGGCACAGCGGGGACAACACGGTCCATTACGACGCAAACATCACCCCACATGTCCATCTCGCCTGCATCGCCTGCCATAAAATCATAGACGTCCCATCTTTGCATGTGGCGTTTCTCAATGATGATATTAGCGCTGTTTCGGGCTACAAACTGCTCGGAGCGCGTTTAATTTATTACGGGCTTTGTCCCTCTTGTCAAAAACGAAACTATCAATAATTTTCAAAAAGGAGAAACAATTATGGAAACTACCGAATCCCAAATCATTCCAATGCCCCGCATTGGTGATCCCGCCCCCGAATTCAAAGCTGTCACAACCCAGGGCGAAATCAACTTCCCTGCTGACTTCAAAGGCAGTTGGGTCATTCTCTTCAGCCATCCCGCCGACTTTACCCCAGTCTGCACCAGCGAATTTATAACCTTTGCCACGCTGGCAGATAAGTTTGCTCAGGCAAACTGCAAACTGGTTGGGCTTTCGGTGGACGGCTTGTACAGCCACATCGCTTGGCTGCGCACCATCCAGGAAAAAATCGAATATAAAGGCATGAAGGATGTTGAAGTCAAGTTCCCGCTCATCGAAGATATCACCATGGAAGTTGCCAGAAAATATGGCATGATCCAACCTGGCGAAAGCAGCACCAAAGCCGTGCGGGCAGTCTTCTTCATTGACCCCAAGGGCATCATTCGCGCCATCATCTACTATCCGCTCAGTCTGGGACGCAATTTCGATGAACTCTATCGCGCCCTCATCGCCATGCAAACCGCCGACGCCTTCTCCGTTGCCACCCCCGCCGACTGGCAGCCCGGCGACGATGTCATCGTACCGCCTGCTAGTTCTAGTGGCGCCGCCAAAGACCGCATGGAAGGCAAAGAGAAAGATGTCACCTGCCACGATTGGTTCTTCTGCACCAAGCCAATCAGCAAGGAAACAATCCTCCAAACAGTTTTGAAGAAATAACCAGGAGACTGGCAGTCAACCGACTGCCAGTTTTTTCTTTCCATGCTGTAAAACTTCATCTTATCTGATCCACAAAGAGTGGCTTCGATGGAAAAATTTTGATCTTTGGGTAGTTTGACAATGTCACATTCGAAAAATCGTCTGCTTTCTCTCGGAATCAATCCATCCGCCGATGGGTGAGGGGAGCAAAAATCCGTTTTCGTGTCCCTTACCCTCTCCCTTTGGGAGAGGGTAAGGGTGAGGGTACTAAGTTATACGAAAATATGACATTGTCAAAGTAGTAAGCCCAAATTGTTACATTATCTTCTCCAGCCTCTGTCTCACAGCGGAGGCATGTGCAGAGAGACCCTCTTCTTTTGCAATTACTTCAGCCGCCGGCCCTATGGTGTGCAGAGCTTTTTCGTTCAAGTCCACCAGACTGATGATTTTAACGAAGTCATTCACGTTGACAGGGCTGGCGAAGCGCGCCGTCGCTCCCGTAGGCATGGTATGACTTGGCCCTGCCACGTAATCTCCAAGCACTTCAAAACTCATTTCGCCAAGGAAGATTCCACCCGCGTTTTGTACTTTGCTCACATGCTCCCACGGGTCTTTCACCAGCAAGCATAGATGTTCAGGAGCATATTCGTTTGCCAGGTCAAAAGCTTGATCAAGATTCTCCGTGACAATGATTCCGCTTCGGTGTTCAAGCGATTGCGAAATAATATCAGAGCGGCTGAGTGATTCCATCTGTCTCGCAACAGCTGCCTGAACTTTCTCTGCCAATTCTCGGCTGGGTGTGAGCATAATTGCAGAGGCAAGCACGTCATGTTCGGCTTGCGCCAGCAAATCGGACGCTGCCAGATTCGGGTCAGCGCTTTCGTCAGCAATGACGACAGTTTCCGTCGGGCCCGGCAGTCCGTCTATGCCAACCATTCCATAAACCTGTCGCTTTGCCAGCGTGGTAAATAAACTCCCAGGACCGCAGATTTTATCCACGCGTTGGACACTCTCTGTGCCAAATGCCAAGGCGCCAATCGCCTGCGCCCCCCCTGCACAATACACAGCTTGCACGCCGACAATATCCGCCGCCACCAATATCGCGGGGTGAGGTACTCCAGTGGCGCGTTGCGGCGGCGAGATGATGGCTATAAACGGCACTCCCGCCACCTTTGCAGGGATGGCCGTCATCAGCACTGTGCTTGGCAATGGCGCACTACCCCCTGGTACATACACCCCGACGCGCCCAATTGGTCTCACCAACTGCCCGAGCGTGCCTTCGTCATCATTGTGTATCCAACTTATCGTGGGCTGCCTGCGATGAAATGCTTCGACGCGTTGCGCCGCTAATTTCAAAGCCTCTACAACCTGTGGAGCAACAAGATGATATGCGGCTTTGATTTGATCCATCGAAACGGAGATGGTTTTCAAATCAATAGAGTCAATGCGCATGGTCCACTCGATAATGGCTTGGTCGCCATTACGACGGATATCCGCCAAAATGCGGCGCACCGCTTCATCCGGCGAGACACGTTCGCCGAATAGGGACTCAAGTTTCGCAAGGATGGATTCGGGAACAGCGAACTCGTCCCATGCCATACGTTTTAATATGGATGATTGAGCAAAGGCGACATCAAAGATTCGAATCATAGCTTCTCCTATTAGTCTAGCCATCGCCCCGCTATCCTGTTCAACGTACCTGAATCTTCGTTAGATCAAAGATGAAAGGTGCAGACAAATATAGCAGGTTGCCGAGGCGGGTTTTCC
>DYKV01000320.1 GCA_020722415.1 Anaerolinea sp.
GATTTTCACGAAAGATTGTGATATACTGTGACGCGCTCCCGTTAGAGCGGGGGCAATCTAATTACTCACGCTTTCTGACCTGAGCGTGCGTGCCGTATGTGGGGTTACGCCCGCAACGGGAAACTACGGTGGCGATCAGGGTTGACGAAGGCGGAGGAATAACGCAAAAAGGAGTTAAGTAATGTCAGTTATTTCCATGAAAGCCTTGCTGGAAAGCGGTGTTCATTTCGGGCATCGAACCCAGAAATGGCATCCAGCCATGAAGCCCTTTATATTCACAGAACGGAATGGGATTCATATTATTGATCTACAAAAAACCTCAAAGGCAGTCCAACAATCCTACAATTTGATCCGCGATATTGTGGCGAATGGTGGTACAGTGTTGTTTGTCGGCACTAAACGACAAGCTCAAGAGACTGTCCAAACCGAAGCTATCCGCTGTGGAATGCCTTATGTAACAGTGCGCTGGCTGGGGGGAATGCTTACCAATTGGCGTACCATTCGCCAACGGATCAATGAGTTAGAGAAATTGGAACGCATGCGTGATAAGGGTGAGTTTGACCGCTTGACCAAAAAAGAAGCGATGATCCTAACTCGTGAGATTGAAAAGTTGGAAATCTTACTGGGTGGCGTACGCCAAATGGTCCGATTACCCGAAGCTTTGTTCGTGGTGGATGTGAACCGTGAAGCAACTGCCATCCATGAGGCAAACTTGCTGAATATCCCGGTGGTTGCTTTGGTGGACACTAATTGTGATCCAACTCACGTAGATTATGTTATCCCTTCTAATGACGACGCAATCCGGGCGATTAAGTTATTGGTTTCCAAGATGGCTGATGCAGTTATCGAAGGGAAAGCGCTTCGGAAAGAAATTCCTGAAGAACAAGTAAGCCAAGAGGAGATTCCAGAAGAAGAGGTGGAGCTCGCAGACGAGGACTTATTGGGTGAATCAACTTTAGCGAAATTAGGTGGACGAGCTAAGCTGCTTGTGGATGAAGAAGCTTCTGGGATAGAGGACGATGAGGCTTTCGATATTGATTGGGGTGAAGAGGAAGAAGATTTTCCGATGAAAAAGGGCGGGCTGGATGATGAGGATATTGATGAAGAGGATGAAAATTAACTATGGCAATTACAACACAACAAATTAAAGAACTACGTGAGGCAACTGGTGTAGGGATCTTAGAGTGCCGCAAAGCGCTAGAACAGGCTAATGGTGATTTTAAAACAGCGGTTGATTTACTCCGTGAAAAAGGCTTAGCCACTGCAGCGAAACGGGCCGACCGCCAAGCTTCCGAAGGAGTTTTAGAACTCTATACCCACGGCGATGGACGAATCGGTGTGATGGTGGAAGTCAATTGCGAAACTGATTTTGTAGCCAGATCAGAAAAATTTCGCGCTTTCGCCCACGAGGTGGCGCTCCAAATCGCTGCTGCAGCACCGCGCTATATTCGCGAAAATGATATCCCTGAAAGCGAGCTGGAACACGAACGGAATATTGCCCGCACGCGCGCTTTGGAAGAGGGGAAACCAGAAGCAGTGGTAGATAAAATTGTGGAAGGGCGGATTGAAAAATTTAAGGACGAAGTGGTTTTACTCAGGCAACCTTATATTCGCGATGAAAATCTCACCATTGAACAACTCTTGTTACAAAACATTGCTTCAACAGGTGAAAATATTGTCATTCGACGTTTTGTGCGCTGGGAACGGGGTGAGAGCACAGCAGATTAACTCTCGTGAGCCAACCATTTGGTTGGCTCTTTTTTTATGATTTAGTTGATTTTTGAAGTAAATTTGGACAAAAAAAAGAGATCAGCAACATATTCAGGATAAATTCAAGGGATTCATTTATTAGCAAATGACGGAGGTCTAAGATATGTCTGGTGAAATAATTTATCGGCGAATCTTGTTGAAATTAAGCGGCGAAGCCTTGGCGGGTGAGCAAGGATATGGGATTGACCCTAGCCGAGCGGAAGAAATCGCCGACCGGGTTCAAGAGGTACGCCAAGAGGGGGTAAGCGTAGCTATTGTGATTGGGGCAGGTAATTTGTGGCGGGGAAAAATTGGACTTGATCGTGGGATGGATCGAGCCACTGCAGATTATATGGGAATGTTGGCAACGGTTATGAATGCTCTCGCGCTCATGGACGCTATGGAAAGACGGGGAATGGTGACGAGGGTTCAATCTGCCGTGGAGATGCATGCGGTTGCAGAACCTTATATCCGCCGCCGAGCGATCCGCCATTTGGAGAAAGGACGGGTGGTAATCCTCGGCGGAGGAACCGGCAACCCATATTTTTCTACGGATACAGCGGCAGCGTTGCGGGCGATGGAGATTGGAGCGGATGTTTTAATCAAAGCCACCAAAGTGGATGGCGTTTATGATTCAGATCCGATTAAAAACCCAAGCGCAGTTCGCTTTGAGCATCTAACCTATATGGAAACTATCAACCGCCGCCTGGAAGTTATGGATAGTACTGCAATTTCTCTCTGTATGGATAATCATTTGCCAATTTTGGTTTTAAACCTGTGGCAAGAGGATGTTTTACGCAAAGCAATTCACGGGGAAGCAATCGGAACGTTAGTTACAGATTAATGGTTTTTCGGGGAACATCTTTGAATTGATGCAATGGGGATAGCGTCTTTTCTCCAATTAGACCTCATCTCTCTCATGATCTTATTTAAGATTTTCACTATCATCACTTAATCCAGCGGTACTAGGTCTAATCCACATTACTCGAATAAATTGACATCCCCAACATAAAATGTGGAGCAGTTCTCAATCAAATTATTGAGCTTTATGGATATCATTCAGATGGATAACAGCGGAAACCCGATCAAACTTATAAAATTGGGGAAGTGGCAGAAAAAGTGCTCGATTAGTATGATAAGATAGCTCGAAAGCGAAACATGGAAATGCATTCCAACGAGTTAACCCACCAAAGATTTAATGAGATAAT
>DYKV01000321.1 GCA_020722415.1 Anaerolinea sp.
CATTGACAGCCTGCCTTACTTTACCCCACCACTCAGATCCGAGAAGAGACTTAATAGCACCCACCAACGCCATTCTGATGATCGCGCTCATTTCTCATTTCCTCCTATATCGCATTTTACGCCAAGCATCCAATCGCTCGGGAGGTCTATCTGATACTTTTTCATCCCGGCTACCGGCCGGCAATGTTGCACGCAACAAAAAGAGGCGCAAGACGATAACGCTAATAGCATTAACAATAACATCGCCGCTTTCACCGCGATTCTTTATTGGGGATCCCAACTTTCTTTGACGTAATAACAGTCGCAATAATATTGCCCACTGCAATGCCACCAAGAGCAATTGTATTAAGTGTTTGGCTATCAACAACAGATCGCAAATCGATAATATCAAACTCTGCCAAAAAAACTACCAGTGCGGCCAAAAAGTCAGCAACAATAGTTGCATTCTTCCATGCGCCAGGGTTTGATACTTCTCCGCCCTTCTTAAATAGATTCCATGCAACTGTCAGCTTCATAGCTTACTCCGATAAATGATGCGGGGCAACGTATTTGCTTATGGCGCCTTCCTTACTTTATCCTAACGGAAAGATAGCTGCCAGCATCACATTGTATATTTGTGACACCAACCCAACCGTATAATCTGAAAACATGTTCTCCTTCAGAAAGGCGAACATAAATTGTAACTGGGAGGTTGGCAATTGCACCTGGGCCTATTCTCGCCTCAGCGCTTGGGGACAACCTCCCGCTATCTATGCCTAGTGCCGCCTGCGCTCTATCCGTAGTAGAAGATGATTGGTTGATATAAAAACATGCACTCCGCATTATTGCCACTTCCCCGTCCCAGCACAAAATAGACTTATTAACGGTCAATATTTCTGTCCATGTATAAGCTGAATCAAATGTATAATCTGCTGTAAGAGCAGCGTATATCGCAGGAGCATCACGATTATACCAACTCCGAACATATCGCTGTGTATCTGTATCAGCCCACGCAGGCCCCGCTATAGTCTTTGCCATGCCAACAAACGTTCTTGTCGCGTCTCCAATCTTGACTTCATGCCCATAGTCAGAATCTTGTGTATGCCCTGTAGTGGATGCCTCAAGTGTAATTGTCGACCCACTCATATATGCATAAATATAGTAAAGCGTGTCAGCAGACAGCCCAGTCGCGGACAAAGTACATGGCGCAGAAAGCTTTCGGCTTTCTTTGTCAATAAGAATTTGATTGCCATTATATGGTGTTAATACCAAATCAGAACCACTCTTTTTTAAAATACACTGACCATATTCCATGCTTAGCCTCCATGTCATGGCCCAATATGCAGAACCATAATAAGGCGCGTGATTTAAATTCTCTGCCGATAAACTGCGCCATATAGCAAGACCATAATAGCAAGAATCCCCGAGCGCATAAGTAGTGCTTGATGACCAATCTCCCTTAAAATTTGCGCTCGACGCAGCAGCCTCAGAATATGCCTGCGCATTGGCCTCAGACGTATTGATGTCTGCCTCAGTGCTGTTTATTTGCGAAATCGCTGTGTTAATTTCGGCAGCCATATTAACCTGAGCGCTAGTAAAAGCATATGCGCGGTCATCAAAAGTAGGGGGATCGTCTGGGTCAGGTGGTATCGGCAGCGCCGTTATTATCTGAGTAATGCTCATTTTATGGCACCTCTTCGCACAGGATTAAGTAAGACCCACAATCTCAATAACACCTTTTGAGTATAACGGGCCTACCCAGTATATACTAAAATTCCTGCATAAACCATACACAATCAAAGATTGACGGTTTTCATCTACTACATAGACAGCGGGGACCCCGCGCTCGGCGATAATAGAGTTCATCGCATAATCGCACTCACTATTTTTAAGATATATATCACATCTAAAACGACGTGCATATCTGCCAGGCTCCAAGCTGATATACCCAAGATTGTCAACAATTTTCTTCGAATAATCTATGATCGATGATTCCACACCATATTTAACACGGCCGAAGGTTTTCATTACCCCCGCCACAAAAATACCAATTTTCGTCTTTCTGTCCTGTGCAGAAAGTTGTACTCGTATCTTAGCGTCTCTATGCGGGATAGTCCTGTAAACCGTCGCAATCTTGGCCGTCTTCCCAAAAAAATATCCCCACCAACTTGTTGACGGTTCACGGGACACACGGATAGTTTCGGAATATGTTACTTCCCCCGTACCGTTGTCTGTCTGCGTAATAATGCATTGATCGGCATCCACCCCAAACAAACAAATCGTATCGGCGTATCCGACATTAATTGTAAAATCAATTGGGATTATAGTTACAGTATGATCTGGCTCTATTGTCGTGGTGCCTTCGCAATAAGTATTAGTAAACTTATCAATCATTCGATATCTGTTGGTGTACCCGTCGTTATACCATTCGCCTGTGGTCCCATCCCACTCGTGTTCATCCGGCCGTTTCCCCACGTTGCCATCAACCCGCGACTTATAAATGGTATGCGTAGATGCCAAATAACACCTATCCCCAATATCATATGTCCGCCCCACGGCCCATACATCCGGGTCAACATCGCATTGCACGCCGCCTGTACCTGGTGGATCCAGGGGGAGCGGGTCAACATGGCATGGTTCATTAATATTCGATTCTATCACATCGTCAAACGTAATATTGTTTAGAGTAACAATTTTAAAGCTCATGCCGTAGTCACCATAAGCGCATCGCCATCAGGGGATAGCCTTTCAAACGCATCAAGCAATAACTTGGTATTCCTCGCAATAGCATTAAGCGTAATCTGTTGCTCCTCTGTTGTACGCACGTCGTCTATCTTCTGCTGCTTCGGCATTGTGTTAAAATCGCTAAAAATAGACTTGCTAAATGTCTCGGACATGCTGCTGAGGGGAAGTACTGCCTCTGGCCCAGATTCGCCAATTAAAGCTAAAGTGGGCGTTGTGA
>DYKV01000322.1 GCA_020722415.1 Anaerolinea sp.
GGTTTCGAGTACAATTCAGGCGATAATCCCTGGAAGCTGACCCCGGAAGAAATGGGAGAGATCATCACAAGTCCATGATTCCTAACATCCTAATCACAGGCGCTACAGGGCTGCTTGGTACGACCTTGGTTCCACACCTAAAGAAGTATGGATACAGTGTTGTTACCCATGCGAGAACTTCAGGGGCTGATTTATTGGTCGATTTGACTAATAGGGACAGCACCTTTGAAATGCTGACACATGTTCAGCCAAATATAATAATTAATCTTGTAGGTTTGACAAACGTAGAAGTCTGTCAACAACAACCTAATGCAGCATATTTAGCCAATACATGGACTGTTGAGAATCTGGCACATTGGATCATGAAAACCGGTGCAGCATGTCACCTTGTTCAAATTTCTACTGACCATGTGTATGATGGAATAGGGCTACATACAGAAGATCAAGTTACATTGACAAATAATTATGCCTTCTCAAAGTATGCAGGAGAGTTGGCCGCTCTTTTGGTGCCCAGCACAATTCTGCGGACTAATTTTGTTGGACGGAGTAAAACACAAAATCGTGAAAGCCTTACAGACTGGGTTTACACCTCTCTCACAAGCGGCAAACATGTTCAAGTATTTAAGGATGTTTTTTTTAGTCCACTTTCTATGACAACACTGGCTGAGATGATACAACTTGTTATCGAGAGAACGCCTGTCGGCATTTTCAATCTTGGTTCACACAACGGGATGACTAAGGCCGAATTCGCCTTTGCTTTTGCCAAATGTTTGGGGATGAGATCAGACACCATGACTCCTATCCAGAGCAGCCAAGCAACATTTTTAAAAGCCTATCGGCCCAAAAATATGCGAATGGCCTGTTCAAAGTTTGAAAAAATAATTGGAGTCAGGCTGCCCCTGTTAAAAGATGAAATCGAACGAGTTGCGAGGGAATATCATGATGAAGTCACCTAACCCTGTTTTGAGTATCCAAGGTAAAGAAATTGGACGCGACAACCCGACTTATTTTATTGCGGATATTGCAGCCAATCACGATGGTGATCTTGAACGTGCCAAGAAACTGATCTGGTTAGCTGCAGAGGCAGGAGCAGACGCTGCCAAATTTCAACACTTCAAGGCTGAAACGATCGTCAGTGATCGTGGATTTAGAGACTTGGGTGGGCAGCTAGCCCACCAAGCGAATTGGAAAAAGTCTGTATTTGAGACATATAAGGATGCCAGTGTAAGCCTCGGATGGACTGAAACGTTAAAAGAAACCTGTGACAAGGCGGGGATTACTTTCTTTACAAGTCCATATGCTATAGATCTCGTTGACCACATTGATCCCTTTGTCCCTGCCTACAAAATTGGTTCCGGTGATATAACCTGGATCGAAATGATAAAATATATCGCATCAAAGCAAAAGCCCTACCTCATGGCCACGGGAGCATCCACGATGGATGATGTCCATCGCGCGGTATGCGCTGGCCTTGAGATCAACCCAAGGCTTTGCTTGATGCAGTGCAACACAAATTACTCCGCCAGCTTAGAGAACTACAAATATGTTCAACTCAACGTTCTCAAAGTCTACCGTGAGATGTATCCGGATTTGGTGCTTGGTTTGAGCGACCATACGCTTGGGCATGCAACAGTACTAGGCGCTGTGGCATTAGGTGCGCGGGTGATTGAAAAGCACTTTACGGATGATATACGGCGAGTCGGCCCAGATCATGCGTTTTCAATGGACCCCAAATCCTGGCGGGATATGGTTGACCGCACACGTGAGTTAGAGAATGCATTAGGTACGGGCATAAAGCAAGTTGAAGAAAATGAAAAAGAGACTGTTATTTTACAACGGCGTGCGATTCGTGCGGTAGTTAATCTTTCCGCTGGCGATACATTAACCGCCGATCATCTGACTGTTTTACGGCCGTGCCCTTTGGATGGGCTCCCTCCATATCGGATGGTGGACGTGGTCGGGAAGCGGGTTAGGCGGGATATTAGTGCAGGGGAGCATCTGCGATGGATCGATCTCGAGTAGGGATTGTCATCCCGGCCCTGAACGAATCAGCTACGATCTTAGGCATTGTAGAAGCGGTTAGTAAATACGGTGTGCCAATTGTTGTCGACGACGGGTCAACAGATGCCACTGCGGGACTGGCCCTGCGCGGTGGCGCAGTCGTTGTGTCCCATAAAAAAAATTGTGGTTATGATGCCGCGTTAAATACAGGTTTTCGAAAAGCTGCTGAGCTTGGTAGTGAAACAATTATTACCGTAGATGCAGACGGCCAGCATGATCCGTTACTAATCCAGAAATTCATTGATGCTATTGATGCTGGCGCTGATGTCGTCGTCGGTATTCGCAGCCGTCGGCAGCGGTTTGCAGAGCATCTTTTTGCCCAGTACACCAATCTTCGGTTCGGGATTAAAGACCCATTGTGCGGAATGAAGGCGTATAGAATAAGAGTTTACAAAGCACGGGGGCACTTTGATTCATATGGGTCAGTTGGGACTGAATTGATCATTTTTGCGGCAAAGAAGGGCTACAGGTTCGCTCAGATACCGTTGGATGTAAGAGCGAGAAAAGGGCAGTCCAGATTCGGTCAAGTGCTTTCAAGTAATTATAAAATTATCCGTGCGATGATGCTCTCGATCTGGCGTTAAGTGAGGAACCACATTAAAGTGTCTTGTAAGGTTGTATCATGAAAATCGGCTTGGGTACCGTACAGTTTGGTTTGGATTATGGCGTTTCAAACCAGCAGGGAATCACCCCTGGGGCAGAAGTCAAAGACATTTTGACGCTCGCATGGGAAAGCGGCATAACCATTTTGGATACTGCCGCATCCTATGGTGTGAGCGAAGAAGTTATTGGCAAAAGCATTCCGGAAGGGATGCCTTTTAAAATCGTTACGAAAACGCCTC
>DYKV01000323.1 GCA_020722415.1 Anaerolinea sp.
TTGCTCTGATTAGGACATTTCTATCTTGCCTTGACATAAAAATTCGCTTCAAAAGTTCCCCGTTCAGATTAATAAAAATAGGGTTGCCAGGATCACCTCGCAACCCCGTAACGAACAAATCGCTGAATTATGGAGAAGTTGGGGTAGGTGTTGGGTTGAATTTTGGGTTGTGGCTATGGGTATGCTTGGCTGCATTAGCCAGCCCAGGACTACTGGGTTTATTTTTATTGGTCAATCCCGGTGGTGTGCTTGGTGCATTCGGGGTTTTCTTCACCTTTTGTTGAACTTGCCCAACCCCAACTGTGGCTGGTTTACCACCGTAAGTCTTGAAGAGTTTTCCCATCCCAGTACCCCCTTTAAACTGAGCGACCAGATCTGATACGGGTGTTCCACTAGCGCTTGAAAGTGCATATAATTTCACCAAGACACCATATCCCAATCCTTGGGAATGGTAGCCATCAATTTCTTGCAAGCTTACCCCAAAATAATAGCTGAGGAGAGCTGAGATAGGTTGTAGTTCACTGCCTGTTAATGGGGCAGTACATTGTGTACCATCTGCTTGTTCAATGAGGACATTGTGAGTTTTTGGTTGAACGGCAACGACTTTTCCTTGAACATCGGGGGGACAGGCTGGTATTTCCTCTTCCGCGAATGCTAGCCCTATAGGCAGGCTAAACCCCAGCATCAAAATAAACAATAGGGTCGGTATCAATCTATTTATTTTCATTTTTTTGCTCCGATAAATTTCGTTTAATATACAGTAATAGATAATTCGCCAAAAGTAACCAAAATACTTTAATTAAATATTTTTATTTAAAAACCGTTTCAGCGACAGATTTGTTACATATTTCCAGCGGTTTTTTAGTTAAGGTCTGATTAAGCTTTCCGATCTCCCCAATCGAAATCTTTAACTAGCTCAACAGAGGTCATGGTACAATTTTAAATGTCCATCAGGAGATCAAATAATGGGTTTTATTAAAATATCTTCTACTAATTTGAACCAATTTATTGGGCGGGTGATTAAACGAATCCGATGCAATCATGGCTTAGAACACGCCACATTACATGTGCTTGCTCAGCGAAAGCCAAACACCAGTTTAGCAGGACAATCCGACTACTGGGGCTTTTGGATCATCGGGGATGTCAATTCAAAAGAAGTATTAGAAAGCGCCCAAGCGGCATTACAACGTTTACAAGCCGGTGAAAGCCAATTGGCGGTTCACCCTTATTGTGGCACCAATTTGGTTGCCAGCGCAATCCTCGGTAGTCTAGCCGGACTAAGTGTTTTGATCGGCGGCGGCAAACGGACCCGCTCCAAAATTGAAAGAATCCCTTTGGCTGTTGCATTGGTTTCGCTTAGCCTGGTGTTAGCCCGTCCTTTTGGGATTTGGCTGCAAGAACACCTAACCACCTCCGCTGACGCGGCTGATTTACAAATCCAATCGGTCCGACCAATACAAAGAGGATGGATGCGGGCTCAACGAGTGAACACGCGAGGTTAAACTTGAATCGGGAAAAGCCAACTATATACCTCCTTCAAGCTGAAGATGAATTTGCCGCGGTTACTTTCTTGCATGAGATGGAAAGGCGCGTTGGCAAAGAAGGGATGGGAGAATTAAACACCCAATATCTGGATGGACGGGTTATTAATTTAGAGCAACTCCGTGAAGCAGCTTTATCACTTCCTTTTCTGGTCGAGCGCCGGTTAGTCGTCTTAGATCATCCCCTAGCTCTGGTACATGATGAGAGTAGCCGGCAAAAATTTCTCGATTGCCTACAACAAATTCCACCGAGTACGGCATTAGTGCTCGTGGAACACCGTCTTCTCAGCGAGAGGCGCGAGCGAGAAATGGGTAAGAAACACTGGCTGGAATGGTGGATCGAGGAAAATCATCCTCGCACTTGGATGAGGGAGTTTCCACTTAAACGCGATCAAGCAATGGTTGCTTGGATCAGCAGCCATACCAAGGAATTAGGCGGCTCAATTGAACCACGTGCCGCTGAACGATTAGCTGAAATTGTGGGGGAAGATAGTCGCTTTGCCGAGCACGAAATTCAAAAATTGTTGGATTACGTCAATTTCACCCGTCCGATTGAAATACAAGATGTGGATTTATTAGCGCCATATAGTGAAAGAGCGGGTGATTTTGCCTTGATTAATGCTATCCGCCAAGGCGATAGCAAAACCGCTTTAAAAACAGTGCGGTTGATGTTAGTTGAGCAAGAAGCAATTCTCATCTTTTTCAGTTTAGTACATCAATTTCGGCAGATCTTGTTAGCCCGACTAGCACTAGATGAGGGACAGAATCCAGGGGATGTAGTAAAGACACTGAATCGGTTTCACATATCGGCTTATCCAGCTCGTTTGGCAATCGAACAAGCTCAAAGGTTTAGCTTGGAACAGTTGCGCCAGATTTACCAGCGCTTATTTGAAATAGACGTGGCAATAAAAAAAGGTGAGCTAGATAGTGAAGTCGCCTTAGAGACATTGATAGCTGCCCTTACGGTTCCCCAGCTGGCTTAGTAACTCCAATCCAAAAATAATTAGGGCGGACCGATTTGGAAGGACGCACTTTAATGTTAGGCAATTTTTCAGCCGGCAGACTTGCTCCGTTATTTCCCGATGGCAGCATGGTGGGGTGAACGAAACATAAATCGGGAACCTTACCATATTTGCGATGGTAATATGCTGACGCCTGAATGATTTTTTCCGCTACATCCGTTTTGGGATCATTATCAAACCACAGCATTCCGATTTCCATTATTCACACTCCTATAATAGAACTTATGTTCTATTATAGCAAAGATATTTAGGATTGTCAAGGGGGAATAAAGTTGTGATCAATCCATCAATCCGTCGGAGCGGAAGAATTTGTT
>DYKV01000324.1 GCA_020722415.1 Anaerolinea sp.
ATAGGAGACAGTACATCTTCAAGGGAGCAATTATTGATGAGAATAGTTAAGATTTGCGGAATTACAAGTTTAACTGATGCGTTGAACGCTATCGATGCCGGCGCAGATTTTTTGGGGTTTAATTTCTACCCGGGTAGTCGCCGTTATATTTCTCTGCACCAATGCTATCAAATCACAAACGAATTAGCTCGTCGGGATCGACAAATTGGTCTAGTTGGGGTTTTTGTCAATCAATCCCCTGAATATATCCAGAAAGCCTTGGACTATTGTGGTCTGAATTTGGCACAATTACACGGCGATGAGAAGAAAGCTAGTTTAAACTTATTAAAAGGACGCGCATACAAAGCCATCCGTCCACGCAATCAGGAAGAATTAACCCAACTATTAAGCCAGTTTGACTCTCCCCAATGCACACCGCAATTGCTGATAGATACCTATCAAAATTCAACTTATGGCGGCAGCGGTCAAACTGGAGACTGGGAACTAGCCCGAATCGCTGCGCAACAATATCCAATTTTTCTCGCTGGTGGACTACATCCTGAAAATGTGGCAAATGCAATTCGCCTAACTCAGCCATGGGGGGTGGATGTTGCCTCAGGGGTTGAGAGCCAGCCAGGAATTAAAGATTTTCAAAAAATGAAAGCGTTTATCAAAAACGCAAAAGGAAATTACGATGAATCAACAAAAAACCAAAACCACAATCCTGCCATCTAAATTTGGAATATATGGTGGGCAATATGTTCCAGAGACTCTGGTTCCAGCCCTCGATGAATTGGAGCAAGCTTTTCAATACTATATCTCCGATGATAACTTTCTCGCTGAGTTGGATCATTTACAAAAAACTTATGTGGGCCGCCCAACCCCACTGTCGCATGCCAAACGCTTGTCGCAATTAATCAATGGAGCACAAATTTACCTCAAACGGGAAGATTTAGCCCATTCCGGTGCGCATAAGATCAATAATGCCCTTGCTCAAGCCTTATTGGCAAAAAGAATGGGTAAACGACGTATTATTGCCGAAACCGGTGCCGGACAACATGGAGTTGCTACTGCTACCGCCGCTGCTTTATTGGGATTAGAATGCGTTGTTTATATGGGCAGCGTAGATATTGCCCGACAACAGCCTAATGTTCTCCGGATGAAACTGCTCGGCGCATCTGTGCGCCCGGTGGATAGCGGTTCTCGTACTCTCAAAGATGCGATCAACGAAGCCATCCGAGATTGGGTAACCAATGTCCGCAACACTTATTATTTGCTCGGTTCCGCATTGGGACCACATCCCTACCCAACAATGGTGCGTTCCTTTCAATCCGTTATTGGCAAAGAAGCCAAGGCACAGATGCTCGATCAATGCAGCCGGCTTCCCGATATGTGTATCGCTTGTGTCGGGGGCGGCTCTAATGCCATCGGTCTTTTTCACGCTTTCATCCCTGATCAACAAGTCAAACTCATTGGAGTTGAAGCAGGCGGGAATGGCATCAACAGCGGTAAACATGCCAGCCGGTTTTCCGATCCATTCCTCGGTCGTCAGGGTGTATTACATGGCTGTTATACCTATGTTCTGCAAGACAAGGACGGACAGATTGCTCAAACCCATTCCATCTCGGCCGGCTTGGATTATGCGGCTGTTGGTCCAGAACATGCATTGTTACGTGAAATCGGACGAGCCGAATATTCCTACGCAACCGACCAAGAAGCACTTGAGGCATTTCATTTACTTGCCCGCAACGAAGGAATATTATGTGCCCTTGAATCAGCTCATGCTGTTGCTGAGGCTATCAAACGCGCAAAACAACTATCTGCCGACAAAATAATCTTAGTTAATTTGTCAGGTAGAGGAGATAAAGATTTAGATACCATCATGAATACACTCTCAGGAGATCAAAATGGGAATACACCGAATTCAAACCTGCTTTGAAAAAGCATCATCTGAAAAACGAGCGGCTTTGATGCCTTATTTCACATTGGGTTATCCTAATATCGCCGAGTCATTCGACATCGTTCGTGGCATCGCAGATCATGGGGCGGATTTGATTGAATTAGGCGTACCTTTTTCAGATCCATTAGCCGACGGACCGGTGATTCAACATTCAACCCAAGTCGCTCTAGAACAAGGAATGAATATTGAGAAAGCATTGTATTTCACAAAAAATTTACGGGAAGCGGATTTAAACCAGGCATTACTTTTGATGGGCTATATCAATCCCATCCTATCTTATGGCATCGAAAAATACGTTAATGATGCAGCTGATTGTGGTATAGACGGATTAATTGTGCCCGATTTGCCCATGCATGAAGCTGGAGATTTGGAAGAAATTTGTCTTGCAAAGGAAATGGCTCTCATCGCTATGTTAGCCCCGAACTCAACCGATCAACGCATCACCATGGCAAGTGCACATGCACAGGGCTTTATCTATTTGGTTTCAATAACGGGAGTTACCGGCGAACGAAAGGAATTGCCCGAAGATTTATCTAATTTTATCAAGCGAGTGCGTGGGATTTGTGATATCCCTCTAGCGGTCGGGTTTGGTATCTCAACCCCAGCTCAAGCTCATACTGTCGCCCAACTGGTGGATGGAGTCATAATTGGTTCAGCGATGATCCGTACCGCCAGCGAAGGAGGGGTAAATGCAGTAAATGAATTAGTTAGTCAATTTCGTCAAGCAATGAACAAAATAGACGATAATCCAGTCAATCAATAGAACACCCCGGCATTTCCATATTATTCACATTGGATGAAAATAATATGGCGTTCCTGGTATCAAAGAGGCGAATCCATGGCCCAGTGATCATGTCCTGGTTTGTATTCCTGGCAGTATCTGCTCAGCCATGTCAATTTTGATGGAATTCAAATGCCTGTTCTATCATTTCAAA
>DYKV01000025.1 GCA_020722415.1 Anaerolinea sp.
TGTCTTTCTCGATCAATTCCTGGCCCGGGCTGGAACACATGAACTTGTAATCGCGCGCGATCGCAACATCGGGCAGGTGAGCGGCCCATTGTGCCACATCAGCCACATCCACTACACCGGCGATGTTCGAACCACAGTGACAGACGTAAACTCCGATTCGTACTTTAGCCATAGTTTACTTCTCCTCTGGCAAACTAGGCATGGGTAATGCCTCTTTGGGTGGTTTCTTAATGACCAACTTGGGTTCGGGGACTTCAATCTCTATCTTTGCCAGCGCTGGCCGCGCATCCACTAATTCAGCACCAATTCCTAAATCTGTTGGATCCATACCCATTGCTAAACCAATCATTTGGGTGAAGTATAAAACTGGCATGTTGTAATTGGTATCGAAGTATGCATTCATTGGACCTTGAAATGCATCCAGATTAAGCTGGCACATCGGGCAAAGGGTGACCATTAAGTCAGCTTTATAGTCGGTGGCTCCTTTGACTAACTGACGAATTAATTCGTAGCCTGTCCCTTCACTGATTTGAGTCATGTGACCTCCACAGCAGTGCGATTTTAGTGGAAAGTCAATTACTTCTGCCCCTAATACTTTAAGTAATTTATCCAGCGTTTTTGGGTATTCGACGTTATCAAACGAACCATTTTGACCAAGTTTAGGGCGAACAATCATGCAACCATAATATGGTGCTACTCTTAATCCTTTTAATGGTTTGGTAACCTTCGCTGCGATAGCGTCATACCCGATGTCATTGACAACAACATCGAGAAGGTGGCGGACTTTTAATGTTCCACCTTTATAAGACAAACCACCTGCAGCTAGAGCGGTATTTACTTTTTCTGCTAAGGTGGGGCTTTCTGACATATAGCTATCGCATTTTCGAAGATTGAGGTAGCATGCGCTGCATGGTGCAACCAGTTGTTTTGTTTCTTCGTTCTTTGAGGCTAGGGCGAGATTACGGGCAATGAGCGCGTATGATGCGATTAGATTGAGCGAAACATATTCTGTTGCACCGCAGCAATTCCAATCATCCACTTCCACAAATTCCATTCCCAATGGTTTCGCAATCGCCATGGCGGAGATATGGTAAGAAGCAGCATTCTTTTCCAAAGAACAACCAGGATAATAGTTATATTTCATGCGACTGCCTCCAATTCTTTGGCTTTATTCAAGATGGCTTTGAGACCATCCATACCCTTAATTCGAGTGGGGGTGAAGGCCATACGTCCTTTTGTGACCATTCCAACACCCATCCCAGCCATCTTGAAAACTCCAAATGGATTGTGTTTCAGCATATGCATTGACATCAATCCTAATTCGAAAGCTCGTCCGTAATTTTCAACCCAGTTGATGAATGTCTTTGAGAAATCTGGAGCTTTGGCATCGTTATAGATTTTTTCTTTGACAGCCATGCGCTTAAGGGTGTACATAATATCGGTAATGTGTACAGATTGAGGGCAACGAACGGTACAGTAATAGCATGAAACACAATACCAGGGCGTATTTGACTTCAAAGTATGTTCTTTAAGACCTGCGGCAATCATCGCAAATAGCGCTCGCGGGGTGTGATCCATATCTTGTCCTGAAGGACAAGATCCGCCGCATGTACCACATTGTATGCAATTCATTAAGTGGGATTCTCCTGGCGTGGCAGCAATGACCTCTTCGAGGAAGGATTTTGGATGCTTTATCTCGGAGGGTGGAGAAATATTGGCGGATGACAAGGGGCACCTCCTTTTCTACGTATGAAGGTAAATAAATGATGGTATGATTGGATAAATGGGATCCTGATTTGGCATGTAGACTTCTTATTGTTCTATCATTGATAAATAGTATAGATAACCATATTGATTTTGAATAGTAACAAATAGCATACAGCTATTTTGACATTGATAACTATCATAGGATAATTTATTACGAGATGAGTAAAGATTATGAAAAAAGATAGAACTGTCATTGTTATTTTTGGTGTTACGGGTGATTTAACCGCGCGAAAATTAATCCCTGCACTATACCAAAACCTTCGGGAAAAACGTTTGCCGCTACCGCTTAGCATTATTGGTTTTGCACGAAGAGATTGGACTGATCAAATCTTACGCGAGAAGGTAAAAGAAGTCATCATTGATAAAATTTCGATTGAAAATATTCAGAATGATGTGTTGAACACTTTGTTGGAAGGCTGTTTTTATCTACAATCCGATTTTTCTAATCCGCAAGGTTATCGAAAGCTAGGTGAAATGCTAAAAAAAGAGGATGTACGCAATGTTCTTTATTATTTTGCAGCGCCACCTGACGACTACACAGAAATCCTCCTAGGGCTGCTAAATACAAAATTATATGAAGGTTTTCCGGGCTGGGTACGCGTGGTGATCGAGAAACCGTACGGGAGCGATTTAGACTCGGCTATGGAATTAAACCAAAAAGTACATCAGGTATTTAATGAAAAACAGATATTTCGCATTGACCACTATCTTGGAAAAGAAACTGTCCAAAACATCTTAGTCTTCCGTTTTGCGAACGGCATTTTTGAACCATTATGGAATAGAAGATATATTGATCATGTCCAGATTTTAATGGCGGAAAGTGGTGGAGTCGGATCACGGGCTGGCTATTATGAAAAAGCAGGCGTTATCCGCGATATTTTCCAAAACCATTTATTGCAGTTGCTCACCTTAACTGCGATGGAAGCGCCGGTTGCTTTTACAGCTGATGCTGTACGCGATGAAAAGATAAAGGTCTTGGCTTCATTGCATCCCATGAAGGGTGAAGATGTAATCAACAATACCTTTCGCGGACAATATGTCTCGGGACTAATCGAAGGCACCCGGGTGGTTGGATATAAAGATGAACCAGGTGTATCGGTCCAATCTATAACCGAGACTTTTTTGGCAATGCGGTTATTCATTGATAATTGGCGCTGGGCTGGGGTTCCATTCTATATCCGTTCTGGAAAAAGATTGCCCAAAACGATTACCGAAATTGCGATCCAATTTAAACAAGTTCCATTATCATTGTTCGGCTGGAAAAACATGGCTGGTGAGGCACCGAATATGCTGATATTGGGAATTCAACCCGATGAAGGTATTACCTTGACTTTTGGGGCAAAAGTTCCTGGTCCGATCAACCAGATATCACCCGTCAAAATGGAGTTTGATTATGTATCTACCTTTGGTGGAGAACCCCCAGAAGCGTATGAACGATTACTGGCGGATGTCATCAATGGGGATGCCACTCTTTTTACTCGCACTGATGAAGTGGAAGCTGCTTGGAGATTTACAACCGAAATCATTCGAGCTTGGGAGAATGAGAAGACATCAAATATTCCCGTTTATGAAGCAGGAACTTGGGGTCCTACCGGAGTGGATGAATTTATTCGGCGGGATGGACGGCGCTGGAGAGTTGTTTAGTTCACTGTGGATAAAATGAGTCCACAATTTGGACATTTGGTTTCATCATTTTCAACGACAAAACCACACCGCGGGCAGGTGTTGGGTTGGGATTTCCCTAAAGGCGCACCGCAGGCGATACAATTTGCTTCACCGATCGGGTTAGCGGTGGTGCAATAGGGGCAGACTACTCTACGGAATCGTTCACTTAATTCTAACGAAGCTTGATTTTCTTTTATTACCTGTGTAATAGTGTTCCAGATTCTTTCAACTAGTTGCAGATTCTCAATATCTTGGGCGAGATCATCAAGACGATTCAGCAGAGAGAGGGGGTTTTTTATCGCAAAAATAGCGGTTTTACCGATGCTTGCAGCAATACCCAGCCATGCTTGTTGACCGATATGAATTGCGACACCATCATCAAATTGTTTTATTTCCACTCCAATTGCAGTATGACCGCCGGATTGTAGGTTGGGTTGGGTGGTTATCTGGATTACAATATGATCTTGGTCGCCTACTTGTTGTGCTCGCAATGCACCTCGGTTGAATTCCGCGAGCAAAGCTTGGGCGACTTGTTTTGAGGTAATGTTTCCGTGAAAAAAGCGTGTTTCCATCGTGAGCTATTCTTTTATTAATTACGAGTCAGATGAATAAATGTTGTGAATTTGATTATAATGGAGTTTTGGATTATTTTAATATGAATTAGGATATGAGGTAATTTGGTGAAAAAGGGAATTGGAATTATAATCATCCTCTTGATTTTCGTTGGGTTTTTCGGCTATGCTGCCGCTCTCGTTCAGTTTGCCCGCGCAGAAGAATTGCACCAGATCCCAACTGTCTCGATCCCAACGGTAACAAGCTCTCCAAGTGCAGCCACCATTGTTGTAACCCTGGAACAAGACCAAATCAATGTTCGCGAAGGACCTGGAACTGATTACCCTATTGCAGGTATTTTGATTGCGGGGCAACGAGTGCCTGCTCTGGGGCGATCTGTGGGAGGGGATTGGATTGAAATTGTCTATCCTGGCATACCCGGCGGAACAGCTTGGGTCTACTCTCCTTTAGTTACTGTTGAAGGATCGTTACGGGTAGTTGAGCCGCCACCAACTCCTACACCGAAGACAACTCCGACTGTGAATCCAACTTTAGCTGCCCAGTTCATTGTGGAGGTTCCACCTACTCGATTGCCCACATTTACACCGCCTCCACCAATTATATATCCGACATTTACCACCCCTACTCAAAATCAACTCACCACTCAAGTGCCGATGGGATTATTAATCATTGGGTTAGGAGTCATTGGTCTGTTTGGCACAATTATTTCAATGCTGCGGGGAAAATAAGGAAATCCATCACCAAAGGCATTCACCGCAAGTATTGACTCCGGCGGATTTATTCACATATTTATACATAGTGACATTCGTAAATGGTTCTCCAAGGAGACCATCGTGAATTGCCCAAGAGCGCAGGCGGATACTCTGAGCCGCTTCGGGTTTGCGAAAAGGTGAGGAGTTATCTAATTTCGACAATAAATCCTCCCCCGGTAAGAAACCTTGCTGGATGCGTTCCATCAAACGACGCCCTTTTGCATAAGTGAACCCATAACGCTCAAAAATCACCGCATTGTGGTAAAAGAGCGGTTCAGCAAAATACATTTCTTGTCCTAAGCTTTGAACAAAGTGCTCAAACCCGGCAATTGCATCACCTAACATTCTCAACCCGCGGCGGATTTGGCCAGGTGCTAAGCCATATTCCATTGCTGCTACCTCAGCTTCAATGTTGCGTTGTTTAATTCCAAACATCGTCTTGGTTCCATCAGGTAAATGGTCGACATTAAACCTAGGGGAATTTGGATCGAGCAGAGTATATAAAAGCACATGAATCTGACCATTTAAAGTATCCGTAATATGCCCATATAAAAGTGGGTCAGGGAAAGAAATATCATGCCTTAATTCCATTTCGACTGAGCTGCTGCCAGGGATACAAACAAGTTTAACTAAATCGTTTCCATTCTGGTCCAACAATGTGTCGGATAGGTTAAATTTTTGGATGAGGGATCTCGGAATCAACCGGGTGTATATCGCTCTTTTTTGGGGGGATGGCAATTGGTTGATCGAATAAATGTTATATACGGATGTCATGGATTGTATCGGCTTTCTCGTTCTGCATCGCGCAAAGCGTCCCGCTTGGCGATATCCTGACGTTTATCATAAAGTTTTTTCCCTTTTGCTATTGCGATTTCTACTTTTGCTTTTCCGTTTTTAAGGTATACCATCGTCGGAATAATCGTTACCCCCTTTTTTCGGGTTTCATCCCATAATTCACGAATTTCCCTTTTGTGGAGGAGCAAGCGCCTTGGTCGTTTTGGATCATGTTGGAAATGGCTGGCTTGTTCATAGGGCGCTATATGGGCTTCTAATAACCAGGCTTCTCGTCCATCGGTTTGTACATACGCTTCGTTGATGCTAATTTGCCCTTTCCGAATGGATTTGATTTCACTTCCTTGGAGAGCAATCCCAGCCTCATAACGTTCAAGGAGAAAATATTCAAAGTTAGCTTTTCTATTCCGGGCAACAGGTTTTATGGTCATGGATTATTTCGTTTGAGTATTTTGAAGGATATCTATCAAGTTATAATTAAACATTTTTTGGATAAGGGGATTTATTCGCTCCCAATTTGGCAGAAGGACGTTTGCGCCTTGATCTGTAATTGTTGGGATGGTCATATCCCGATCGATAATGTGAGAATCAACGTTCTTGATGCCAACCCGTAATAGGATTACTGCTAGGCGCGGGATTTGCCACAAGGGTATATTGCTGTCGATTACCGAGAATGTCGTAGTAGCAACTGAAGGAATGTAGCGCCAGTTGAGCGGTTTGATTAGTTTTAGCAGGATTGACTTGATCAATAATTGCCCTTGCTGCATTCGGTAAAAATCATCCGCGCCAGCGCGATGGCGAGCAAATGCTAACGCCTTTTCACCCGTCAGATGAAAATCTCCTGCGGGATAACCTCCGAGGGGTTGATCAAGATGAATGTCCACCCCGTCCATAGCATTGACAATATCGCGTACCCCATCAAAGCGGATACGGATATAGTAATCAGCTCTAACACCGAAGTTTTTAACGATTGTTTCTATCGTGGCAGATGGTCCGCTTCCCGATTGATTTGCTTCAGCAAAGAAATGCACGGTATTAATCCGGTTCTCTCCTTGTCCAGGTATCTGAATCCACAAATCTCTGGGTATCGAAAGCATACCGATATAAGGGCGGATCGAATCAAACCGCAGTAATATTATTGTGTCGCTGCGTCCTACAAAACTATGGTGTGGTGCATAATCTATGCCGAGAAACAAAATGGTAGTTTTGACTGGATAGACGAGGTAAAAAACTACCAGCACGAATAGACAGGCAGATAAGAGCAGCAAAATTCCACACGGAAGAACATAGGATGAGTTTCGTTTGGGTTTCTGCGGAAATGGGTAAAAAATATCACGACTTTGCCTCGCCGTACGTTGAAAGGCATGAGAGGGGATATTATGCTTCGGATTATAATTAGACATTATCTTTAAACCTGCAAAATATTGCTTTATAGTATATCCTGTAGACTAGAAACGAGTCAATGAGATTCAAATAATGGATGGTTATTATGATAACAGAATTTTACACACCTACAAAAATAATCATTGGAGAAGGAGCGGTAAACCAAATCGGAGATTTGGTGCAGTCTTTTGGAAGGCGGGTATTAGTTGTAAGCGGTAAGTCTGGAAGATTCAATTCACAAATAGAACAGCAATTTTTAGCAAAAGGGATCGAGCCAACATTTTATCAGACACAAGGTGAACCAACCATTGAAACAATTAACCATGGTTTAGATATAGCAAAGAAAAATTCGGTTGATGTAATAGTGGGCATAGGTGGCGGAAGCAGCCTGGATACGGGTAAAGCTATCGCAATCCTGATGACCAATCCGGGAGAAATTTTTGACTATCTAGAAATCATAGGGAAAGGAAAACCTTTTCAAAATCCTGCTTTGCCCTATGTTGCTATTCCAACTACTGCTGGAACTGGCACAGAGGTGACAAAGAATGCGGTAATTGGTGTGCCCGACTCGAAAATTAAAGTAAGTCTTCGTAGCGCTTTGATGATGCCCAAAATTGCGATCGTGGATCCAGAGCTAACTTATAAATTAACGAGAGAGGTAACCGCGTATAGTGGGATGGATGCCCTGACGCAATTAATCGAACCTTATGTATGTAACCAGCCGAATCCTTTAACGGATGCCTTATGCCGAGACGGAATTTTGCGCATAGCTGAAAATTTACTAAAAGCTTATAATGAAGGGTCCGATAAAATTGCCCGTCAAAATCTTGCCATAGCCAGCATGTTTAGTGGGTTGGCTTTAGCAAACGCTAAATTAGGTGCAGTCCATGGATTTGCGGGGGTCTTAGGAGGTATGTATGGGGCTCCCCATGGAATGATCTGCGCAATTTTATTGCCGTATGTCATTGAAGTAAATCTGGAAGCGTTGCGCAGCAGAGAACCTAATAACCCTGCCTTATCCCGTTATGGAGAGATAAGTAAATTGATTTTCGGATCAGGAGATGAAAAAGCCCTAATCGGTTGGACAATAGACTTGTGTAGGCAGTTGTCCATTCCTAAATTACGGGCAATAGGAGTAAAGGAAGAGGATTTTGAGATAGTTATCGAAAAAGCATCCCAGGCAAGTAGTATGAAAGGAAATCCTATAAAATTAAGAAAAGAGGAGCTGTTAACAATATTAGAACGAGCATTTTAATAACAAGATTGGTATTACACCAGCGGAGATAACCCGATAAGCCTTTATTGAATGATTAATCTGTGTCTTTAAAGCATTTTATTGATGCTATAATTTTGCCATGGCTGAAAATATTACCCATCTTGATTCAACCGGTAGCGCCAAAATGGTTGACGTCGCTGACAAAGCAGACACAGAACGCATCGCGATTGCAAAGGGGGAAGTGGTGATGCAAGAAAGAACTTTACGGGCAATTCAAGAAGGTAATGCTCCTAAAGGGGATGTACTAGGGGCTGCCAGAATTGCTGGGATTATGGCAGCCAAAAATACTTCCCAGTTGATACCATTATGTCATCCATTAATACTGGATGCTATCCGGGTAGATTTAGAGTTTGATCAGAAATTGCCTGGTGTTCAAATTCGGGCAGAAGTTAAAAGCCACGGTAAAACCGGGGTTGAAATGGAAGCATTGACTGCAGTGAGTGTGGCTGCACTGACGATTTATGATATGGCAAAAGCCTTGGAAAAAACGATGCGGATTCAGAATATCCGTTTGGTGGAGAAACGTGGTGGAAAAAGTGGTGATGTTATCAATGAGTAATTTGGAGGAAGTGTGAAAATTCAGTTGTTTTATTTTGCTACTTACAAACAACGGCTTGGAAAGGATGGCGAAGAAATAGAACTTACCGAACCAATTAAAGTTAGAGAATTAAAAGAAATATTAATAAAAAGGTATCCTCAGGCAGGGTTTCAAAATCAATCTACTTTAATCTCGGTCAATAAGGAATTTGCGTTTGATGACGACCTGATTACAAGTGACGCTCAGGTTGCGATATTTCCACCCGTTAGTGGAGGCGAAATGGTGGATGGGAAATCTACCATCATAAAGCTAACCGAGGACAAACTAAATATTGAAGAAATCTTAGCGGATATGATTTTACCAACTACCGGTGCGGCTTGTGTCTTTTTAGGGTTTGTCCGAGAAATTACCCAATTGGAAAAAACTCGTTATACCTCTCATTTAGTATACGAAGCTTATCCAGAGATGGCACAAGGAAAAATGCTTCAAATTGCAGATGAAATCCGCATGAAATGGCCACTGGTTGAAGGAATCGCACTAATTCAGCGGATAGGATTGCTACCTGCGAAGACTCCTACCGTGGCAATTGCTTGTACAGCTGCCCATCGAGATGCCGGCATTTTTGATGCTGCTCGGTATGGTATTGATCGTCTAAAGCAAATTGTACCTATCTGGAAAAAAGAAGTTAGCCAAAACGGGGAATATTGGGTGGAAGGCAATTATATTCCTAAATCAGGAGAATAAATAATGGTATTAGGCGTTTATTGTAATAATTGCGGATCGCCATATCCGTCTGAAGGTGTGCCATATCGCTGCCCAAAATGCGGAGGGATATATCAAATTAAGTCATTACCGCAATTTGTGACTCAACCAGAGCACAACTCAAAAGGGATTTGGTCCTGGCTAGATCCAAACTGCCTGGGTATTTCTGAAAATTTGATAACATTAGGCGAAGGTAACACGCCTTTACTAAAAGACGCAGTAAAAATAAAAGATCATAACTGGGAGGTTTATTACAAGTGCGAATATCAAAATCCAACTGGATCATTTAAAGATCGAGGTTCCGCGGTGATGATTACCTTCTTAAATGATCGGGGTATAAAAAATGTATACGAAGATTCATCAGGAAATGCTGGTGCGTCGCTGGCAGCCTATGCAGCTCGGGCAGGGATAAAGGCAAATATATATATCCCCAAACAGGCTTCTGGAATCAAAAAAGCACAAATAAAACAATATGGGGCTAACACCATTGTGGTAGATGGAGCACGATCCACGGTTAACGAAGTGTTACAAAATGATTTATCTCGTGATAGATCTAGTAAAAGTTCGTATGCCAGTCATGCGTATCTCCCGTTTAATTTGTTCGGTTATGCTACCATTGCAGTTGAAATATTAGAACAATTAGGAAAAGAACCTGGGACAGTAATCTTACCAGCTGGGCAAGGTGGAGGATTACTTGGGGTTTATTATGGATTTAAAACCTTATATGAAGAAAGAAGAATAACCCACATTCCTTCGTTTATCGGAGTACAAGCGCAGGCATGTGCACCTTTATGGGCAACTTTCAATTATGGTCCTAATGGATTATCATGGGTTGCAGAAGGTGATACGATAGCTGAAGGAATTCGGATTAAATATCCAGTCAGAGGAGATGAAGTTCTCCAAGCGATCAAAAATAGTGGCGGAAGAATATATGCTGTTAATGATGAGGAAATTATTCAGGCGGGGATAAATTTGACTCAGCGAGGTTTATTAGTTGAACCGACATCAGCAGTGGTGGAAGCGGTTCTCCAAAAGCATGTTCATGAATTTAATCCCCCTGTTGTGGCGATTCTGACCGGAAGTGGATTGAAGACACCGGAGGCTTATGATTAATTTTCCCATCCAAAATGAATACTTATTTAAACGAGCATTAACCCACCGCTCCTATTTAAATGAGCATTCGGATACATTAGAAGATAATGAACGTTTGGAATTTTTAGGGGATGCTGTTATTGATTTTTTTGTTGCTTCTTGGATTTATCATCATTTTCCAGAAATGGCAGAGGGAGATTTAACCCGCTTGCGATCAGCATTAGTAAGGACGGAACAATTAGCTGAGTTTGCCCGAAAGTTAGATTTAGGATCATTGATGTTACTTGGAAAAGGCGAAGCAGAAACCGGCGGAAGGGAGAGGCCAAATTTACTTTGCGCCACTTTTGAGGCGGTCGTTGGGGCAATCTATTTAGATAGTGGGATAGAAGTGGCTACACAATTTTTAGAGCCGTTTATCAAGGAAGCCACCTATGATATTCTCGAGAGTAATAAAGAGCGTGATCCAAAGAGCGATCTGCAAGAATGGGCGCAATCACAAGGTTTTGGTACTCCATATTATCGAACAGTATCGGTTAGAGGACCTGAGCATTCAAAAACTTTTGAGGTTGAAGTTTATATTGGGAACCGCTGTTATGGGAGAGGTGATGGATCAAACAAACGGATGGCAGCGAAAAAGGCTGCAAAAGCAGCATTAAAATCATTGGGTTTAGACAATTAATATGCCCCAACGTCTTAAGTCACTAGTACTCCAAGGATATAAGACTTTTGCTTCGAGTACTCAATTTGAATTTAGCAAGAACATCACCGCCATAGTTGGCCCAAATGGATCGGGAAAATCGAACATAACCGATGCAATTCGATGGGTGCTCGGTGAACAATCGTATAGTATTTTACGGGGGAGAAAGACGGAAGATATGATTTTCTCTGGGTCTGAAAACCGTCCCAGGGCAAGCATGGCGTCAGCCACAATGGTTTTTGACAATACTGATCAATGGCTGCCAATCGAGTTCAGTGAAGTGGCAATCACCCGTCGGGCTTACCGCGATGGGCAAAACGAATATTTGATTAATGGGCAGCGGGTCCGATTAAAGGATTTGAACGAGTTAATCGCCAATGCAGGGCTCTCAGAGAGAACATATACCGTGATTGGCCAGGGATTGGTTGATGTTGCCTTATCATTAAAGGCCGAAGAACGCCGCCAACTTATTGAGGAGGCAGCTGGTATCGGACTATATCGTGATAGAAGAGAAGAAGCACTTCACCGATTAGATTCGACTCGGCGCAACCTTGAACGATTGCGCGATATCCTTTCTGAACTTGAACCCCGCCTGCGCAGCTTGGAAAAGCAGGTTAAACGGTTGGTCGAAGTAGAGCAGATCAAAAAAGATTTAAAAGTATTATTACTTGATTGGTATGGTTATCATTGGCATAAAGAACAAAGAGAACTCATTGCCTGTAAAGATGTAGTCAGTCAACAGGAAAATGTCCTAGAAGATGCACGGAAAATTTTAGAAAACAAAGAAGTAGAAAACATTCAATTAAAACAAAAATTAGATGCGTTACAGATTGAGCGGAGCGAGATACAAAAGAAACTTAATGAATTAGGGGAGCAACAACAGAAATGTGAACAACAGATTGCTGTACTTCAAGAGCGGAAAAGGTCATTAGAGCAGCAACAACAATTGAATCGGAGTGAAATTGTCCAAGTAAACGAAGAGCTGGAATATATTAATAAAAATCTCATCGAAGCCGAAGCTGAAAAAAACACTGCAGAACAAGACTTAGCTGAAGTAAAAGCCAAAGCGGAACAAGCGCAGAGTGAATTTGAACAACAAAAGAAAGAATGGGAGACAAAAAAACAAGAATACGAAGGATTAATAACCAAGCAGGAGAAATTAATCCGCTCAAAAGCTGAATTTAATTCAACAATAAGTGAAACGATGCAAAGAATAAATCGCTTGGAAGCGAGTATCAATGAGCATCAAACCACCCTCCAATTTTTAGAAGATGAAATAGGAAGACAAAGTAAAACGAAAACAACGATTTATCAACAGATCCAAGAGCTAGAAAAGCAGTATCAAGCCCTACAGATAACAATAAACAAAATGTTGCAAGTCGAAAGGGAACTATCCGATCAGAAAAAAAGATATCAAGATCAGATTGCCGGACAAGAGATAAATTTGCTGCGACTTAAGACTCAATATGAGGTTTTAGACCAAAGTGACAAAACTTTAGCTGACTATAACCAGGCTGCACGTTTTCTTATCCAAAATTCTAGCAAATATGAAGGTGTATTGGGAGTTTTAGGACCACACTTACAAATTACCGCCGAATATGAAGTACCTATCGCTGCCGTTCTAGGAGAGTTTGCCGATACTATCTTGGTGGAAAAGAACGCCAGGATAGACGAAATAATGGATTCCCTGAACAAAAACAAGTTGCGCGGTATATTACTTCAATTCCAGAATCAAGTTAAATTACAAGATATTACCCGGAGAGAATTAACAAGCTTCGCCGGAGTAATTGGTTGGTGTGACGAATTTATCAAAGCCGATCCCCCCTATCAAGATGCGGTTAAAACTCTATTCCAAAATACATTATTGGTCAATGACCGTGAAGTGGTTAAGCAATTACAACCTGTGATAAAAGCTAAAGTCACCCTAGTGACCTTAGCTGGTGAAATTTTTTACCCTAATGGAATGATCATCAATGCCGGGAATATCGAAGTTGGAAAAATCCGCCGGCCACGCCAGAAGACCGAAATTTTTCATCAAATTAGCGAAATCGAAAAAGGACTTCAAGAAAGTAATCGGAAACTGGCAAAAGTAAACGAGCAGCTTGACCTAAACAACCGCGAACTACGCGAGATTCGAGACAAGGCTGAAAACCTTCGAGAACAAATAGACGGTGAAGAAAAGCATTTCGGCGAGATGGAACTTAATCTCGAACAAAATCGCACCCGTAAAGATTGGCTGACGAAAACTTACCAAAAAGAGAAAGAGGAGTTGCAGCAATTAAAGAATAACCTGGTTAATACCCAGCAACAACTAGAAGAAACTTTGCGTTCTATTGAAAAGAATACGGAAGATATCCAACAAAAAAAGGAAAGCCTAAGTTTGCTTTCTCTCGAATCATTACAGAGTCAATACAATCAATGGGAAATATATCTAAAGACTGCCCAAAGAACACTCGCTGAAAGCCGTCGCCGCTTTGATGAAAAACGCGACCAGTTACAACGATTGCAAAATTCATTAGGCAGGCTTAACCAACGCCAAATTGAAACAGACGAGTTATTATTAAATGTTGAAAAAGAAATTCAGCAAAGAATAGAAGAAAAAGTAATAATTGAAAAAGAGAAAGAAGAATTACGCGCCCGCAATAAACCGCTTGAGAACTCCATTGTTACCCAAGCCGATTTGTTAGAAAAAAACAATAGAGAGATTCATCGTTTGCAGGCAAATTTAATCCAATTAGAACAAAAATTTGCCCAAGCCCGGATATTGCTAACCCGCCAACAAGAAAGGTTTGAGACATTGAGGCGACGCATCGAAGAGGATTTTGGTTTGGTTGCCTTCGAGTATGCTGAGCATGTTAGCGGACCAACACCATTGCCAATTGAAGGTATGGTAGAAAAACTGCCAGTGGTTAATGAGATTGGGAACGAGTTAGAAGAAAACATTAAACGATATCGGACACAGATAAAACGACTTGGTCCAGTAAACCCTGAGGCGAGATTGGAATATAACGAGGTCAAGGAACGTTATCATTTCCTAATTGAGCAAATTGCTGACCTGGAAAAAGCTGAACGAGATATTCGCCAGATTATTAATGAGTTAGATTTAACAATGCAACATGATTTTAAAACCACTTTTGAATTAGTTGCAGATGAATTTAAATTAATTTTTAGCCGATTGTTCTCTGGAGGAAGCGCTCGTTTGCTCTTGACTGATAGCGATGATTTAAGTCAAGCTGGAATCGAAATCGAAGCTCGTTTACCAGGAAAGAGAACCCAAGGACTTTCTCTGCTTTCTGGTGGGGAGAGGAGTTTAACAGCTGTAGCATTAATCTTTGCCTTGCTAAAAGTTTCTCCAACTCCGTTCTGTGTATTGGATGAAGTGGATGCTATGCTCGATGAGGCAAATGTCAGTCGTTTTCGAGATTTGTTAGAGGAGCTGAGTGAGAACACCCAATTTATCATCGTCACCCATAATCGTAATACCGTACAGGTTGCAGATGTGGTTTATGGGGTTACGATGGGCAGGGATTCGACCAGTCAGGTGATCAGTTTACAGTTAGATGAATTAGATAAAGTCATAAAGGAGAATGAATAAAAAGGGATTGCCCTGCTAAAGAGCAACCCCTTTTATATCAAAATTACTATTGGTTATGGGGTGGGTTGAGGTGTTGCCTGGGCTTGCGGAACAGGTTGCTGTTGTTGCTGTGCTAATTGGATAATCTGATCTATAGCTTGTTGTAAATCGGTAGGAATGGTTGGGGTGGTGGGTACTCTATTTTTCCAGGTATCATCAATTTTTATAGTCGCTTTGTTACGAATTTCGGAAAGCCATTCCTGGAATTTGTTTGATTTCAACTGATCAAATTCACTCTGGGATAACGTTCTCATTTCATGTCCTAAAACCTGGATGATATGGTAACCATACTGGGTTTTCACCGGCTGGCTAATCTCACCAACTTTTAGGTTAAAAGCCGCATCTTCAAATTCTTTTACCATCATTCCATGATAAAACCAACCTAAATCGCCACCATTATCTTTATTACTGGTGTCAATTGAATATTCGGCTGCAAGTTTTGTCCAATCCTCTCCGTTGTGAAGCTTATTCAATACCTCTTGTGCAGTTGCTTCATCCTTGACAAGGATGTGTCGAGCCCAAACCATATCCTGTTCGGGGGTAAGTTTTAATTCATCTGCGATCGCCTGCTGCATTTTCTCGTAAAGAATTTGGTAGTAAACAATTTTTCGTAAATCTTGCTCTGAAAATTGAATTTGGTCTTGATAGCTTTTCAAAAGATTTTGATAATCTTTCTGAAATGCATCTTGGGTATAAGCAGTGGCTGTAGCTGTTGGTCCTTCGGTGGGTGCCGCAGTTGGTGAAGGTGTAGGTGTTTCCAGCACAGTAGTCGGTGATGCTTGTAAAGTTGCCGAGAGAGATTGTGTTGCGGTGGCTGTAGGTAAAGATGTTGCTGTTGAAGTCGGAGTGGGTGAGACCAATGCGTATTGGGTGGGCGAGAGAGTTGAGGTAGCTTTTGGTTCCAAAGTTGGTTGGGTTGTGGGTGTTCCATTTGGAAAGAATTGAAACGCCTCTTGAATTTTTTGATCTATTTCCGCCTCACTCACGGTTATATTCCGTTTCTTAGCTTCTTGCTCGAGCAAGACGTTATCAATCATTTGATTCAACACTTGCTCTCCCACAACGGTTGGGCTAAGTTGTTGTTCAATTTGCTGTAATTGAGCAGCGTAATAAGAGGTATAACCGCTCTCCGGTCCATAGATCTGGGAGATTAATTGGAAATTTTGGATGATATTAGACGCTTGACTAATCATCCTTTGGCGGGTATACCGTACTAATACTTGCCAATCTTTGGTGGAGATTTTTTGACCATTCACAACTGCCACGGGACGAATCTTGCTCAAATAGATCTGGTCTAAAACACCGTATCCGACAACTAAAACAACGATGGCGATTGCGATAATACTTCCGATGAGTATGATGCGGCTTGTCCGCCTTTCCCGTTCGATGCGTGCTAAATGCTTTTTACTTTGAATAGATAATTTTGGATTTCTTGCCATAATGACCCTCAGAAAGCAGAATTAACCTGCGGGGAATGAAATAGACGAAGTCGAAATTCATACCCGCAGGTTATAGGTGTTGATGGAATCAATCGAGCATTTCGCCCTTAAATTGTAAGAGCGCTAGGTGTCGGGCTCTCTTGATTGCTTTTGCTAATTCCCGTTGATGTCGAGCGCAAGTTCCGGTTTGGCGGCGAGGTCGAATTTTTCCGTCCTCACTCACAAAACGGCGCAGGATATCAACCCGCTTGTAATCGATCACTGCATTATGATCGGTACAAAATAAGCAAACACGCGGTTGTGTGTAGTAACGCCGCCCCGTTTGCTGAACCTCTTCATTACCTTGATCTGTATTCACAACTAATTACTCCTGTGTGATTTAAATTCTAAAGAGGATATTCATCCTCTATTCCTTCTTTTACTTCTGCCTGATCATTGCTACTATCTTTTTTCTCATCGAGCATAATCATCTCGTTTGCAACAATTTCTGTAGAAGTTTTTTTATTCCCGTCCGCATCTTCCCATTGGCGGGTTTGTAAACGTCCTTCAATGTATACTAAGCGGTTTTTGGATAAATGCTGTTTACATATCTCTGCTAAATTACCCCAGGCTACGATATTAAACCAATCCGTTTCAGTATGTTTATCTCCATTAGAGGCATTCCATGAACGGCTGGTGGCAATGCTGAAAGTAGTAACTGGTTTACCAGAGGGTGTATAACGCATTTCTGGATCCCGGCCTATGCGGCCAATCAGCAATACTTTATTTAAGCCTCGGGTCATTATTCCCTCCGCATTAGTCCATTAGTTTGAAGGACTCTCAATCAAACTTGGATAATCGAAAAGCGCACGACTGGTTCTAAGTAACCTAAGTTGCGTTCCAATTGCGGAGCAACGAAAGGCGGAATATTCAGATTTATCTGAACATACAAACCTTCAGTCTGCTTATTTATTGGGTATGCCAGTTTACGCTTTCCCCATTGGTCGACCTTTTCAATTTGACCGCCACCTTCACTGACCCAACCGGTCACTTTTTTGACGACTTCGGAAAGTGAATTTTCGTCCAAATCAGGCCGAGCAATCATGATTAGTTCGTATTTACGCATCAGTGCCTCCTTTCCATGGGATTGCCTTTAGTCCATTCTCTTGGCTAAAAGCGGAAAGTAAGCCACGCTTAGCGTGGCTTGGTTTATATTCTACCTTAACCAACTCCTTTTGAACAGGGTTCTGATAATTGACCCTTAATCATATTTTCTTGACGTTGAAAAGTTTACCGAGTATGATTATTTTAATTTATTTTCAGTAATCGATGAAAAAAATGGATGATGTCTTTCTAACCGATGATGAAAAGAAATATTTACTTCAAGTGGCTAGGAGTGCATTGGAAGCCTATTTTGGAATTCCAACCCAAGAAACCCTCCCGCCGCCAACGAAGAAACTCCTTCAAGATGGCGCAACTTTTGTAACTTTAACGATAGATGGCCAGCTGCGCGGTTGTATAGGTACCCTTGAGGCATATCAACCGTTAGTTGATGATGTAAGAGAGCATGCCTTAGCAGCAGCCTTACAGGATTACCGATTTCCACCCTTAACCGCAGAGGAACTCCCGCAGGTCAAGATTGAAATCTCTAGGCTCACTAAGCCGGTCCGTTTAGAGTATCATCACCCCTTAGAATTGGCAAAGAAGATTCGGCCGGGAATAGATGGAGTAGTTCTGCAATGGCGAGGACGGCGGGCGACATTTTTACCCCAGGTGTGGGAAAAAATTCCCTCCGCTGAAGAGTTCTTGGATCATCTCTGTATGAAGATGATGGTAGATCCACACCTCTGGCGAAAAACAATGCTGGATGTTTTTGTCTATCAGGTAGAAGAATTTCGTGAAGAATAAATTTAAACTTGAATAAATTGGGCGACGTTTAACACAAAAATAGTCGCTCGTCTTATGGCACTTTCCTCGGATTGAGTGGTGTTTTCACGGATAATTTGGAGGGCTTGTTCCACCTTATCATCAGCTAAACCGATCATCAATGTGGTTGATCCTTTTCGTAAAAAACCACCAGTTGATGCAACTTGGGTCACCCGAAAATCAGCTGCAATTAAAGCCTGGCAAACAGCATCATTATCCACATCGCGGATGATCGCAATAATTAGCTTCATTTCCTAGTACTCCTCATACGTTTCAATGGGCAGCAAGAACACCGTTGCACCGCCGATGGTTACCGGGGTTGAAATCGGAATGGGCAGAGGTGCGCTTTCCAAGGGGGTGGTAATATATTCAATTCGTTGGCGGCATTCTCGCTTAATGATATTCATCATCTCATCAATTTGATGGTCTTCCAAATTCAATAATAATGTTGAATTCTTCTGCGCCAGCAATCCGCCAATCGTAGCAATACTTTCTACTTCTATGCCCGCCTTTTGCAGGGCTAGGATAGTCTTCTTTTCGTCTTGACTTTGAAGAATCAAAATACCGAGATAATGCATGTTTATAAGGGGTAAGAAATCTTTTCTCTTTTATATTTTACCGTATTATAACCAAATTTAAACTTCAAATTCATATTTCTGGGAAGAATTATTAATAAAACTTTGGCTAATCCGTAGTTGACTATTGATTAATTATACTTGGCGGAATTTGTGG
>DYKV01000325.1 GCA_020722415.1 Anaerolinea sp.
GTTGTAATATTGTTTGTGCCAACATTGCTGATCACCGGCGGCGTCGTATCAGGTGCGGGAGGAGCAGGTGGATTATTTCCGTAAATTTCCGGCGGGATTGGATTACCCAGGTATTCCCAGATGTATTTCGTGAGGGTTTGGCCATCGGCGCAGAAACCACGAGCACCGTTTACCCCATCTCTATTATACGCACGCATCTTGGAACGTATGATATCCTCATGGGGAAAAGGCCAGAGGCTTGTGCCGGTATATGTATTCCAACCTGTTTCACCCCAGAGAGAACCGGTTCTGCCAAGTTGTTGTAATATTTCCGGGCCAACTCGAGTGCCAGCTTCACCTGCATTAGCCAAATCCGAACTTGGTTCAATCCTTACGAGGTATTTTAACGAATTATTATGTGGATTAATTTCATTGCCATTTTCTACCGAATAATCATGGGGACCTCTATAAGAGGGACTCCGATAATTGGGATTATTATTATAAAAACAATTATAATCCAAAATAGGACTACCATATTCCCACCCCCAAGTGGTGTTATCCAGTATAATGGAATTTTTTATTGCGTGTGCGCCGATAATAGCCCCCCAACCTGATGTTGGATGGTTATTTCCGAAAAGGCAGTGATTATAAGTACTCTCAGGGGGGCCACCTTCGGTCCTGTCATAAAAGCCCATTGCGGTATCCCACATGACTATATCCTCAAAAGTGAAATCGGCACAACTCTCCATTACATAACCTGATTTATAACCTATATTAAGGCCAATATTCCCCCTGTGGCGTACTCGCGCTGCTCCCCCATTAGTATTTGTATTATAAAAAGCATAGCCACCATCAGCAGGAGAATAGTAACTATTATTATTACTATCTATAGCGATACAGTTTTGAAGTTCAATATCCTGCGAACTGTATGTTGTAAAATTACCCGCCCTGTCATCGGGGCTTCTCTTTATGTCCATCCGAGATACACATCTTCGCATGATGCTATGGGTACATTCCAAAAAAGTAATGCCATAAAAGAACTCACCCCAAACGTAGCAATCCTCGACCAAAATATAATCCCCACCTCTTATATACAAACCTGTATAACTAGTATTTGCATTTACACCGGCATCATAAAAACCACACTGCTGAAATTTAATATGATCCCAATTAAAAATATATGCACAATTAGTACCGTCTGACCTACCCCATATAATGCCTTTGAATATTATATAGCTACGATTCGAGTTACTAACGTGAAACATATTCAATGAATTCTGACCATCAAAAACAACCTCTCCGGGATGTTCAGCTCTAATGACAGTGTATGCCCCAGATCTGCCGCTAGCTGGCACATGACTGTCATCTATCAAATTACTTATGCCAGTATATGTTCCATCCCTAATAATCAACTCATCTCCACCAACCATCCCAGCAAACGCTGCCTGTAAATTTGGAAAATCATCCGGCATATAATACGTTGCAGCCCAACTTGCCTGAACAAAAAAAGCAAACATTAAACTGACAACAGCCAAAACAAACATAAGCCTGCCCATTTTAGTACAACAATCTTTACACGATTTTCTCATAATTAACACCTCACATTATATTTTCTATAGCGAACACTTCAAATTAGACACAATATTTGTTCCGCATGTTGTTCCCACGTAAAATTATTTAAAACTCTCTGCCGGGCCTTATCCCCAAGTTTCACGGCAAACTCTCCTTCAGAAAGACTTATTTGCAAAAATTGAGCCAAAGAATTATAGTTCCCAGGCTCAAACAATAACCCCTCTTTTTTATGGGTTATCGCGACTTCAATTGCAGGTTTCCGAGGTGCAATGACCGGTAACCCCATTGCCATATACTCAAACATTTTTATGGGTGAACGAAAATCGTTTGTTTCCGGGATAACTGCAACATCAGCAATTTTCAGATAGGCTGGAATTTTAGAATGCGGAATTTTGCCGACAAACAGGATTGAATCAGGCTGAAAAGCCAATTCTTTGCCTTTCTCCTGGATATAATTTTTTAACGGCCCGTCACCAACAAACATCATGATCACGTTGGCGACGCTATCCTGTGTTTTCTTTACCGCTTGCAGCAGTAAATCAAAATTATGCCAGTGTACCAATCCGCCGACAAAACAAATCACCTTTTTCCCCTGCAGATTGTGCTTTGCACGTAAACTTTCCACCTCTTCCAGGGCAACCTCCTGTTGCAGCCAGGCCAGAGGCACACCATTGGGAATGGTGACAACTTTTGTCCTCTTTGGATTAATCTTTTTACTGACTTCCCGGTTTAAAAAATCCGATACAGTCACAACCAGCACGGCCTGGCGAAGGACGTACTTCTCAATAGCTGAGCATAAGCGCACAAAAAACTGCCCCCTGATCCTTTTATGGCCGCTCAATTCGTTGACTTCGAGAATCAAGGGAATTTTTTTTCTGTTTGAAATAAACGCTCCGGCAAAGTTAAAAAAAGCGTACCGTTCATAGATAAAATCCGTTTTTCGGCTTTCCACAGCTTTCCACAAGCGAATAACGGCAAAAAAATTATAGCAAACCTCCATTATTTCAAAAAAAGGCTGAGGCAGGATATCGGCCAGTTTGTGTAAAATAACCGTTTTGACGGAGACGGGACGGCCAGAATCTGTTTCCGGTGGCAACTCGACAGTGGGGTCAGCATTGGTGGGTGAGATTAATTGGACATTATGACCAAAAGAACGAAAACCATTGACGATGCCGGCGATATGCACCCCTTCCGCGCCAGTGCCCCTTACACGAAAATGATAGAGTATATTGAGTTTTTCAGGCATATTGTCTCTGCCATTCAGAAAAAACCAGCAGGGTCATGAGAAACTTGCTGTGATCTTCACTGCCCGCCTTGT
>DYKV01000326.1 GCA_020722415.1 Anaerolinea sp.
AAAATTGTTCAGGCTGCACATGAGCAGCCTGAGTGGAGCAGCCAGGCGATTACGACGGAAGCAATTATGGGGTTCATTAGGTGCGAGAATCAATCTGCCAAACCTATCCGATGGACCTACATGGCCGAGAAACTCGAACAGAAACTCGGAATCAGTTAGTACCCTAACACCTTCACCAGACAGGCGCAAACATAGTGAATATCCTCCTCGGTCAAACTGGCAAAGGAGGGCAGATTCATCCCACGCATTGAAACACGATCAGCGATCGGGAATTTTTTCCCATTGGCGAGGTTCGCATACATTGGCAGAACGTGCATGGGGTAGAAAAAAGGGCGGGTTTCGATGCCTTGCTCGGCGAGCTGCTGCATCACCCGGTCACGATCTGGCAGGTTGTCTCCCAAAACTAAACTGGTCATCCAGTAGCTATTGACATATCCCGGCAGTTCAGGCTGGAGGCAGATGTCATCATAATCTTTGAGATATTGGCGGTAGGTTTGCGCAATCCGACGGCGCTGTGCAAGATGCCAATCCACTTTTTCCAATTGGGCCAACCCCAGGGCCGCCTGGATGTTGGTCATGCGATAGTTATAACCAATCATAGGGAACCAGTAGCGGCGAACAGGGTCCACTCCCTGGCCTTTTAATTGACGCATTTTCTGGGCCAATTGATCATTATTCGTAACAATCATGCCGCCTTCGCCTGTCGTAATGATTTTGTTTCCAAAAAAACTGAAAGCCGCAATATGCCCAATCGAGCCAACCGACCGGCCTTCGACGGAAGCACCATGCGCTTCGGCTGCATCTTCAATTACATATAAGTTATGGCGCTCGGCAATTTTCATGATAGCCCGCATATCGGCAGGATGTCCATAGAGGTGAACTGCGATAATTGCTTTTGTTCGCGCTGTGATGGCTTGTTCGATTTTTTCCGGATCTATGTTCCAGGTTTGTGGTTCACTATCCACAAAAACCGGAGTTGCACCAACGTAAGCCACACAGTTTGCCGTTGCCACATACGTTAAGGAGGGGATAATCACTTCATCCCCGGCGCCAATGCCCAAGGCGATGAGGGAGAGATGCAAGGCCACAGTGCCATTCATAACCGCAATGGCATGCTTGGTGTTGCAAAACTCGGCAAATTTTTGTTCAAAAGATTGGATATATTTTCCAGCTGACGATATCCAAGTTGTCTCAAGGCAATCATTTACATACTGTTTTTCATTCCCGACAAATACTGGGGCGGCCACGGGAATTCTTCGAGTGCGCATTTCTACAGCTCCTTTAGCATAACGATTCTTTGGTCTGGCAACCCATTGTGCTCGATCGCCAAGCGTTCAATCTCTGTAAAACCTCTATTCTCATAGATTTTATAGGCAATCTGGTTGCTGGCATAAACACTCAACCTGATTTTTTTACACCCAATTTTTTGCGCTGCCTCAATTGTGTGATCTAATAATTCTTTTCCAATCCCGAATCCATGTTTACGATGATCAATAAAGATGCCAAAACTGGGCACCGAGAATCCTTCATCCCATCCACGCAACATCGAAAATCCTGTTATTTCGCCATTTTGTAAAGCAATATAAAATCGATCTTGATGAGGCTCGCAGGCAATCCAATGTGCGATTTCGCGCGTCAAAGGAAAGGCTGTAAACATGCTGGTTATTTTCGGAACGTTGTTTTCAACAAAAAAACGGCTGAGTAATTCGACATCCGTACAATCAATTTGTTTAAATTCCATGATAACCTCGGCTTATTAAGGGAGTGAGCAATTCCAGAGTTTTCTGGGTAGTGGTTTTCCACAAAAACTGTCCGGCGCGTGCCAGGCCGCGAGATTTCAACTCGGCTTGCAGTGCGGGATCGGCCAGGAAACGGGTCAGCACGGCAGTTATCTCATCCGGGTTTTGTGGATCGAAATACAGTACCGCGTCTCCACCGACCTCTGGTAAAGAGGCGGCGGTGGAACAGAGCACCGGACAACCATGGCGCATGGCTTCGAGCACAGGTAGGCCAAAACCTTCATAGCGGGAGGGGAAAATTAGCCCAAGGGCACGCCGGTAGAGCGCTTTCAGGTTTGAGTCGTCGATATAGCCGAGTTGGAGTACATTGGCCGGGAGTTGATATTGACTGTCTCTGAAGACGGTTTTATAACTACCACCAACCAGGACAAACTGCACGTTGGCTTGCAATTGATCGACAGTTTTTAGCAGTCCAGCAATATTTTTATGAGGGCTTTGGCTGGCAACCACCAGGAAATAAGGCTTTTCCCGTAAGCGCCATGCGTCTAGCATGCCTTCGTCAAAGGCGGTCTCATCCAGGTGATCGCTCCCCAGATAGACTACCTGGAACCGTTCCGGGGGTAATTTCAAATATTTTGACAACTCTACCCGCGAGAAGTTGGAATCGGTCAAGATTAATCGCGCGGTGCTCGCCAGCAGGCTAATTCCCAGGCGGTATTTCATGCGAAACATGAGCGAGTAGGCTTTTGGCATGGCAAAGACCGAAGCATCATGAATGGTAACAGCCTGGTTTGGGTAAAAAAACGGTCCCAAATTGGTGGGAGAGAACAGGAACTTACCCTTGACATAGAGCGGTAAATCCACCTGTTCCCAGAGATTGTTTTGATTGCGGCCGATGACGCGGATTTCGATATTTTTCCAGGCAGGGAATGGGGCTATGCGTTTACCAGGAGGAACCAGGCAGGTGACGCTCAAGCCGGCATAGGGCTGTTCTTTGCCAATAAAAAAATCCACCTGCTGCATCAATGCGCGGGCATATCGTTGAACACCTGTGAGCGGCTGATCGAGAAAACGACCGTTTACATACAAATCTGACATTAGAACATCCAGTT
>DYKV01000327.1 GCA_020722415.1 Anaerolinea sp.
TCTTCACCTATCGGGCCGCGTGGTTTACCCAGGAGGCGGTGACCTATAAGGGGGACCAACTGGTGGGCCATTTGAGCCGTTTTCTGCAAGACGGCATCATCGCGCAGGTCAAGAAATAACTGTTGAGGGCGAAAGAGAAGGTCCCGATATCGATGGGTAAGTGGGCTTGGGCCGCAAGACGGAATGAGTTTTTTAAGATCTTGATTGACGAAAACCGTTCTTTTTTAGAAGAGGGCTTGCGGGAGCATCAAGGAATCGAGAATGCCCCGGATAAGTGGGACTCCGAAATACCAAAAATAGTCAAACCCCTAGAAGCTAAAATCAATTTTTGCCGAGAAATTATCAAAGCGTATTCTAAAACTGGACTTCTATGGATCAATCCCGCCGCCGTTGTTGTCCCGATATCGCCAGGATTCCTTATTGGTAGAGAGGACAGTTCATATCCTAAAACACTCCAGTTCGCGTCCTGGTTGCCAGTCCATGTGGATGAAGGTAAACAAGCTTCACTAATCAAAGCTTATTTTACAGCGAATTTCGCAAAGGGCATCGAGGAAACGGATCATCTTACCCCTCATATTCGCAAGAAAATAGAAAAAGGGCATGACAAAGGATGCTTTATTGCAACACTTAACGACAGAGATGTCATGAAGGTTGTCTGTTGTTATAAAAATGGAGAAGCTTCCTGCCAGAACATAACAACATTTGTCGGATCACACTACAAGGAGTTATTTAGTTTGCAGGGAGAAGATAGTAACTCTTGCGAGATCCTCTTCCTGCCGAATCGGACTCTTTCCAGGCTTCCTACTAAAACTGAAGAAAGCATGTATTCTCAACACATGGTCGGCTGTTATCTTGGTGTAAGCAGCCGCAATTGTGTTAGTGGGGGGTGCCTTCCGGAAGATCTGAAGGCGCTATGTGATCACTTCAGTGAATTGATGTATATCGCGGCGCGAGACAAGGCGAATAGAGAGCTGTACAAGGCGCTGAAAGACCAGAGCCAAAGCCTGAATAAATACAGGCAGATGTTTGATTTGCTGACCCCACCGTTGCGAAGCCTAACTGAAGCACTTGCCCAAACACAAACCGACACGCAGGAATTGCGTGCAATATTGTATGAGCCTATGGATGCTATATTCGAATGTCAGCCGCTAATTGAAGAATTATTCGACGACTCTAAATCTATATCCGGAACTACTATTAAACCTAAACATAATGTTGAAGATTACCAACCTAAAGATTGTTCGGACATCCAAAAAGTTCTCGCTTTAGCCCTTTCCAGGTTTCGAGGAAATAACAGTACAATATTGAGTGAGGAGATAAAATTTTATTTAACTGCGGAAAATAATAGCACTCATACGTTCCACCAGCTCTCCTTGTCGCTACGGTCTGTGATAGGTATTAAGAACTGGTCGGATTTTAACAATAAACAAAATGATTTTGAATTTTTAAAAAATATGCTTAGAGATTTGAAAATGCGAATGTTTACTGCTTATAAACCAGGAGAAGCCAGCAAGGCTCTCCAATGGGCCTTGCTGAAATCGTTCTTGCCGTTAGATAGCAACCTCAAAGTAACGATCAATCCTGAAGCCCTGTCAGAAGAGGAAGCTTATGTTGTAACCCAAGGGGCAAACCCGCTTTGTACGCATGGGCATCTGATCCAATTTATATTGGGGGTGATCAGTGCAAAAACATCCAGTGAAAAAAAAGATTTAAGTATGACGTTAAATCTCCACGATTATCAAACAAAACCTGCTGACGAAGTTCTAATGAACACAGAAACAATAGATGCTGCGGCTGCCAAAAAAATAGAGTGTATATTTCAATTAGCTGACCCTTGGATTAAACCGCACGGAATTTCTGATCTGACAAAGATGCTGGAGAGGGAGTTAACTGAAAAAAAAGAGAAGATACGACGGGTAGGTGGATACGGCGATTTTCATCGCCCTTTCGCAAACTTCATCAGGAGATTATCAGACGACAACATTGATATGACGGGAATTATCAAAACTACAACTGGGGTCAGGATAGTTGTCGGAAATAATTTTGAAGTCAATTTTGATGATAATAAGTTTAAACTTATCAGTAAGAGGCCAGAAGAAGGAGAAGAGAAAAAATGAATTATCGTTATTTTGACCACAAATTGGAAGATGGGGGACGAAATGGGCTGGAATATTTTCAGGCCTTTCAAGATTTAATTGTCGAGACAATGGGTAGAATATCACGTAGCGTTCCTAGTAACCCAAATATTAATGATGTCACTATTTTTGTTCATGCTGGAGACCAAAAAGGACTTACCCGCGACGATTGGAAACGATTTGCTGATATTTCTAAAAGACGGTTTGTGATTTTTGTCAGCAGCCATCCTGAGGAGTTTAATCATAAAAATGATTCAGGGGGAGTATACTGGCTGAAAGCGCCATTGCAGTTGGTGGTGCAGCTGCTGAGCAACGACTCCACCCGCCTTGAGCGATTCAAACAAAGTTGCTCAGAAGGCAATCCGGATATGTCCTGCTTCTATCTTACATTTCCAAAGAACCTGGTCGCTGCCTACCTGCTTGGTCTGGCTTTCAATAAAAATCCGTCCATCCGGACACAGGATTTTCCTAAAGCACTGTGGTCGTCTGCCAGTGAGGAGTTTACTAAATACGGAGGGAAAGAAGGTTTGTGTCTCAATCCCAACACTATTGGCAACCAGCTAGATGCAATTAAAAAAATCCTTACATCGTTTGGGCAATATTCAACATGCTGATTCTGTCAAATTATGCTTGCAGTAATGCCATCCTCCGCAGCCAGCTCAAGCACACCTGGCTGGAGAACCAGCTCGGTAACAAGTCGGAGGACGACA
>DYKV01000328.1 GCA_020722415.1 Anaerolinea sp.
GCAATAAAGCGGCACATTTTTATTCAATCCATAATGCGGATTGTCAAAGCAAAGAACTGCCGGCTAATTTAAGCCGCTACCTACCAGGTTCAAAGAGCGCTTCTTTACTATAACCTAGCTAAAACAAAGTCTGGCTTAACCTATCCTTCTCGGCTGCGCGTTCAATTCTAACTTGGTCAGCATAAATCTACTCACGATCGCTCAACAAACATACGCTCAAGATAATCTCCATAATCGTGGTGATCAGCCCGAGGAGCGTGGGTGGGTTTGAGCCAATGGCGATCCAAGCCACGATAGTCAGCCAGGTGTAGCCGATCATGGTTTTCCGAATGAGTGAATGATTTTCAATGAAAAATGAAACGGGGGTCAAATAGGCTAATAAAAGAACTAAGTATCCTATCCCATTTAATATATAAACCAGGTGTGGAAACAACAAGGATATGTGTATTAATGCAATGATGACTGTGAGGACAAGAATAGCTACTTTATAGGGGGTGAATTTCATTGGCTTTGTTACCGGAATTCTTTCGTATAAATAATGAAACTGGTTCTTTATTTTACCTGAAAAATGTTTTGGATAGGGATATTCACCTGACAATTGCCCCAACACAAAGTCTCTCACTCAGCCGCCACTGCAGCATCCAACGCCTGACGCAGCGAGCGCGCTTCGATTATCTGAAGCCCTTTGGGATATACTTCGGCGCGTCCAATGGGATGCGGAACCACCGCGCTGGTAAAACCTAAAGCGGATGCCTCGCGCAACCGGGTGGCTAGTTGGCTCACCATCCGCAGCTCCCCCGATAAACCCACTTCGCCAATTAAAACCAAATCTGCCCGAATTGGATGATTGCGATAGGAAGAAGCGATCGCTGAAGCAATCGCCAGGTCAGCGGCTGGTTCATCAATCGTCAAACCACCTACCACATTGACAAACAGGTCTTGTTCGCCGAGATGCAAACCTAACCGGCGGGATAGCACCGCCGTGATCAACAGCAACCGGTTATAATCTACTCCATTTGCTGTTCGGCGGGGGTTACCAAAAGGAGTTGGGCTGGTCAAGCCCTGTATCTCCACCAATAACGGGCGTGTGCCTTCCATCATCACCGCAATGGCTGAACCAGGCGCGTTGACCATCCGTTCAGCAAGAAATGCTGCTGATGGATTAGGCACCTCAATCATGCCGCGTTCCGCCATTTCAAATACCCCTACTTCTGAGGTCGCTCCAAAACGGTTTTTAACCGAACGGAGCAAACGGTAAGATTGAAATCGGTCGCCTTCAAGATAAAGCACTGTGTCCACAATATGCTCTAAAACGCGTGGCCCGGCAATCACACCATCTTTGGTGACGTGCCCAATCAAAAAAACCGCCATACCGCTAGATTTCGCCAGTTCGCGCAGTCTGGAAGCTGTCTCTCGGACTTGCGAAACCGATCCAGCCGACGATTCGAGCTCAGGGATATAGGTGGTCTGGATCGAATCGACAATCAATAATTGTGGCTGGAGTGTGCCGACATGCTCAAGGATAGCCGCTAAATTGGTTTCGGTAACTAAAAATAAATCTGCCGGGATAGGCTTGCCGCTGCCGCCATTTTTATCATCGCCTAGCAAACGGCGGGCACGCATGCGTATCTGGCGCTCCGACTCTTCTCCCGAGACGTATAGAACCACACATTGCTGAGCCATTTCCAGCGCCACCTGTAATAATAACGTGCTCTTCCCGATGCCTGGATCACCGCCGATTAAGGTTACCGACCCGGGTACCAAGCCACCGCCTAATACCCGCGCAAATTCGCCCATACCCATCGGTAGGCGTTCTTCGTTCTCCCCTTCCATATCCTTCAACCGTTGCGGAACGGATCGTTGGGTAAACAATGAAGTAGAACGTTTACTCTCCGAGATAGGTGGGGTGATGATCTCTTCCACAAAGCTATTCCACGCACCGCATTGCGGGCAACGTCCCATCTCACGCGCAGAGACTTTGCCACATTGCTGACAGACAAACTGAGTGTGGGTTTTACTCATAATGACATTATAACGGCGTTTCCCCGCTCTATTTTACCCAATCAACAGAAATCCCCGAACGTTTGCCAAGGGAAGATGACCAACGTCCGGGGAACTATTTTCGATTGCGTTATCTATTGCCTAATGATTCGCTCCTCCCCGCCATAACGGTCGGCCTAAATCATCTCGCAGGGAAAAAGTCTGTCCGCTTGAATTCAGGGTGATTTGTTGAACGGCAAACGAACCGCTGGCGTCCCAAAAGCCGGTAACGGTCACCGCCTCCCCATTGGTTAGAGAAAGTCCCAAACTTGATAAATAATTCAGGTTTCCCAGTTGGGCGTTAATCGTTTTGCCATCGCTCGTCGTAAGGGTAAAAACTGGAGCTGCATAATTACTCACCGTACCCGAAAATGTGAGCAGTTCGGTCATTCCGTTTTGGGGGTTTGGAGTGGCATTAACGTTATTGTTACCATTCGCGTTCCTGCCATGCTTACCATAACCACCTCCATTTCCGTTCCCTTGCCCAGGTTGAACGGCTGGTTGAACATTAATATTACTTGTTCGTTCCTGTGCAGCCTGAGCCGGGCTAGCCCAAACATTATATGCACTCACAGCGGCTGCCGTGATGACTAGCACTGCTAAAATCCCAATAATGATCTTTTTTAACATTTTGAACCTCCGTGTTTTATTTTATTCTCGACTTTAATTTCAATCGATCGTCATGTTGATCATACATAATGGATATGAATAAATTGTGAACAATATAAGAATAACTTATGGAGTTAATCAGAATGGTGTAATAGCAAAATGATAGAGTCCCAATCTGGCTGAATTACAATGT
>DYKV01000026.1 GCA_020722415.1 Anaerolinea sp.
ACGCAGTGAGGAGAAATCTTATCGCAGCTAATACATAGATTTCTCAATCGCTGACCCTCCTACGAAATGACAGAACAGGCATCTGTTTCTCCTTTCCTTTTATTTTGACATTCTAAAAAGAAAAAAACACACCGACCCTCACCAACACCAAAGCTTTTTTCTATTTAAGGAGAGAAGATATACCCAACTAGACAAAGGAGCGAATTTTTACTCCGTTATGGTTTTTTGTCTATTTTTCTTACCTTTCGTTATATTGCAGACAGATAATGGGATTTGCCATTGATGGACATCTTTGATTACTTTTGGGACAATAGAAGTGATGGTTTTCCGAACACCGGGTGTCTTTCCGATCACATCGGTAACAAGCCGGTATATTTCATCAGTATTTTGCGCATAAATTTGCAAGCTTACATCTCTCTCCCCAATTGAGTATGCCACATAACTAATCTCTTCGTACTCAGTCATCTTCTGGGCAACATCTTGAATGTAATCTGCTTCTACTTCTAAAAACACATCAGCATTAACGTTATATCCAAGCTTGCGAGGATTGACAACGGCTACAATCTGAATTACACCATCTTCAATCAATTTATTTAACCGATAACGCGCAGCCCTTTCGGTGATGCCTAACCGACGACCAATTTCCATACAACTGATTCTTCCATCTTCCTGTAATAAATCAACAATATATTTATCTATAACGTCGAATTTAAACACAATCACGCCTTATTTATGTCGAATAAAAACATAATAAACAAAAAGAGGGTGATAAGTCAAGTGATAAATGTAATGGTTTTAAAATCTGTTAAAAATGTTGGTAGAGGCTTTTCAAGAATCATGATAAAATATTTTTATGGATACAAATATCCCCAATATACCTTCAACTAGTGAGGCGATTCCGGTAAACCCAAAGAATAATTCGGCATCCAGTCGCAACTTAGTGATTTATATTGGAATTGCATTTGTCGCTATCCTCGGTTTAGTTGTGATTTCAACTTACTGGTTGCTAAATCACGCGCAACAAACTTCGGTTATTCGGGATATCTTCATTATTTTTATGGCTCTCGAGACATTACTTTTAGGTGTAGCATTGACCATTTTGATAATTCAATTGGCACGTTTGATCAATCTGCTACAAAATGAAATTAGACCTATTCTAAATACAACCAATGAAACTGTAAGTACTTTGAAAGGTACTACCACCTTTTTAAGTAACAATCTTGTGGAGCCGGTGATGAAACTCAATGAACTTTTGGCGGGATTTCAAAAATTGTTTGAAATCGTTGGTTTTACAAAAAAGAAATAATATTCTGGAAGGAGATTGAATTATGTCAGAACGTGATAGTGATTTCAGTGCATTTTTAGCAGGCTTTATTTTCGGTGGCTTAATTGGCGCTGCAGTAGCTTTATTATATGCACCACAGTCGGGTGAAGAAACACGGACGATCATTCGCGAAAAAAGTATCGAACTAAAAGATAAAGCTGTTGACACCGCTGAAGATGCGCGTGTGCGCGCTGAAAAAGCATTAGAAGAAGCGCGAGCAAAGGCAGATAAAGCAATAGTAGAAGCACGCCAGAAAGCAGAAGAACTTGCTAAACTTACCAAAGAACGAGCTATAGAATTACAACAGCGGGGTCAGGAAGTTATCGAAGAACAAAAGACAAAACTGGAAAGCACAATAGAGCTGGGGAAAAAAGCGGTGAAAAAGACAAAAGATAGTTCTGGAGAAGAACCCGCCGAATCAGCTTAAATAATGACACGACCCACAATAAAATTTTTGTGGGTCGTTTTACTGTTTTCAGTTTTGTTTATTTTCAAGCTCCTGGAAGACATCCGAGATTGCTTTTAATATATCACTGGACAAAACACTCCGTGCAGTTCCAATTTTGCTCGCCGCCAATAGCCCTGCTTGGGCATGGATCCAAACCCCTATCGTGGCAGCTTCAAATGAGTTAACTCCTTGTGCCCTTAATCCAGTAATCAAACCAGCTAAAACATCCCCCGTGCCGGCTTTAGCTAACGCAGAGCTGGCGACTGGATTCATGGCAGTGCGTCCATGTGGTTCTACAATAATCGAAAATGCCCCCTTTAAAATTATTATCTGATTCCATAGATTGGCATAATGTTCAGCAGTAAATACTCGCTGCATTTGAATTTCGTTTGTATTCACTTGGGTAAGCACGGACATTTCACCAGGGTGCGGTGTAAGGATAGTTTCAGGAGGCAGACGTTTTGGCCAATCTGGTAAACGAGCTAATAATTTCAAGCCATCGGCATCAACAATCAAAGCTGACACATGACTCTTGTATTCCTCAAATAACTTTTGCAAGAATTTTTCTGTACTGCTGTGTAATCCAAACCCTGGACCGATTAGCAGCCCATTTGCTTTAGGAATATAGTCTTGTAAGATATATACTCCTTCTTCAGAGACGAATCCACCTTTATCCGGTAACGGTATCCAAGTCACTTCAGGTAACTGGCCAGCTAGCGCATGACGAACTTCATCAATTGCGGCAAGGGTAACTAACCCACAGCCACTCAAATAGGCTGCTTTAGCCGCTAAAAAAGCTGCCCCAATATAATTTTTGCTGCCAGCAATGATAAGAGCTGTCCCAAATGTGCCTTTGTGAGAATCGTCTGGACGGGGAGGTAATTTTTGCTTAACCCATTCAGAATCAATGACAAATCGGTTTATCTTTTGCCAGCTTTCCAGTGGCTCTAAATCTCCTATGTTGGCTAATTCTATACGTCCGCATAAATTAAAAGCGGGAATACGTAACATCCCGATTTTTATTGCCGCCATAGTAACAGTTAGATTAGCTGGGATAACCTCATCAGCTGCATCTCCGGAGTCGCAATCAATTCCAGAAGGGCAATCTACTGCGATAACAAAAGGAGGATCAAAAACTTCCGAAATAGTGTCTTTAACAATTCTTAAAACATTTGCTATGTCCGGGCGTAATGGTAAATGAAAACCGGTTCCTAAGATCCCATCCAATACAATGTTGTTTTCATGTAACAATATTTTTAATTTTATTAACCCCTCATCTTGATTTATATTAAATACTTTTCCCCCCTTATGAATAAATCTTTCTAATAAGGGATCACTTAAATCACGATTTTTCACCAGATAGGCAGTAGCCCGCCAGCCGTAATCGCGCAAATAAGATAGAGCTACTAAGGTATCCCCCCCATTATTGCCCGGGCCAACTAATCCAACTGCTCCTCCATTTTTTTGAGATGCATACTCACGTTCAATAATTTCTCCTAGGTTTTTACCAGCGTTTTCCATCATTTGTTCATAAGATAGCCCTTTTTGATTTGCTTCCTGTTCGATTTTTTTCATCTGCTCTACGGTTACAAACTTCATAATATCCTCCTGCCTTATCGTCTATTCGTGTGTGCGGCACGTCCAGGATAAATTTAATTCCTTTAACTTCTCTTCAGTTGGAACTCCCTTATCCGTTGACCACCCTCGCGCTTTATAATAACTGTTAAGCATGTTTTTTATATCTGGAGCAGAATTTTCGAGCTCACCGGCTGCATCCGGGTATGGTTTTCGAAATACTTTTGGTAGATCTTCGTAACCCGATCCAACGCCGAGGTTGAGGTTAATCATTCTTTTCAGATTCCAGGCTCGCTCACCAATCTGCATTAACGTTTTTATATCATACTCAAAGCCAGTAGCAGCTCCAACTAATTTTACAAGATCATCTGGGCTGATATGGGCAAAAATGCACATCACTACACTATTAAAAATACTGCGCCAGTTTTGATGTTTGGCAACATTAGCTGCTTTTTCCGATCCTCCTAGACGGGGGTATGCTTCAATTCCTATGCTTTCTTCGGACTGTCCAATCTCAACAAAAAAATAGTCAGATTGGTTATGGCAAGCTCCTCTGGGTGAGGTCACATAAACGAGTGCCATTCCGGAGCCGCCCCGTGGATCATGGTATGGAGCTTCCAGACCATTCACTTGTACTGCTTCATCTTTTACGTTAAAAGCCTCTGCCAAACTTTTTGCTCCTCGTGCAAGAAGCTCTCCAAATCCTTCCCGCTTAACAATTTTGTCAATAAGTATTTTTGCGGGGTTGGGATCCCCCCAATTCAACTCAATATTATCGGTATCCTTTTTGGATAGTATACCAAGGTTATAGAGATAATACGCTAAGCCGATGGTGTTGCTAGTGCTAATTGTATCGAGACCATAACGATCACACATTTCACCTAATTGGGTAACAGCTTTAAGGTCATCAATTAACAAATTTGGCCCAAATCCAATTAGGGTTTCATATTCAGGTCCTTTCCGTTTTTGCTGGTCGTCCAATCTCACGACTCGACCGCATGCAATGACACAACCATGACAAGCACTAACCCCAGTCAAGATTGTCTCAGCGATGTGTGATCCTGATATATTTTGGGCTCCAGCGAATATGCTTTGGTGATAATACTTTTTGGGCATTAACCCTAAATAATCAAAGTATTCAGCTGCCCCTGCCGTCCCCAATTCACGTAAAACCTGAGTTTGATTATCGCTGTATAACCTTCGATTGACTTCCGAACGCAATGATTCATATTGTGCAGGATTAGCAAGTGGGATGGGATTTTTCCCTTTGACAGCGATCCCCTTAATTTTTTTTGCACCCATCACTGCCCCTAATCCTGTCCTTCCGGCGACTCTTCCATGGTCAGTGAGGATCATTGAATAGGGTATTTTCTTTTCCCCAGCCTCTCCAATCACTGCAACACGAAAGGCAGCATCCCCAACGTCATTAAGGATCGCTTTTTGAGCTGAGTAGGTTTCCATTCCCCAAAGATGTCGCCCATCTTTAATTTTGACATCGCCATTATTGATAACAATATATACAGGATAATCTGCTGCTCCCCGAATTAACAACCCGTCAAATCCGGTTTTCCTTAACTCAACTCCCCAAAAACCGCCACAGTTTGACTCTGCCCAAATTTGTGTGGCAGGAGACTTCCCACAAACAACAAATCGCCCGACTGCAGGTCCAAACGTACCGGTTAATGGACCCGTTATAAATAATAGCGGTGCATCTGGCGAAAAGGGATCAAGTTCTGAGGTCAATTCCGGAAACAGAATTCTTGCTGCAATCGCTGATCCCCCTAAATATTCTTGAAACCAATTTTCTGGGATATACCGAACTTGCGAAGTTCGGTCGGTAAGGTTAATCTCTAATAATGGCTGCATCTTTGAAATCCTTTGAGGAAGTATATTTCTATTTTACCTTTAGGGATGTGTATTTCTATTTTACCTTTAAGGTGGGATATATATTATAATTTGCACTTTGTCTATACGCACTTGCAACTCCTTTAGTTATTTATCTTGTTCCCCTTCTTCTCATTTATAACCCAAAAAACCCACCTCTTGACATTTCTCAACAAACCGCTAAAATTTATCATCAATAAGACGATAGAATGCGGGTGTCGCCAAGTGGTAAGGCGATAGCTTCCCAAGCTATTATTCGTGGGTTCGAATCCCATCACCCGCTCTTTATAGGGGGAATCAGATTGCCTGGCGATCAGAAAAGGCGGACATTTCTTCCAACTTGATAAGAAAGAACGCGATCCTATTAGTTGTCTGATTATGATTGACGCGGTCAAGAAGTTGTCAATCTCTTTATCGGATGTCAATCAGTAACCTATTTTTGGATATTCTAAGATGTGCGGCATAACCTCTACCATTAACTTTTCCTTATGTTATACTCTAATTAATAATTTCCAAATCCCATACTTGGAGTTAACCGATGAAACATTTTATTGCAATATCAGATTATTCTGCTCAAGAACTGAAAGAGATGCTCGATCTCGCCATTTTTTTAAAAAGAGAACACCAATCCGGAGGAAATAAGCCGGTCCTAAAAGGCAAAGTATTAGCCATGGTTTTTCAAAAACCCAGCCTCCGCACCAGGGTTTCTTTTGATATGGCAATGCGCCACTTAGGAGGGGATGCACTGTACCTCTCTCCCGCAGAAATTGGCTTGGGCAAACGAGAAGCTATATCAGATATAGCCCGCGTTTTATCTGGATATGTTGAAGCCATTATGGCTCGAGTTTTTGATCATCAGCATGTCATTGAACTAGCCAAATGGTCTAGCGTACCAGTCATCAATGGCTTAAGTAATTATAACCATCCATGTCAAGCCCTGGCAGATGCATTGACTATCTATGAAAAGTTTGGCACTTTAAAAGGATTAAACGTCTCGTATGTTGGTGATGGGAATAATGTTGCTGTTTCGCTGATGCATATTTGTGCGAAATTAGGAGCAAATTTCACGATCGCCAATCCCAAAGGGTATGATTTACCAGAACAAGCGATCAATTTGGCAGAACAATTTGCTCAGGAGAGTCAAAGCAAATTAACCTTTCTACACGATCCTCTTCAAGCGGTTAAAAAAGCCAATGTCATATATACAGATACCTGGACAAGTATGGGGCAAGAAGAAGAAATGGAACAACGACTGAAAGTCTTCCCGCCATATCAAGTAAATGCTCAGTTAGTAGCCGAAGCGGATCGAGATGTCATCGTAATGCATTGTCTTCCAGCTCATCGTGGCCAGGAGATCACTGATGAAGTAGCTGACGGTCCCCATTCTGCGTTATTTCCTCAAGCCCACAATCGTCTCCATGCACAAAAGGCTATCTTAGTTAAATTAATGTCATAAAGAAAGAGTTAATCATGAATATTGGCATTCCAAAAGAGAGACGTCCGTTCGAACTCCGAGTGGGAATGACTCCTGCTGGAGTCCAAATGCTGGTGGAAAACAAGCATGTCTGCTATGTGGAACACGGAGCCGGCATAAGTGCCGGCTTTAGTGACCAAGAGTATGAAAATGCCGGTGCACGTATCGTTTATACTCCACATGAAGTATTTGGTAGAGCAGATCTATTGCTCAAGGTTGCCCGTCCAACATTGGAAGAAATTAATTGGTTAAGGCCCGGCTGTGCAGTCGCAGGACTATTACACCTAAACTCTGCTCGTCAGGAAAAAGTTGACGCTTTGTTAAAAAATCAGATTACAGCTATTTCCATGGAACAGATAACATTGCCAAATGAGTGTATGCCGGTTCGTCGGCCATTGGCACAAATAGGCGGATTAATGATCCCTCAAATTGCGGCGCGGTTATTACAAACCGATGCAGGGGGTAAGGGAATTTTATTGGGCGGGATCGCTGGTGTCCCCCCTGCAGAAGTCGTCATCCTTGGCGCAGGTGTTACCGGGACAAATGCGACAAAAGGTTTTGTCGGTATGGGAGCTCATGTGACTGTTTTAGACATTAAAATGAGCGCTCTCCAAAACCTCTACGACCGCTTTCCTAGTATTTTGACTTTAATTAGCAACCCTATCAATATCAATCGCGCGTTGTCGTACGCGGATGTATTAGTGGGGGCTATTTTAGTACCTCATCAAAGAGCCCCTATTATTGTTTCTCGTGAACAAGTGAAGATGATGAAACCGCGCTCTATAATTATTGACATGAGTATTGACGAAGGTGGTTGTGTGGAGACTTCTCGCCCAACCACTCACGATCAACCAACCTTTGTCGAAGAAGGGATTATTCATTATTGTGTCCCAAACATTCCCAGTGTATGTGCCCGCACCGCAACTTATGCTTATGTAAACGCAGCATTCCCATATATATTAGAGTTAGCCAACAAAGGGATAGACCGGACCATCCAAGAAAATCCGGCGCTGGAAATCGCCATCAACACTTATAATGGTCATATAGTCCATTTATCTCGAATCGCCTCGAAACCAGTTACGGAGTAATTCATGTCTTGGATTAATCAATACGAAAATCGCGTTGTGAGCGCAGAAGAAGCTGTTCAACATATTCACTCAAATCAAAGGTTGTTTATAACCGGAAACTGTTCCGTCCCCCAAAAAGTTTTAGCTGCGCTGGTAGATTACGCACCGCATTTAGAAAATGTAGAAATATGTCAGGCATTAACTGTTGGTCCTGCAGATTATGTTAAACCTGAGCTACAAGGGCACCTGCGGGTGAATACAATGTTTATCAGCCCCAATGTCCGTAAAGCAGTTCACGAAGGGCGGGCAGATTTCACACCCGTATTGCTCTCCGAATTTCCTCTTTTATTCAAAAGGAAGATATTGCCCATTGATGTAGCGCTAATCCATGTTTCCCCTCCAGACGAGCATGGTTTCTGTAGTTTTGGGATCGAGGTTGGTTTAACCAAAAGCGTGGCAGAATCGGCTACGACCATCATCGCTGAAGTAAACCAACAAATGCCGCGCACTTTAGGCGACTCTTTTATTCACGTTAGTAGATTAACTTACCTGGTCCCAACGGATTATGAGTTGCCCGAACTGCCAATGGGTGCTGAAGGAGAAAGCGCAATTTATCAAAAAATCGCTACCTATATTTCCGAGTTAATTCCTGATGGGGCGACGATGCAGATGGGAATTGGTGCGATCCCCGATGCAGTTCTAAAACATCTATTTGGGAAGAAAGACTTAGGCATTCATACTGAGATGTTTTCGGATGGGGTAATTGATTTAGTCGATGCCGGAGTGGTAACCAATAGCCGTAAAACCCTCCACCCTGGCAAAATAATCGCTGGTTTTATCCTGGGAACAAAACGTTTATATAAATGGGTGGATGATAACCCAATCATCGAACTTCACCCTACCGAATATGTTAATGATCCTTTCATCATTGCTCAAAATGACAAAATGGTGGCGATTAATTCCGCAATTGAGGTTGATTTAACCGGGCAGGTGTGTGCCGATAGCATCGGACATCGCTTGTTTAGCGGTGTGGGAGGACAATTGGATTTTATTTATGGCTCTTCTCGTTCCAAAGGTGGTGTGCCAATTATTGCGTTACCGAGTACGGCGAAAGATATCAGCCGCATAGTTGCAACACTTAAACCGGGTGCAGGTGTAGTCACCACCCGCAACCATGTGCATTATGTAGTTACCGAGTATGGTATAGCTGATCTTTATGGAAAAACAATTCGGCAACGAGCTCAAGAGCTCATCAACATTGCTCATCCTCAATTCCGCGAAGAGTTAACCCGCCAAGCTAAAGAGTTGAATTACACATAATATGTCTCGGAAAACAAAAATCATTGCCACTATTGGGCCCACCACCGCCAAGCTCTCCATACTTGTACAAATAATCAAGGCGGGAGTAAATGTAGCTCGGATTAATTCTTCTCATGGCGATGACGAGGAACATATAAGTTACATCAATTTGATTAGACGCGCTTCAAAAATCAGTGGATTACCAATTCCCATCATGTTAGATTTGCAAGGTCCAAAAATCCGCCTAGGAGAATTGAGTCAGTCTCCTATCCATCTTCATGAAGGAGATGAGATACTTATCACGAACGAACCAATTGTGTCTGATAAACACACTCTTTCAATTGATTTTCCCCAACTGTTCAATTATGCTAAACCAAACATGCGGATATTAATTGATGACGGGAAAATTGAATTATCCATATTGAATATCGAACAGGAAAAAATAATCAGCAAGGTTGTTCGCGGAGGAGAATTATATCCTCATAAAGGAGTAAATTTTCCAGATTTAGAGGAGTATTTACAAGGTTTTACTGAAAAAGATCGCCATAATTTAGCCTTAGGAGTAGAGCATGGAGTAGATCTCATTGCAGTGTCCTTTGTAAGATCGGCACAAGATATTATTGAGATTCGGGAATACTTAAATAAAGAATTGCACGCTGACAATTCCATTCCGCTCATCGCCAAAATTGAACTTGCGAGTGGTTTAAGAAATATTGCTGAAATTCTCGCAGTGGCTGACGGGGTTATGGTTGCCCGCGGAGATTTAGCGGATGAAATATCTGCAGCAAAAGTTCCCATTGCTCAAAAGCAAATTATAGAAGCAGCCAATCGGGCGGGTAAGTACGTCATCACCGCCACTCAAATGCTTGAGAGCATGATCAACAATCCCACACCTACCCGTGCAGAAGCTACTGATATCGCAAATGCAATTTTTGACGGGAGTGATGCAGTGATGTTGTCGGGTGAAACAGCTATTGGAAATTATCCACTCGAAGCAACGAAAGTGATGGATATTATCATTAGAGAAGCTGAGTTACATTTATCTACTTGGTCGCGATGGTCGGGAAGCTCCATTCTGGATGGTAAGGATGAAGATGCTTATTTTGTAGCCCAGGCTGCCAAAGATTTAGCCTTCGATCGAAACGTGGCTGCGATTTGTGTTTTTACAATAAGCGGTCGTACCGCAGCCATTGTTTCCAAAACGAGACCTCCTGTGCCCATCTTCGCCTTTACGCCAAATCGAGAAGTATATACCAGGCTAGGAATATATTGGGGGGTTGAACCGTTTTTAACCAAAAAGGTGACCACGCTTGAGGCAATGCTCAGCATTATAGAAAAGAAAATCCTACAAACTGGTTTATTAAAACAAAAAGATCAAGTTGTGCTTGTTTGTGGTTTTCCAATCAAGGGTTTTAGACCGCCCAATCTTGCGCTTCTCCATACGTTAGAATGATTGCTCATTTTCACTTTATTGGATGACTTACCCAGTGTTTTCACCTTCTACTATATTTTGTCCTGGTGAACCACCTCTAATTAACTACCCCCTAGCGCGCTATTTACCCCCATATTATTCAAATAGCATCACCCAGATAATTGAGAATAACCCCTCTTTGAGAGGACTATCGCCTGAATCAGCGATTATTTTAGACCCATTTGGCGCTTCTCCTTTAACTGCGGTGGAAATTGCTCGAAATGGGTTTCCAATCGTAGTCTGTTCCAACAATCCAATTAACCGCTTGCTAATCGAACTGGTCGCTCAACCACCTACAAAAGAAGAATTACTCCCAATACTCGCTGAAATAGCCGGGTTAAAAAAAGGTGCGAATCGCCTAGAAGTCTTTATTCGCTCCTTATATCAATCCACTTGTAATTCTTGTGGATCTGATATTGAGGTTGAAGCGTACATCTGGGAAAAAACTGCCAATGATCTTAGTCATCATTTAATTCTAAAAAAATATCAATGCCAAGTATGCGGTAGATTTGGGGAATATCCTATTAGCAAAGAAGACTTAAATATCCTTGAAAAAATTCCATCTCTTGATATCTTCGAATATGAAGCAGCTAATAAAGTCGTTTCACGCAATGATTCGCAATGGCAGGTTGTTATTGATGCGGTCCGGCTCCATCCCCCGCGTGCATTATATGCTCTATTTACCATCTTGAATAAAATCGAGAATTTAACTTTACCCGATAGAAAAAGAAAACTGGTACTGGCATTACTGCTTGGTATCATTGATCAAGCCAATGGGCTCTGGCCAAATCCTCCGCGGCGTCATCGCCCAAAACAATTAGTTCTTTCCTCCCAATTCATCGAACATAATCTATGGCTTATGCTTGAAAGGGCTGTAGAATACTGGAATGGACTTCGCGAACCACAATCCAGTATCTCAGTAGTGCATTTACCTCAACTCCCTCGAGCCGGTGAGATAGGTATTTTCGACGGGCGGATAAAAGATTTAATAAATAATTATCCTGATCTGGAATTTCCTTTTATTCTAACCGTTTTACCCAGGCCGAATCAAGCGTATTGGACTTTATCCGCTATTTGGACCGGCTGGCTTTTGGGGAAAAGCGCAGTGACGCCCTTTAAAAGCGTGCTACAACGGAAAAGATATGACTGGGGTTGGCATTGTCATGCTTTATTTTCAGCGTTTTCCGACATAATCACCAACAAACGATACCCCATTCAGTTTACCGCTCTCATCGAAGAAAACGAGCCAAATTTTCTGGCTGCTAGCTTAATCGCTGGCGATCGAGCTGGATTAGAGCTGACTGGGTTTGCTTATCAAATGGATGAGCATCGAGTTCAGATTGGTTGGAAATTTCCTTACAGCCGAAAAAGTCAACAAATTTACCAAGCGGCAATTGGCGAGAAAGAAGCGATTTTTCAACAACAAATTGAACGGATTTTAATTTCTAAAATCCAAATGGATAATGAACCGCTACCTTATGCGCGAGCCCATGCGGTAGCGATGACCAATGTAGTGCATTTTTCCCAATTTGATGGAGATCAATCTGCCAACCCGCTCACCATAAACGAGATTTATGAATTTGATCAAATTTCTGATTTTCCGAACACTTTTTTAAATTTATTGCAACAAGTGATCCTCAATAGTAAATTACTGAGGGTGATCCCGGAGGATCATAAATCCATCGAATTTAAATATGTGTGGTTGAAATCCGCTGTTCCATCAAACATATCCCTATCCGACCAGATTGAGCAGGCAATATATGAAATCTTACAAGAAAGAAGGTGTTTAATCTATAAAGACTTACTCCAAAGCGTCTATCGTAAATTTTATGGGTTTTCAACACCTGATCGAGAATATATAAATATTTGTTTATCGTCTTATGCGAATCCCATAGCGGATACCGAATTCTGGGAACTTCGCTTGGAGGATCATTCAACAAATCGCCAACGAGATTTAAAAGAAATGCTTACATTGCTTTATCGTTTAGCAGAAAGATTAAATATCCTTATGATTGAATCCCCAAATTTAAGCTGGCTAAACGCAAGAGGGGAAATAATAGCAGAATGGATCATTCGCCCAACCGGGCTGATCAGTGACATACTTCGTAAAGCAAACTCCGCTAATCTATATTTGCTCACCCCTGGTAGTCGAGTTAATTTAATCCTTTATAAAATTCATCATAATCCTCTGTTTTCCGATTACTTTCCGAAGCAATTAAAGATAGTCCGCTTTCGGCAGATCCGTTGGCTGATCGATCAACCCGACCTAGATATTACCCATTTTGAGAGGTTGTTGACCCTTGACCCGATAAAATATGAGACCCCTCAATTGAGCTTTTGGTAATCAAAATTTTTATTGTCCGACCGTACTATGCTGGTTAAGGATGAGTTTAATTTCAGTAAAGGGATTGGCAGTAGCGAGTAATTTTGATTCTCATCCTGAGAGTATGGCTTGAAAATTGAGGAATGGTTTGAATCGGCATGCGTCCATTAAAACATTACCCCACCGTGCCGTGTGCAGCGAAGTTTTGAACCTGCCTTCGCAGGTTGGGTTCCTCCCCAAATGATCCGCCTTGGCCGAAGCCTATCGCGTCACATTTGTGAGATTGGAACCCTTTTGATGGGTGTTGGCCCAAAACCCGAGCGCAGCATCACGAACACAGCAGGGTATTATTCTTATACCATAAAAAATTCTTAATGGGTAGATGTCATAGATTAAGATTTTTGTGAGTCGGTTGGATATACAACGCGAATGTGAAGTTCCTCCAATTGTTTCTCTTCCACTGGTGAAGGTGCATCTGCCATAACATCCCGAGCAGCTTGATTCTTTGGAAAGGCGATCACTTCGCGGATATTGGGTTCTCCGGCTAAGATCATACAAATCCGATCAATGCCAGGGGCGATTCCGCCATGGGGTGGAGTTCCGTACTCAAATGCTTCCAACATATGCCCAAACCTTTCTCTCGCCACATCTGGATCTAATCCTATTAATTTAAATACCTTTTCTTGCAATTGACGATCATGAATTCGGATCGATCCGCCACCGATCTCATAATTATTTAATACTAAGTCATATTGCTGCCCGCGAGCTTTTCCAGGATCAATATCTAACAATGGAATGTCCTCTGGCATCGGTGAGGTAAATAAATGGTGGCTTGGATCCCAGCGCTTTTCTTCTTCATTCCATACCACGTATGGAAAGTCAATGACCCAGCAAAATGCTAATACGTTCGGATCGAGTAGATTTAACTTTTCCGCCAGAAAAACGCGCAGCCTTCCTAATGTTTCATATACAATCTCCACTTTATCCGCTACAAACAATAAAAGATCCCCTTTTTCTGCTTGCATTCTATCAAAAATAGCCTGCTGCAATTGGGGGGAAAGAAATTTTGCAAATGTAGATCGAATCTCACCTGCAGATGTATAAGCGATGTAAGCTAACCCTTTTGCACCAAATTGTTTTACAAATTCAGTCAATTCATCAATCTGTTTGCGCGTGTAATCACCCAAACCCTTAGCATTGATTCCGCGAACACTGCCACCATTCAAGATTGCTTGATCAAAAACAGAAAATCCGCTTTGCTGAGCTAAATCGCTGATATTAACCAACTCCATCCCAAAACGAAGATCCGGATTATCTTTTCCAAAACGATCCATGGCTTCTTGATACTTTAATCGCGGAAATGGAATTTTCAAAATCCGTTTTTGTGGGACAACTTCTTTTACCAATTGGATAAACAAATCTTCGATAAGGTTCATAACATCTTCGCGTTCCACAAAAGACATTTCCAAATCGAGTTGGGTAAATTCTGGCTGGCGATCGCCACGTTGGTCTTCATCTCGAAAGCAGCGGGCAATTTGAAAATACCGCTCAACGCCGGCTACCATTAATAATTGCTTGAGTTGTTGCGGAGATTGGGGCAGCGCGTAAAACTCGCCAGGATGTACCCGGGAAGGCACCAGGTAATCTCGCGCTCCTTCTGGGGTGGTTTTGAATAATATGGGGGTTTCGATTTCCAAAAATCCCCGTTGATCGAGGTAATCACGAATGAATTTCACGACCCGGTGGCGTAGCTCTATGTTGTTGCGCATTTTTTCACGGCGCAAATCCAAATAGCGATATTTTAAACGGGTGTTCTCATCCGCTTCTTCATCTTTATTAATGAGGAACGGCGGTATTTTAGCAGGATTTAGGACATTCAATTTATGTACTTCTACTTCTATTTCTCCAGTTGATAAGTTGGGATTTTCTGCTCCTTCTGGCCTTTTTCTCACTACCCCCTCGACCTGAATTACCCACTCCATCCTGATTGATTCAGCCAATTGATGTGCCTCTGGAGAAATTTCTGGGTTTAACACGATTTGCACCAGTCCAAATCGGTCGCGTAAATCAATAAAAGTGACTCCGCCGTGATCCCTTCGGCGGTGCACCCATCCAGCAAGTTTCACAATTTTTCCATCATCTGTTAATCTTAGTTCTCCACATGTATGTGTTTTATACATTGATTACTCCAAAATGAAATTATTTAATCGAGTTGTTCTCGATTGGCTATTACATGTAAGCTACTTGGTTTCTCCCCACTTTGAAAACCACTTAAAACGATCATCGCTAGAGCTATTACCTGTCCGGGATTACGCCAACGATGTTTTAAATTGGCGACAAATAATAAGCTATCTTTTTCGTTAAGGATATATCTTTCTCCTTCAATATCATATTCAATTTGCCCGTCTAAACAATAAACGAATTCATTGCCGGAATGAGCCATATAGTGGATACCGCTACTACCACCCGCTTCAAGGGTCATAAGGAAAGGCTCCAAATCACCAGCAAATCTATCTCCACCCAAGCCTTCCCAATCTCCTCGTAAAAATGGTATGTGCAAATGCTCTTCATGCGTTTGATAAATGATTTTTTTGAATTCGATATTTTCTTGAAAAAAAGCCGTCATTGGAATACTGAGGGCTTCTGCTATTTTGCTCAATGAACTGACGGATGGAGAGGTAATATTTCGTTCAATCATACTTATTGCATTCGTGGACAATCCGCTCCTGCGCGCCAGAGAACGGATGGACAGTTTTTGTTCTAATCGTAATTCTTTCAACCTTATCCCGATATCAATTGGGGTTTTCTTTGTCAAAGAGGATTGCATATTCCAAAAAATGATATTTTGAAAAATTGAGGATTAGGATAATCATTATAACAGAATTCAAACCCTGTATTATATTTAAGATTGAGTTCCTTTTTATCATTATGCTTTTCTGAATTCCAATTGCCTGATTAAGACATTTGTAATAGCGAAAATAGCATGTTCTACCCTTCGTGAAAATTATAACTTGTTATATACTACTTGTGAATAATTGATTGAAATTGTGACCAAAAAGGTTTCAAAAAGTCTTAAATTTTTGAAGGGAAAATAGTTATAAATGGACCGAACAATCTTACCTACTTTTGATCCCGTACATGATGTCCTTCATTATGGGAAAAAGCCTTTAGAAATCCTCTTCTCTCCCAAAAATGTGGCGGTGATTGGGGCGACCGAAAACCCGAACACTGTTGGCCGAACCTTATTATGGAACTTGATCAGCAGCCCTTTTGGAGGCGCTGTATTTCCGGTAAATCCCAAACGATCGAGTGTGCTCGGTATTAAAGCCTATCCAACCATTGCAGATGTCCCTGAAGCGGTAGATGTCGTGGTGATCACTACGCCCGCTCCAACAATTCCGGATATCATCCGTCAATCCGTTGAAGTAGGTGTTAAGGGAGCCATTATCATCTCGGCTGGATTTAAGGAAATCGGTAAAGATGGTGCTGAACTCGAAAGACAGATTTTAGAATATGCCAAAAAAGGCAATATGCGCATTATCGGCCCTAATTGTTTGGGAGTAATGAACCCTATCTCCGGATTCAACGCCACATTTGCAACTACGATCGCTCAAAAAGGTTCAGTGGGATTTATCAGCCAGAGTGGCGCGCTCTGTACTGCTGTATTAGATTGGAGTCTAAAAGCCAATGTTGGCTTTAGCGCCTTTGTTTCCATTGGTTCCATGTTAGATGTTGGATGGGGTGATTTGATCTATTATCTTGGGGATGATCCCAATACAGAAAGCATTGTTATTTATATGGAAACCATTGGAGACGCCCGCGCTTTTCTTTCCGCCGCGCGTGAAGTTGCTTTGTTAAAACCAATCATTGTTATCAAACCCGGTCGAACAGCTGGGGCGGCAAAAGCAGCCGCTTCTCATACCGGTTCACTTACCGGCAGCGACGAAGTCCTCGAAGCAGCTTTCCGACGCAGCGGCGTTTTACGAGTCAACAGCATCGCTGAACTGTTTTATATGGCAGATATCTTGGCAAAACAACCCCGTCCGAAAGGCTCGCGCCTGACAATATTAACTAACGCGGGTGGACCCGGGGTGATTGCTACCGATGCATTGCTTATGAATGGCGGCCAATTAACCGAGCTCTCACCGCAGACTATGGAGGAATTCAACCAGATATTACCATCGGTTTGGAGCAAGAACAACCCCGTGGACATCATTGGAGATGCTAGTCCAGAACGCTATGCGAAGGCTCTAGAAATTGCAGCAAATGACCCTAATAGTGATGGCTTGTTGGTCATCCTCACCCCACAATCCATGACGGATCCGACAAAAACTGCCGAACAATTAGTCCCTTATGCCCAAAATCTAGGAAAACCGGTTTTAGCAAGTTGGATGGGAGGGGAAGAAGTAGAGGAAGGGATTAAAATCCTTTCCCGCGCAAAAATTCCAGCCTTCCCGTATCCAGATACAGCGGCGCGTATGTTTACTTATATGTCTCAATTCGCAGAGAACTTAGCCAGCCTTTATGAGACGCCCAAAACTAGCTATACAGACCTTAGTGTTGAAATAGATAATCAAGCCGCAGAACAAATCATCCAACGCGCTCGCTCCGAAGGAAGGACATTGCTGTCGGAATTTGAATCTAAGCAATTGCTTAGTTGTTATAAAATCCCAATTGTTCAAACTATGATTGCCAGCGACCAAGAGGAGGCAGTAAAATATGCCGAAGATATTGGTTACCCAGTTGTCTTGAAATTGCATTCAGAAACAATCACCCATAAAACTGATGTTGGTGGTGTTAAACTAAACCTTCAAAACGCAGACGAGGTGCGCGAAGCCTATCATTCGATTCAGCAATCATTATTAGAAAAAGTTGGACAGAAGGACAAAGACGGGAAACCGCACTTTCTAGGTGTTACCGTTCAACCCATGATTCAACCGGATGGTTACGAAATTATTCTAGGCAGCAGTGTGGATGCTCAATTCGGACCAGTCCTCTTGTTTGGGCTAGGAGGTCAACTCGTTGAAATATTCAAAGATCGTGCTCTTGGTCTTCCGCCATTAAACGCTACCTTAGCGAGACGAATGATGGAGCAAACCAAGATATATCAAGCTCTCAAAGGTGTGCGTGGGCGAAAAGCTGTTGACTTAGCTGCTCTCGAACAAGTATTAGTGCGTTTCAGCCGGCTTGTATCAGATAATCTCTGGATCAAGGAGGTGGATATCAATCCCTTACTGGTTTCACCAGATCGAATTATTGCTTTAGATGCCAGGGTTGTTATTCATGATCCTTTACTCCCTGAGGAAGAATTACCCAAGTTGGCAATTCGACCGTATCCTACGCAGTATGTCACTACCTGGTCAGATAAAAAGAATTGTATCTATAAAATCCGACCCGCCTTACCAGAGGATGAACCGTTACTGGTTAAATTCCACGAGAACTTGTCTGATCGAACTGTTTACTTGCGCTTTTTGCATCCGATGTTATTAAGCCAGCATGCTGCTCACGAACGATTATCTCGAATTTGCCATGGAGATTATGATCGGGAAATTACCCTAGTAGTGGAACTAGAAGACTGCGAAACAGGAGAAAGGCGCATAATCGGGGCAACGCGATTGAGTAAATTACATTCTCTTGATGAAGCTCGGTTCAGTATCTTAATCAGTGATCTTTATCAAGGAAAAGGATTGGGAAAAGAATTACTGAAGCAAATTTTACATGTAGCGAAGGAAGAAAAACTCAAACGCGTTGAAGGCATCATCACACCAGACAACGTAACAATGAAACACCTCTTCACCAAACTCGGTTTCAACCTGAAACCAATAAACGGAAATAAACATTTATGCGCCGAGATGATTCTACAATGACTCTTTCAATTCGTAAAAAAGCGCCCT
>DYKV01000329.1 GCA_020722415.1 Anaerolinea sp.
GCATCGGCCCTGATGTATAAATGCATTAATTAAGCCTTTTAAATCCGGAGGCGGCAGGCTGTCCGATAAGATAACTTTCCGGATGTCCTGAACTAATCGCCTCATTTAGCATGGGAAGAACCTGGTCAACGGCATCCAGGTAGGCTTTTACATGCTCTTCCTGATGGGCAAACATGGCATAGAAACCAGTCGTTGCGAGGAACCCTTTTTCAAGCATCCCTTGTATGAACAAAGCCTTCGCTACAAGGGCTTTTTCGTGTTCAAAACTGAAATGGCCCATCGGGGGGGTGCCGTCAATATGGATGGGGATGCCATGCCTGGCAAATAAAGTTCGCCATCCATCCTGTACCATTTGACCGATTTTCATCAGGTGCTTGCCAACATCATTTTGACGATGCTTTTTAATCATGGCAATGGCTGCGACAGGGCCGATCCTTTCCGTCCAGTATGTGCTGCTGATAAAACTTTTCTGCGCGGCATCCATAACGGCGCTTTTCCCGATGATGGCCGCCATCGGATAGCCGTTTCCTAATGACTTCGAAAAAACAGCCATATCCGGGTCCATCCCCAACACGAGATGAGCCCCGCCCGTATTCATCCGGAAGGCGGCCGAAACCTCATCAATGATTAATATCGCACCAGTCGCCGTGGCGAGCGCCCTGACTCCGTTAATGAAATCGGGAGTCGGCCATTCATTCCGGAGAGGTTCCATAACAATAGCGGCTATCTCATTCTTGTTGGATTCCAGAATGGCTTCAAGTTCCTTCAATTGATTATATCGAAAAGGGAAAGAAGTACCCTTGAGCGCTTTGGGAACACCTGCCGGATCGAGCCCGGAAAGCAGGTGCTCACCCAACGCGTTTTCTGTTCCAATATTAGCCGACAAATACCAGTCGTGCCATCCATGATAACCGCAGAACGCCACCTTATCGCGGCCTGTGAATGCCCGCGCAATCCTGACGGCAATCGCCATTGATTCCCCACCTGTACGGGCAAACCGTACTTTTTCCGCCCACGGGTGGAGTTCGCAGAGGAGATCCGCCAATTCCACCTCTTCCGGACAGTTCAGGGAGGCGCTCGTACCCTTGTCTAATGCTTCCCGAACAGCCCGATCCACATCCGGGTCTGCATAGCCCAATACATTGGCCCCAATGCCGCCGATACTCATATCGACATAGTGATTATCGTCCAGGTCCCATATCTCAACTCCTTTTGCCCGGCTGAAATACCCCGGCCATACGCCATAGGAAAATTGATCGGGGCGTTTAGAGAGAAGCTGCGAGAGCCCGGGGATACGGGTTTTCGCATGTTCCTGAAGGGCGATTGATTTTTCTAAATTTAAGCGTTTCATCGCTTCATACCTCTTGTCTTCTTGAAGTGATTTCATGAATCCTTCATTCCTGTCAAATTGCTTGTTGATGGACAGCCATTCCGTTTTTTGCTGAAGTAGATTGAGAATGTCCGCCATACGGAAATTCGGGTCAAAGGGGTAGAGTTCATTGTAAATCCTATTAATGAGATCAAAATCCTCCGCCTCATCCACCGTCCAGCGCATATGCGATAAATCTTCCGTGTTCCTGTAATTGCCTATCCGGTAACGGTCCGGATGCTGATGGATAAAGGGGGTAACATGCTCGCGCTGCGAGGGGAGAGATGCTTCTTTCCAAGCCTCCTCCAATATCGAAAACCGGAAGATTTCGATATCCAAACCATCGGGAAAGGTCGGTTCTACTGTATTTGACACATAATCGTAGTCGCCATTAAGATAATAAGCGATTACTGCATCTATCACCACCGGATCGATCAATGGGCAATCCCCGGTGATTCTGACTACATGTTTCGGCTTCCAAGTTTGGGCGGCCTGATAAAACCGATCAAGAACATCATTCAAGCTGCCTCTATAGCAGGGAACATGAATCCCCTCGCAAAGCGATTCCAGTTCATCGTCGCTGGGATCCGTGCTGGTGGCAATGATAAGCTGGTCAATTTTTGTCGCCTGCAAGACTCGCTCAACCTGGAGGGCGAGCATCGGTCGGCCCATGATCGGCTTAAGAACCTTTCCAGGCAGGCGCGTCGATGAAACACGGGCCTGAAGAATGGCGAGAATGTTGGTCAGTGCAGCCTCCACAAAGCTGGATTAATAATAGATTCATCGTGGACAGCGTAATTGGAAAAATCAAGCTTGCCTGAAGTTTGTATATCGCCGACCACTTTTATGATTTCTTCCAAATGGAGTCGATTGTTGACCCCCACAATGATGTGATCTATCTCGGCTTGCTGATAAACGAACCCCAGCGCTGCGGTAAGAGGGGTAATGCGCTTATTTTGCATTGCACTGTGATACTGCATGATCACTGGCTTTATCGTATCAAAATATGGAGCTATCTCTTCTGGCGGCATAAGGAGAAGACCCTGAAGGAAAACTGATCGGCTATGAATCTCGATTCCAAGGGCCTTTAGGCGGCGAAGATGCCCTCCTTGAATCATACGCTGGTCGAAGACATTCAATGGTAATTGGATTAAATCGGGGAGATACCTTTCTAAAAGTTCATCGATTTCCTGAGGAGAGTAAACGGAAACGCCAATCTTTGCAACAAGCCCTGCCGCCTTCAGCTCTTCCATAGCTTGCCAGAGATAAGGCCCGCCATGTACAAGCAGGTCGGCTGCATGGTGAACAAGAAGCCCATAGATGGCAGGCTTCCTCAATTTTTTTAGAGACTGCCGGAATGAGGCTTTGAGTGTTGCGGCATCCGCTTTATCAATCCGGTCTTTCTTAAAAGGAGGCGTTTTCGTAACGATTTTAAAAGGCATCCCTTCCGGAATGCTTTTGCCAAT
>DYKV01000027.1:0-10054 GCA_020722415.1 Anaerolinea sp.
TTTATGGCAAATCAGAGATTTGCCCACAGTGGCGCAAGCCTCCGACTTGTGCTTATGTCAAATCAGAGATTTGCCCTACAGGGGCGTAAGTCTCCGACTTGTGTTTATGGCAAATCAGAGATTTGCCCCACAGTGGCGCAAGTCTCCGACTTGTGCTGATATGAAAAAAAACTTTGTGACAGGCTTGTTGGCTCTATTCACTTTATCGACCTCTGTGTTAGTTCCTCATCTGTTATACCACTCTATTTTCATCCTTCGGGGTAAATCTCGTTCATGGATGCTTTGTGGTAATTAAATGGCGATTTGTAAATATTATACTCTGAACTATCTGAAGAAGATGGATAATTTAATCTAAAGGATGTGAAGCGAAGAATATGCGAAGAATGATAAGGACATGGATAGGAGCTGGGGGACGCGAATGGGATGGCACTTAGATGCTGGCGAGAGCGGGAATATACGGATGGAAATGAATTGAGGCGTGGATAAGCCCTGATAAGCGAAAAGTATCCGTGATAAACTGTGTCAATCCACATCCCAAAAATGTAAGGGGCGCGGATAAAAATTATTAAAACACTAGTGAGCGAGGAGAGACGCGGAGAATATTAAATTAGGACGCGGATAAGCGCTGAAGGGTGTTTATGGGTTGTGAGATTAACAAAGTTAGTGGTAATATTAAAAAAATACAAAAAATTTGAAGGAAGTCTATGATTGAGATATTTCGTTCGACCCACCCTAATCATTTTACTCTACCACGTCGAATCGAACGGCTAGCGGAATTAGCATACAATTTATGGTGGACCTGGAATCCGGATGCGATGCGTTTGTTCCTAAGAATCGATCCATTGTTATGGGAAAAGACTTACCACAATCCGATCAAATTTTTACGTTTAGTAGAAAGAGCAAAAATCAATGCTGCAGTTCAGAATCGCTTTTATCTCGAAGATTATGATCGAATCTTAGCTGAGTTTGATGCTTATTGTACCCGCAAAGATACCTGGTTCGCAACGACTTATCCAGAATTACGCAATCGTCCAATTGCTTATTTCTCGATGGAATTCGGTTTGCACGAAACCTTACCGATTTATGCTGGGGGGTTAGGGATCTTATCCGGAGACCACGTTAAAGAAGCCAGCGATTTGGGCCTTCCGTTTGTGGCAGTAGGCTTTTTCTATACAGAAGGATATTTTACACAACGGATAACGGAAGATGGTTGGCAAGAAGCGACTTACACGTGCCAGGAATTTGAGGATTTACCAGTATTACCAGTTTTAAATGAAAATGGCGACCCCGAAACGATATCTGTAGAATTACCTGGGCGCGAGGTAGAAGCGCGCCTCTGGGAGATCCATGTTGGGCGTATTCCAGTCTATCTATTGGATACCAACATCGATTCTAACTCGCCTAGTGACCGCACCTTGAGTGCTCGCCTATATAGTGGTGATCTAGAAATGCGCATCTCCCAGGAACTGTTATTGGGGATAGGCGGCGTGAGAGCCTTGCGTGTTTTGGGTTATAACCCAAGTGTATGGCACATGAACGAAGGGCATTCGGCGTTTTTGATATTGGAGCGTATGCGCGAGCTAGTAGCGGCCGGAAAAACCGCCGAAGAGGCTTTGAAAATCGTTCGGTCATCAAACATATTTACCACCCATACCCCAGTACCAGCCGGCAATGACGAGTTCCCACTCTGGTTAGTAGATAAATACCTTTCTCACATTTGGCCCGAACTTGGGATGGATCGGGAGCAGTTCATTGACTTGGGGCGGCATACAACTAATTGGGGTGATATGTTCAGTATGCCGGTGCTGGCTTTAAAACAATCGGAGGGCAGAAATGCGGTTTCGGAACTGCATGCACAGGTGAGCCGCAAAATGTGGCACTTCCTCTGGCCAGATAGGAACGAGAGAGAGGTGCCGATTACGCATATCACGAATGGAGTACACCTAAGCACATGGCTTGCCCGTCGGATGCGTTATCTCTTTGATGAATATCTGGGTAATGGCTGGTTAGAACGACAAGATGATTTTGAGCTCTGGGAGCAGGTGATGAGCATTCCTGACCAAGTGCTTTGGGATGTCCACCGTCATTTAAAACGCAAATTAGCTTATTACATCCGCGAAAGGGCGCGTTTGCTCTGGCAAAAAGGAAATGTTCATCCGGTGCAAGTCATTGCGGCTGGCGTATTATTAGATCCTGATGCATTAACAATTGGTTTTGCGCGACGGTTTGCACCATATAAACGGGCAAATTTATTATTACGAGATCCTGATCGTCTGTTACGATTAATTAGTCGTCAGGATATGCCGGTGCAGATTATTTTTGCCGGGAAATCTCATCCTGATCATGAGGGAGGTAAACGACTCATTCAGGAAATCTACCGCTTTGTTAAAAGAGCTGACGCAGCGGGGAGGTTGGTTTTCTTAGAAGATTATGATCTCAATTTAGCGCGATATCTGGTCCAGGGGGTGGATGTTTGGTTGAATACTCCGCGCCGGCCAAATGAGGCATCGGGAACTTCGGGGATGAAGGCAGCGTTGAATGGGGTTTTGAATTGTTCGGTGTATGATGGCTGGTGGCGAGAAGGGTACAATGGGCAAAATGGTTGGGCTATTGGGGGAGACGTTGATTACACTGATCCAGAAGCCCAAGACGAGGCAGATTCAAGGAGTCTTTACGAGGTATTAGAGAACGAAATGATTCCTTTATATTATCGCCGGCGGACTTCGGATGATCTGCCAGGAGATTGGTTGTACATGTGCAAGGATGCGTTGCGCACAATCGTCCCTCAATTTGTGATGCGGCGCATGGTGAAAGAATATCTTGAACGGTTATATAAACCAGTAATGATGGAAAAGCAAACTAGTTTTTCTCAATAAAAAATACTTAACTAACGAGTAAACGAAATGGAATTTTTATTGAATATTAATGCCTGGACTGGGGCTGGTTTAATTTTTCTCATGCGCGTATGCGATATGACATTGGATACTCTGCGAGTATTAGTAGTGATGCGTGGGAAAAAATCTGTTGCGTGGATTTTTGGGTTTTTTCAATCAGCAATCTTTGTGATGGCGATCAGTACTGTATTAAGCCATTTGGATAACCCGTTAAATATGGTTGGATATGCTGCCGGTTTCGCAACTGGAAATGTAGTTGGCATTATGATCGAAGAACGTTTAGCCATCGGGCATGTTCATCTCCGCATAATTAGTTCGCGACGGGGTGCAGTGATTTCAGAAAAACTGCGCGAATCTGGATATGCTGTAACGGAGATACCAGCCCGCGGCAAAGATGGCACAGTCAGTTTGATTGTAGTGAGTGTGCTCCGCAAAAACGCTAAAGCGATAGAGGAAATGATCCGCGAAGTGGATGAAGATGCGTTTTTAACCGCTGAAGATGTACGCCCGTTACGGCGCGGCTTTTGGCGTGCATGATTTCACGTAATATGTCATAAGATGAATGTGACAAAAAAAACTTGAAATGGAGAGGATTATCCTTTACAATTATAGTAAATATTGACTAATAGAGTAAACAATTAAGCTTCAAAAAGGATTTCGGAGATGATGCGAATTAATCGCAGGACAGATTATGCTATCCGGGTGTTATTGGCGCTGGCTAAACAACCCCGTGGTACACGCCTCTCCACCCAATTTATCCAAAAAACTATGTTAGTCCCGCGGGCATTTTTACTGCGCATCATTGCTGATCTCTCCAAAGCAAAACTGATTGAAACATATCCAGGTCCACGTGGGGGATTACAGTTAGCCCGCAACCCATCTGAAATCAGTTTACGCACCATCTGGGAGGCATTAGAGGGTCCCCTCATCATATCCGAATGCGTCGCCTCCCCGCAAGAATGCCCATTAAGTGAAGGCTGTCCGGTGAATTTACATTGGGCACATATTCAACGGATGCTCATTGAAGAATTCGAAAATACAACTTTAGATAAATTAGCTGCAGAAGCTCACCACCTAGATTCGTTAGTTTTAACCTAGGAGGTTGTAGTCAAAATTTTTTGTAAAGGAGGTTTTTTTATGAATGCTCTTCTCTTCGCAAGATTGCAATTTGCAATCACTACTGTTTATCACTTCTTTTTCGTCCCGCTAACTTTAGGTTTATCCGTCATTGTGGCTATCATGGAAACAATGTACGTCAGGACGGGGAAAGAAGTGTATAAAGAAATGGCAAAGTATTGGGGAAAGTTATTCCTGATCAACTTTGCTATGGGAGTGGTCACCGGGATAGTGCAGGAATTCCAATTTGGAATGAACTGGTCGGAGTATTCCCGCTTTGTGGGTGACGTCTTCGGTGCGCCATTAGCTATTGAAGCGCTGCTGGCTTTCTTCTTAGAATCGACATTTTTGGGCATCTGGATCTTTGGTTGGGATAGGTTGTCCAAAAATGTCCATGCCCTCACAATCTGGCTGGTAGCGATCGGTTCAAACTTATCTGCTTTGTGGATATTAATTGCTAACTCTTTTATGCAAGAACCGGTCGGTTTTACCCTTAGAAATGGAAGGGCTGAAATGACGGATTTCTTGGCTCTTCTCTTAAACCGAAACGTTTGGGTGCAATTTCCCCATACGGTCATGGGTGGTTTTGCCACTGCAGCCTTCTTCGTTTTAGGGATCAGTGCATACTTCTTACTTCGTAAAAGGGAAGTTGATTTCTTTCAGCGCTCGTTTCAAATCGCGGCTATCTTTGGTGCAATTGCGATCTTATTAACTGGGCTGTTTGGGCATATTCAAGGCCAGGAGATGGTTCGATCACAACCAATGAAGATGGCTGCTGCCGAGGCATTGTGGGAATCTAAAGACCCGGCTCCATTTTCACTGGTTGCATTAATAGATAGCAAAAATCAAAGGAATACTTTCTCCATTGAAATCCCTTATGTACTCAGCATTCTTGCTTATAATCGCCCGAGTGGAGAAGTGAAGGGAATCATAGAATTACAAAATGAATTAACCCAAAAATATGGTGCGGGTAATTACATTCCTCCGGTTGGGGTTGCTTATTGGACATTCCGCATCATGGTTGGTGTTGGAACGTTATTAGGGTTACTGGGTTTGTACGCTTTGTATATCGTTTATGGGAAGAAGTTCAACTCTCCTAAGATCCATTGGGCGGTTTTTATATGGGCAATCATCTTCCCCTATATTACCAATACGACCGGGTGGTTATTAACAGAAATGGGAAGGTATCCTTGGGTGGTTTATGGTTTGATGAAAATCGAAGATGCTATTTCCCCAACCGTAAGCGCTGCATCCGTGTTATTTACCCTGATTGTCTATACGTTAATTTATGCAGTTTTGATGGTTGCAGATGTTTACTTACTGAGAAAATTTGCCCTTGCCGGTCCTGAAGGCATGACTTTTGATGCCAGTCAAAAAGGAAAAAAAGTTCAATCTACCGCTAGCAGTTATTAGAAAATGATTGGAGGGTGAAATGACTCTTAATGCACTTTGGTTCATTTTGATTGCTGTTCTCTATTTGGGGTTCTTTTTGCTGGAAGGTTTTGATTTCGGCGTTAGCATGTTATTACCATTTTTAGGGAAAGATAAGAACGTTGAAAAACAAGACAAAATGCGCCGTTTAATTATCAATACGATTGGTCCGCACTGGGATGGTAATGAGGTTTGGCTGCTAACCGCAGGTGGCGCTACGTTTGCGGCATTTCCACATTGGTATGCTACCTTCTTTAGCGGTTTTTATCTCGCTTTATTCCTGCTACTGCTGGCTTTAATCGTCCGCGGTGTAGCATTTGAATTTCGCAGTAAGGATGAAAATCCAACCTGGCGCAAGATTTGGGATTGGTGTATTTTTATTGGGGGTTTTCTTCCAGCCTTGTTATTGGGGGTGGCGTTTGCCAATCTGGTGAGAGGGGTGCCAATTGATCAAAATATGAATTATGTTGGCACATTTTTTACATTGCTTAATCCTTATGGTTTGCTCGGTGGAATTACTGCAGTATTGGCATTTGCATTTTATGGTGCTGTGTTTCTTCATCTGAAAACAGATGGAGAAATGCAAGAGAAAGCTGAGCGAGCTGCCAATAGTTTATTTCTTCCCACACTGATAATATGGATTTTATTTATCGCTGGAACATATCTTTTCACAGATATCTTGTCAAAATTAGGAATGGCATTGAGTCTGATTGCTGTTCTCGGTTTGCTGGCGTTCTTGGTTAGCGGATGGATGTTAAAGCAAAAACGCACCGGTTGGGCATTTGTGCTCACCGCTTTAGCCATTGCATTTCAGGTTATCACGGATTTTGTCATCTTGTTTCCGCGAGTGATGGTATCGAGCTTAAATCCCGAATGGAGCCTCACCATTCAGAATGCCTCATCAAGCCCATACACACTTAAAGTTATGACAATTGTAGCTTTAATATTCGTTCCCATTGTTTTAGTTTACCAGGGGTGGAGCTATTGGATATTTCGTAAACGGATTACTGCTAAACCAGAAGAGTTAACTTATTAATGTTGCTGAAGAAAAGCCTCCTGCGATTAGGCTGGGCACAGCGCTGGTATTTCGGGCTAGCCGGTTTACTGGGAATTGCAGGAGGCGCTTTTTCTATTTGGCAAGCGCGCCTATTTAGTCGGATAATCGGACAAGTTTTTTTATACCATTCCGGTATTGACAGAGTTGCCTGGGCTCTGGGGATATTATTTGGCGTGATGCTAATCCGGTCTGGTTTGATGGGGGGGCAAGATATCCTTTCGGCAAGCGGAGCTTTTCATCTAAAATTAAATTTACGCCGAAGAATCGCAGCGGTATTACCGAAGATTGGAATCGCAGAACTAAGTAAAGAAGCAGCTGGCGAACTGGCCGAAACTTATCTAGAAGGAGTCGAGGCTTTAGAAGCTTATTTTGGGCAATATCTTCCCCAAGTGTTCATCGCTGGATTTGTTCCCCCAATCATTATTGTGGCGGTATTTTTGATTGACCCGTTGAGCGGGGTTATCTTCATTGTTACCGGTCCATTAATTCCTCTTTTTATGCGCTTGATTGGTGAGGTTGCCAGCCAGCAAACCCAGAAGCAATGGCATAAATTAAGTAGTTTGAGCGCTTTTTTATTAGAAGCTATTCAAGCGTTACCCATGCTAAAACGATTGAGTATAACTAATACATTTGTGGAAAGAGTGAGTGAAAAAGGAAATGAATATCGCCAAGCAACCTTGGAAGTCCTCAAAGTTACCTTCTTATCGGCCTTTGTCTTGGAGCTTTTGACGACTTTATCTACTGCGGTGGTTGCGGTACAAGTCGGTTTACGATTATTATATGGATGGATTCCTTTTGAAGAAGCTTTGTTTGTACTGGTCCTTGCCCCAGAATTCTACCTACCTTTACGCTTGCTCGGACAGCGTTTTCACGCCGGGATGGCTGGTGTATCCAGCGGTGAGCGCATCGATCAGCTCTTACAAAAAGGGTTTTTTTCAAACAATAATAGTAAAGAAAAGGTAGACCGGCCTCTTTCAGCATCAATCCTTCATAAGGAGCTTAACCACGGAATCATTTTCGATTCGGTAAGCTTTTCCCAACCCGAGCGGGGTTTGATTTTAGAAAAAGTTGATTGTGAACTAAAACCAGGAGAAATTACCGTTGTAACCGGTGAGAGCGGTTCTGGCAAATCCACTTTGGTCAATTTGCTTTTAGGTTTTTTAAAACCTACCAAAGGAAATATCCTCATCGGAAAAATTCCTTTGGAAAATGATCATTTATCGGATTGGTGGGACTGCATCGCCTGGGTTCCACAAAACCCTTATTTTTTCCATGGTACTATCCAAGATAATATCTGTTTAGGTAATCCAAAGATTACCCGATCCGAGGTTGTCCGGGCGGCTGAATTAGCCCATGCCGATCAATTTATAAAAGCTTTTCCCCAGGGTTATCAAACGATAATAGGCGAAGGTGGTGTGGGTTTGAGCGCTGGTCAAGCCCAGCGGATTGCCCTTGCGCGGGCGTTTTTGAAAAATGCACCGGTATTAATTTTAGACGAGGGGAGTGCAAATATTGACTCGGTTAGTCTAGAATCTATTTTAGACAGCCTTATATCTTATAAGGACAATCGGATTATCCTATTCATCACTCACCAAGCTCGGGTTATTGCAATCGCAGATAAAGAGCTTCGATTAGATAATTTTGCATTACAAGAGGTGAAACGGACTGATAAATTGACCCTCGATCAGGCAATGCTGAATCAGTATTCTGGGCATGAGATGTTTGAGAAGGCAAATAAGGATGAACCGTTCATTAGGGCTAACGCTATATCCTCGGAAAAGCGCTCTCGGTTATTAAAGCAAGATTCGTCTGGAGATCACCCATTAATTCGATTAATCAGTTTCCTCTTTCCATTATGGAACTGGGTAACTTTGGCAATAGCTTTAAGTGTTGCCGCAATTTTAAGCAATGTGGGTTTAATGTATACCTCTGCTTTTATTATTTCTTCCGCCGCTTTACAGCCTTCGATTGCGTCTTTGCAAGTAGCCATTGTTGGAGTGCGATTTTTTGGAATTAGCCGGGGGGTTTGGCGATATTTCGAAAGGCTGATCTCCCACCGGGTAACACTGGATTTGTTGACCCGCATGCGGGTTTGGTTTTATCGAACATTAGAACCTCTTTTGCCTGGGCTCTTTTTAAAATATCCAAGCGGGGATCTTATGAGCCGCTTGTTGGGAGATATTGCCGCTTTAGAACCCTTTTATGTGCGTGCAATTGCTCCATTCTTCTCCGCAATCCTAGTCGGTCTGGTGGTCTCTCTTGCCTTTATTCGCCTGTTACCAAAATTAACCCTCATGTTAGCATTACTATTTTTCCTCGCCACTTTTGTCCTACCGTTGATTTACCAATGGATCTCGGAGAGATATATTTCCAAAATCAGTAAATTGCGTGGTGATCTTAACGCTCAATTGGTTAACATCGTCCAGGGGTTAGGCGAGTTATTGGTCAACCGCCGTTTACCCCATTTTGAATATCGCCTTAATCAAAGGGCAGATCAGTTTGGTCGTTCTCATTTAGGATATGGGTATTTGCTAAGTTCGCAAACTTTCCTCATGAATGTTTTGGCATACTTTGCCATGTGGTTGACTTTAGGCATAGCTATTCCAGTGGTGGTTTCCGGTCAAATTTCGGGAGTAATCTTAGCCGGTTTAGCCTTGGCTGTCTATGTTTCCTTCGAGGCTTTCATGGGGTTGCCAAGCGCTGCCCAGGTAATGGTCAACAGCCGCCAGGCCGCCGCAAGATTATTGGAATTAACAGAGCCTATCAAAGAAACAAAGCGCACAATACTTCCCCTTCTTGAGCTAAAAGGCGAAATCGAATTTACATTAAAAAATGTGACCTTCTCTTATCCACGGACGGGAAAAAGAATAGGGGATACCAATGAGCTGATTTCCTTGCCGCCGGCCGTGATGGACATCAATCTGGTGATCCCCTACGGTAAACGAATCGGAATTGTTGGGCAAAGCGGATCTGGAAAAACAACTTTGCTTTATTTGTTGATGGGATTATATTCACCTAATCACGGGCAGATTTTGGTGAATAAGGAGAGTTTGGAGAGGGTTGATTTATATAGCTTACGGAAGAATATCGCCTCCAGCGGGCAAGATGACTTTTTATTTCATGATACCCTGGAGAACAACCTTTGTTTACTGAACCCAAAAGCGTCTAGATTTCAGGTTAATGCTGCTATCGAAGCTGCTTGTTTAGGAGATTTGGTAGGTTCTCTGCCGAGTGGACTGAATACGATAATCGGAGAGCAAGGCAAACAACTCAGCGGTGGTGAGCGAAAAAGGGTATTAATTGCGAGAACCCTGCTCCGTGATGCCCAGGTTTATATTTTCGATGAGCCATTCGCCCAGTTAGATGAATCAACAGCCAAACGAGTGATGCGAAACATCCTAGATTGGTGTGCCGGTAAAACTATAATATTGGTTAGCCATTATCATTGGGGGTTAGATGAGTTGGATGAGATCATCGTCATGAATAAAGGGCGGATTGTGCAGCGAGGAAGTTACAATGAAGTAGTCCAAGCGGGGGAAAGTCCGCTTGGATAAAC
>DYKV01000027.1:10154-18718 GCA_020722415.1 Anaerolinea sp.
ATAAAGCCTGATCGCTATCGCAGCCGGTTAAAACGCTAGTGAATTAATCTGCCATGACCGGCGCGGTCATCAGTGAGCCTAATAGATGGTTCGTTGTTTTATCAGAGTCATCTTGGCTAGTTTGAACCAAATGGCTGCCGCTTTCCTGTTTTCCCCTTGCTGCTAAATTGAGCATCTCATTGCGACTGGTTATAAACCAATGGATAATCCCATCACGCATTTGAATCACCCGCTGCGCATATTCCACTTCCGTAAATCAAGCGTGATCACGATCCCGATTCTTCCTTGTTTGTAAATTAATTGTGAGAAAATTATTACAACTTGATAAGCTCGGTCAGTATCCAAAGCGGCGCTAGGTTCATTGGCAAAGACAATAAATGGTTTATGGCTTAATGCCCCAGCGATTCTAAAAAGGAAATTGGGCAGAGATTACAAGAATGAAATATCCGTTTATAATAACCCTCAGGATGAATTATTATGTTAAGTAATGCTGACCTAAAAGAGATCGAAAAATATTTAACCGCGAATTTGGAAAAATATTTAGATATACTCCACCAGATGGTGGAGATAAATAGTTTTACATCAAACGCTGCAGGGGTTAACCAGCTTGGTGACCTAACTGCTACTATTTTCTCCAGACTGGGTTTTGAACCCACTTTTGTTCCCTCGACCCAACCAAATTTTGGACGCCATCTGTTTATGGAACGCCGGGCAAGTTCAAACCTTGCGACTGATGCTGTTCCAACTCTTGCGCTTATCTCTCATCTTGATACGGTATTTTCCCTCGAAGAAGAACAAAATCATCAATTTCGGTGGCGAAGAGAGGGAAATCGAGTTTATGGGCCGGGCACGATTGATATTAAGGGCGGGACGGTTATGATGTTGATCGTTTTAGAAGTGCTCTATCATTTCAAACCCGATCTCTTTAATAGCGTTAATTGGCAGTTATGCTTTAATGCTAGTGAAGAAGTTCTTTCGTTTGATTTTAGTGAAGGATGTCGCCAAAAGTTACCCCAAGATACTCTGGCATGCCTAATTTTTGAAGCCGGAAACATTGATGCAGATCAATTTAAGCTAGTGGTTGCCCGGAAGGGCAGAGCATATTTTAAGGTCAAAACTTTTGGCCGCTCTGCCCATTCTGGAAATAACCATCATTTAGGGGCGAATGCCATTGTCCAACTGGCAATGCTTATCCCTGAAATTGCATCTTTTACGGATTACCAAAATAGTATTACATACAATGTCGGTACAGTCCGCGGAGGAAGCGTTGTCAATCGAGTACCGCATTATGCAGAGGCAGAAGTGGAAATGCGGGCTTTTGCTCCTGATATTTTTGATAAGGGGGTAGAACGCATGATGGCACTGGTGAATAAATCAACCATTCAAAGTCAAGACGGTTTTCCTTGTAAAATTGAGGTTGACGTTCTAGAAAAATCGAAGCCCTGGCCATCAAACCCAGCTACCCAAGGGTTATTTAACCTTTGGCAAGATACCGCCGCTCGACTTGGGATGAGAGTCGTTGCCGAAGAGCGGGGCGGTTTAAGTGATGGCAATTTTTTGTGGCAATATTTCCCGACCTTAGATGGATTAGGGCCGGCAGGAGACAATGCCCATTGCTCTGAATCTGATCCCCAATCGGGTAAAGAGCAAGAGTATGTATCCATTCGCTCATTTATCCCAAAAGCGCTGATCAATATCGCGGCAATCGAACGTTTCCTATCACAGGGATGAGAGAACGATGAAACAAGTCGTGCAAAATATCCGTGATGGCATTACTGAGGTTATAGAGGTTCCGATTCCGCAGCCTGGGCCAGGGCAGGTACTCATTCAAACCCGGGCATCACTTGTCTCGGCTGGAACAGAACGGATGTTGATTGATTTTGCGGAAAAGAATCTCATCGGGAAAGCCCGCAGCCGCCCTGATCTGATGCAACAGTTGTGGGAAAAAGCCCGTCGCGAAGGAATTCTATCGACTCTCGAAATGGCATTCCAACGCCTCGACCAGCCGATGAAACTGGGTTATTCCTCTGCTGGAACCGTTGTAAAGATTGGAGAAGGTGTAATTGGATATGAAATAGGTCAAAGAGTAGCTTGTGCAGGGGGTAATTACGCTGTTCATGCAGAATATGCGGTTATTCCGCGCAATTTACTCACCCCAATCCCCGACCAAGTAGATGATGAATCAGCAGCTTTCACCACCCTCGGTGCGATTGCACTCCACGCATTCCGTTTAACGCAAGTTCAGCTAGGAGGCTCAATTGCAATTATCGGATTAGGGTTAGTCGGGATTTTAGCCGCGTTCATCGCAGAAGCAGCCGGTTGTAGGGTAGTTGGTATAGAAGTTGATCCTCACCGTTTGGAACTGGCAAGGCAAATCGGCTTGATTGCTGATCTCCCGCAGCGGGCAAACGAGTTGAAATCAGCCATCACAATGGATGTTGGATTTGATGCGATCCTGATCGCCGCGGATACTACTACGAATGAACCGGTAGAATTAGCCGGTGAGCTAGCCCGTGATCGCGGTATTGTGGTAGCGGCTGGTGCGGTTGGACAAACGATCCCGCGCAAGATTTACTATGAAAAAGAGCTGCAGTTTATTAATTCGCGCTCTTATGGTCCAGGGCGTTATGATCCGATCTACGAGGAACAAGGAGTTGATTACCCAATTGGATATATCCGCTGGACCGAAGGAAGAAATTTATCTGCCTTTATCGATCTGCTGGCTACAAATAAAGTCAATGTTAAGCCATTAATCACCCATCGCTATACAATCGATCAGGCTGACCAAGCATATCAATTGATTTCGGGCAAACTTGGACAGCCATTTCTCGGGGTGTTATTCGTATATCCAGACAAGGGTCATCAACTAAGCCAAGACAGTACGGCAGTTGGTAAGGTACACATCCACTATGAAACCAAATCCGATAAGCGAATAAAGGTTGGTGTTTTAGGAGCTGGAAACTATGCTTCGATGGTGATGCTGCCAATTCTGAAAAAAATGGATGGAATTGAATTGGTCGGCATCGCTTCTGCCAGTGGGGTCTCCGCCCAGCATGCAGCAAGAAAATATCACTTTCACTATGCTACTGCTCAAGCTGAAGAAATATATCAAGATGAATCCATTAATACCCTAGCCATATTCACCCGTCATCATCTCCATGCCCGCCAAGTGATCCAAGGGATTCAAGCTGGAAAACATATTTTCTGCGAAAAACCCTTAGCTATAAATCAAGATGAGTTAAATCAAGTGGTTGATACATTACGAGAAAAAGGATATTTTCCGATCAAGCACAAAGCGGCAGATAATCCTCACGAGGGTCAGGGCAGCTTACCTATTCTTATGGTAGGTTTTAACCGGCGATTTGCACCCTTAATGAGAGAGTTGAAAGAATTTTTTCACCCACTCTACCAGCCGGCACTGATCCATTATCGAATCAACGCCGGCAGCCTTCCTCCTCATCACTGGTTGAATGACCCCCAACAAGGCGGGGGGAGATTAATCGGCGAAGGCTGCCATTTCGTGGATATATTGACTTATATAACAAATGAATTACCTGAGAGAGTGGCGGCTTTCCAACTGAAAAATCTTGAAGTTAGGCAAGAGGATAATTTTCACTTGGTGTTTCGTTATCCAAGTGGTTCGATTGGTTTAATAACTTATCTAGCCAATGGCGATAAGAGTTTTCCAAAAGAACGCTTGGAGATATTTTCCGGTGGGAGGATTGCGGTATTGGATGACTTTCGCCGTCTTGAATTGATCGCGAATGGAAAACGACATGTCAAAAGATCACCATGGCGACAAGACAAAGGTCATTCTGGAGAGTGGATTGCCTTCGTTAAATCCGTCACTGAGGCTAAACCAGCGCCGATACCATTGCTTGATATATTAGGAGTCACCCAGGCTGCGATCACTGCTCAACAGGCTTTCTATAGTGGTGCTGAAGAAAAAATTTCCTACGCAAGCATAATATGATAAATCTAAAAAAGCTGGGCATTGTTTTTAAAGCAATCCAGGAATTAGGCATTAACCAGATTAAGCATTTCATACTGTATGAATTGGCTTTACGGACTGGATGGATAGAATGGCAAAGCCGTAAAGCACTCCAGCAAGTAAAGAATTTATCTTCACCGTTGGTTTTCAATCATCCTTACCATCTCCCAGAACGCCAAAGGATCCGGCAAGCAATAGGAAACGATCTAGATGTTTTGATCAGCCAGGCAGATAAAATATGCCAAGGTAAAGCACAAATATTTGGTGACGAATGGGTTGAGATTAATTTCTTCCAATCTCAGAAATATCAATGGTTTAGTGGATTGGCACTATCGGAACGAAATCAAAACACCTATCCAGGGTTAATTCCGCTAGATCTAAAGCCTATCTGGGAGATAGCTCGTTTTAGTTGGGTTTATCCGTTAAGCCGAGCATATTGGATTACTTCAGATGAACGGTATGCGGTTGCTTTTTGGGAGTACTTCGAGCAGTTTAACGAGCATAATCCCCCCTATTATGGTTATAACTGGCTTTCAGCCCAAGAAGCCGCCCTGCGCTTGATCGCCTGGACATTTGCCTATCCTATTTTCGAAAATTCACCTCAGAGCACATCGTTGCGGAAAGACCATTTTTTGAAGACACTCGCCGAACACGCTGCGCGGATCCCGAGCACACTCGATTACAGCCTGGCGCAAAATAACAACCACCTCTTATCCGATGCTGCCGGGTTGATAACCGCCTCTATATGTTTATCGAACCTCCCGCAGAGGGACTATTGGTGGGAACTCGGATGGCATTGGTTTAATTGGGGCATCCAACATCAAATCCAGGAAGATGGAGCTTATTTGCAGCATAGTTGTAATTATCAACGACTCATGTTGCAGCTTGCTTTGTGGGTCAATTTAATGCTTATGGAACAAAATATCGAATTTCCAGCAGCCACACGAGATAAACTTGCCAAGGCTACAATGTGGCTGTATAGTCTTATAGAGCCTTCTAATGGAAGATCGCTCAATTTTGGGCCAAACGACGGATCCTTGATCCAACCTCTCAGCATTGCTCCATTTGATGATTATCGGCCAGTTGTACAGGCTGCCAGCCGGGCGTTCTTAAAATCACCCTTGTTTGCGGAAGGTAATTGGGATGAAATGAGCTTGTGGTATGGTCTAAACACAGATAAACGAAAGTCCTTAGATTCGGTTGATTACGCCGGGAGCAGCCTAGCCCCAAATAATTCCATCATTGTCCTCCGCCCCCAGGGATCATCGAGCTGGGCTGCCATGCGATGTACTCACTTTTACAACCGTCCTGGACATGCTGATCAACTTCATGTGGATATGTGGTGGGAGGGAATAAACCTGGTGAAGGATGCGGGTACTTATTTGTACACGGCGCAGCCGCCTTGGAACAATAGTTTGGCAGAGACATTTTATCATAATACTTTAACCATCAACCACACCAACCAAATGATTAAATTAGGGCGATTTTTATGGGTAAATTGGGCGCAAGGCAAGCTGGTCAGTTATTCAATAGGAAAAGACTCTGGATCGTTAAAAATTGTAGCAGAACATTATGGATATCGCAAATGGGGAGCAGTTCATCGGCGAAGTTTAGAATCGGATGGGAAGGTTAATTGGACCGTTTTTGATGAAATACTCCCCTATTCAAACAAATTTAATTCTTTTTCACCACCAATCCATGTTCGCTTACATTGGCTGCTGGAAGATTTTCCATGGGAAATAAAGGAAGAAGAAGATGGCTTGTCTCTAATGTTACAGACTAATCAGGGGGATTTGGAGATTCGGATTAGAACTCAGCAGTTTGGGCAAACACAACGAGGTCTCGTGCGGGGGGGTGTCCAGGTCTATGGAGAGCTACCGATCAGCTCACCTTATGGGTGGTATTCGCCAACGTATGGTAAACTGCAACCGGCGCTATCAATCGTCTTAGAAAAACAAGTCTATTCATCCGATGCAATTGAGACAATTTGGAATTTTCGCAGATAACAAAGTGAACGAAGAAGATGAAAATATTATTAATCCATCAGGCATTTGCCTCCTTAGATGAGCCCGGCGGAACTCGACATCATGAATTAAGCAATTATTTAGCCCAGAGCGGTAATGAGGTGATTATTATCTGCAGCCCAATCAGTTACATGACTGGCAAGGATCAGGCTAACTTAGGAATAGAAATAGTTAAAGTTGGGCTGGGGTCAATTACGATCCAGCGCGTGCGCACCTATCGGGCAATTCACCGTAGTTTCGTCCATCGCACAATCAGTTTCATAACTTTTATGTTGACTTCTTTTTGGGCTGCTCTCTTTGTCGCGGATGTGGATGTGGTATGGGGCACATCTCCTCCTATATTTCAGGTTATCACAACTTGGCTGGTAGCTCGTTTGAAACGAGCGCCTTTGCTTTTTGAGGTGCGCGATTTGTGGCCTGCTTTTGCGATTCAGGTGGGGGTTTTGAAGAACTCGACCTTGATTTGGTTATCTGAGTGGTTAGAACGTTTTTTATTAAAACAGGCAGATTGTGTGGTGGTTAATTCTCCCGGATTTGTTGAGCATGTCAAAGAACGCGGGGCGAAATGGGTGGAGTGCATTCCCAATGGAGCGGATCCAGCTTTATTTGATGGAAAAGTAAAAGGAGATAGACTCCGCTCCCATTATGGTTTGGAAGGAAAATATGTGGTGTTATACGCCGGGGCGCATGGTATCTCCAATGATCTTGGAACCGTCTTGCTAGCAGCAGATCAATTAAAAAAATACTCCGATATTCAGATTGTATTTGTGGGCGATGGCAAAGAAAAACCAGCCTTGATCGAAATGTCCGCGCGATTGGGTTTATCCAATGTTACCTTCCTCGATGCAGTGAAAAAAAATGAGATGCCAGAAATGCTCGCCATGGCAGATGCGTGCTTGGCTATATTAAAACCCATACCTTTGTATGGCACAGTTTACCCGAATAAAGTTTTTGATTATATGGCGGCTGGAAAACCAATCATTTTAGCGATGGAAGGGGTGATCCGTAAATTAGTGGAGCAAGCCCAAGCAGGATTAATTGTGAGCCCAGGGGATGCTCAAGGGATTGCCCAGGCGATCTTAACTTTGAAAAATCAACCTGATTTAGCCAAAAAGATGGGCGGGAATGGAAGGCGATTGATCGAGGATGAATTTAACCGCCAAAAATTGGCTCAGCAGTTCTTATTAGTTTTTACCAAGGTTAAATCGTAACGCGGCATTCATGCCGCAACCAAACGGCGACATCAATGTCTACAACATTTGCGCGTTCGATGCAAATGCTGCACGGTAATACTATACCGAAGTTAGATTTTCTTATCTAAGTTCAGAGCGCCAATAATCATAACTGTGAAATATTTATTGTTGCATTCGGCGTTAATGATATGTTCTGGTCAGCTTTCAAATTTTGTCATACACCGCAGTGTTCCATTTGGTGTACCCTGGCAAGCGTGCTCGAATTGCATCATCGAAAAGAAGGCGTAATTGGGCAGTGATTTCTCCCATTTTTCCCTTTCCAATCGGGCGATGATCTATTTGGGTGATGGCGACGATTTGAGCAGCTGAACCGGTGAGAAACAGTTCATCACATAGGTAAACCTCGGTCCGATCAATGGATCTTTCGACCACACTCAGCTTTAATTCGGTTTGGGCTAATTCAATAACACTGCGTCGAATAATGCCCTCTAAAATGTTATCGGTCACCGGCGGCGTGATTAATACCCCATCCTTAACGATGAAAACATTCATTGCACTGCCTTCAGAAACATGACCATCTTGAGTAAGCACGAGAGCTTCATCGTAGCCGGACAAAACTGCATCGGTTTTGATAAATGCAGAATTCACATACGCGCCGCTGATCTTTCCTCGGGCGGGGATCATATTGTCATCCACCCTCCGCCAAGATGAAAAAGTGACATGAGCGCTGGTGTCATTTTGGATATAACGTTCAAAAGGCAAAGCGGCAATGGCGAATTCGTCATGTAAATTATGTAAGCGAACTCCAATTGTTTCATCAGCTTTGTAGGCGATTGGGCGGATGTAAATGTCTTGTTTGTATCCATCCCTGCGTAAGAGGTCTATGGTGATTTGGGTCAAGCTTTGGGGTGTTTCACCCAAGTCCATCTGTAACAGTTTTGCCGAATTGAGGAAACGTTGATAATGGTCAAGTGGTCTGAAAAGGTAGAGTTGCTGATGCTCTGCATTCCAGTATGCCCGGATACCAGCAAATACTGCGGTACCATAATTAAATCCATGAGTGAGGATACCAATTTTTGCTTCGCTGTAGGGGATTATTTTGCCTTTGAAATAAGCGTTGATGGGTAGAGTCATGTAATGACCTCCAATCGATCAATTAAAAAAGGGTATTTATTTCATTATAACCCCAATAATTTGGGTGCAGTTATAGGAATCGGCAATTCTCAATTTGGCTTGAAATCGTCTAGAAGGCTTTGGCAAAATCCATCAAATCGCAAGTCGGAGACTTGCGCCAGTGTGGAGCAAATCTCTGATTTGCCATAAAGCACAAGGCAAAGACTTGCGCCACAGTCGGAT
>DYKV01000330.1 GCA_020722415.1 Anaerolinea sp.
CTTTTTCATACTATTAAATATCTCAAATTTACACAAGTGTATTTTCGATTTTTTTATTTTGTAAGGGCTAGAATCCGAAGGGTTATTGGATTTAAATATAGTTTTACAAAGGAGTCGAAATCGACCCCTTTGAAACTTATAGATCCATGTGAATACTATAGCACTTATAAAGATGGTGAGTTTATTATGCTAAATTTGTCAAAAAAATTTGATGCTAAAATAGACTGGAACTATGCCGGATACGGCAAGCTGTGGACTTACAATCTGACTTATTTTGATTTTTTGCAGCAGGATGGTATGTCCAAAGAAACGGGACTGGCGCTGATCTATGATTTTATAGACCAAACAGAGGGTGTCAAAGACGGGCTGGAACCGTTCCCGATCTCACTCAGGGGTATCAACTGGATCAAGTTTCTGACCCGCCATGATATAAAAGAGCAAACAATTGACGATAGCCTCTATGCGCAGTATGCTATATTGCTGGATAATCTCGAATACCACCTCTTGGGGAATCACCTACTCGAAAATGGCTTTTCACTCCTGTTTGGCGCCTACTATTTTCAGGATGAAAAACTCTATGCAAAAGCGACAGAGATACTGATAATAGAACTGGATGAGCAGATACTGGACGATGGTGCGCACTTCGAACTGAGCCCGATGTATCATCAGATCATGCTGTACCGGCTGCTCGATTGCATCAATTTGATACAAAACAATCCGTGGAAGCAGGACGGACTGCTAAAATTACTCGAAAACAGAGCTGCCCGAATGCTGGGATGGCTCAATGCGATTAGCTATGAAAACGGAACTATCCCACTCCTCAACGACAGCGCCAACGGCATCGCCCCAACAACGCAACAGCTCAATGATTATGCTGCCAACTTAAAACTCAACACGCAACACTCCACACTCGGAGAGAGCGGCTATAGAAAATATCAAAACGAGCGCTACGAATGCGTCATCGACATCGGAAACATCGGCTCCGACTACATCCCCGGACACGCCCACGCTGACACTTTCAATTTCGAATTGTCACTCAAAATTCAAAATTCAATACTCAATACGGTACTTGAGCCTTTTGTTGTAGATATGGGTCTGAGCACCTATGAGATGGGGAAACGGCGGGATGCCGAACGCTCCACCGCTGCACACAATACAGTTGAGGTGGAAGGAAAAAACAGTAGCGATGTATGGGGCGGCTTTCGCGTGGCAGAGCGGGCGAAGATCATTGAGCTCAATGAGGATGACAATTGCGTGACCGCGACCCACGACGGCTATAAGAAGCTTGGGGTGCTGCATACGCGGACCTGGCGCTTCGAAGAGGACAAGATCACCATCGAAGATAGTCTGAGCAGAGAATGCAGCGCCGTTGCGCGCCTCCACTTCCATCCAGACATCACCGAAGAGATAATTTTGCAACGCATCAAATGCAAAATGCAAAACGCAAAACTCAACATTTACGATTACGCGTTAGGGTTCAACAAAACCCAAAAAGCACTCGTCATGGAGATCGCATTTACCCAGAAACTGAAAGTAGAGATCGCATTATGAAAATACTTTTTATCACCGATAATTTCCCGCCGGAGGTCAACGCTCCCGCTACCCGTACTTATGAACATGCCCTCGAATGGGTCAAACTGGGGGCCAAAGTGACGGTCATCACCTGCGCACCGAACTTTCCGCATGGTAAAGTCTATGCTGGGTATAAGAACAAGCTGTATCAAAAAGAAAATATTGACGGGATCGAGGTCATACGGGTCTGGAGCTACATCACTGCCAACAGCGGATTTGCCAAACGGGTGCTTGATTATGTGAGTTTCGCATTCAGTGCATTTTGGGCGGGGCTTTTTCAAAAATGCAATGTCATCGTCGCGACCTCGCCGCAGTTTTTTACGACGTGGAGCGCGTCAGCACTGAGTAAATGCAAAAGAAAACCGTGGATTTTCGAGCTACGGGACCTCTGGCCTGAATCGATCAAAACGGTAGGGGCGATGAAGCAAGGGCGCGTGATCGATACGCTGGAGAAAATCGAGCTGTGGCTCTATCGTGATGCCGCAAAAGTAATCGCGGTTACCGATGCGTTCAAGACAAATCTGATTCGTCGCGGTATCGACGCAGACAAAATCAATGTCGTTACGAACGGTTCAAATATTGAGCTCTTTTGCCCTAGAGATAAGGATGCGGACTTATTGGACATGTTTGAGCTAAACGGTAAATTTATCGTAGGGTATATAGGTACGCACGGGATGGCGCATAGTCTGGACTTTATCGTTCAATCAATCGCGAAGATTACCGATGAAAGCATCCATTTTTTGTTTATCGGTGACGGGGCGATGAAAAAGAGCGTCGTACGACTGGCAGGAGAACTGAATCTTACTAACGTCACTTTTCTTGCCCCTGTTTCAAAAGATGAGGTCCCCCGATATCTCTCGATTTGCGACGTCTCTTTGGCACCGCTCAAAAAAGAGGATAATTTTAAAACAGTCATCCCCTCCAAGATTTTCGAAGCTTCTGCCATGCGCAAACCGACATTGCTGGGAGTGGAAGGGCAGGCGCAGGAGATCATCGAAAAGTACCATGCAGGACTGTGTTTCGAACCCGAAAACGAGCAGGATTTTTTGGAAAAACTCGAAACGCTACGCGACGAAAGCGTCTATCGGAAACTGCAGGATGGATGCAGCGAGCTCGCCGAGGATTTTGACCGTAAAATACTTGCCAAGCGGATGCTTGGGATCATTGAAAGTTTAGGATAAGCGGGGTCAAAAATTAGCGGGGTCAGAGGTTTAGTTTTCAAATTGTTTCTAAAATAACTACTTTTATAA
>DYKV01000331.1 GCA_020722415.1 Anaerolinea sp.
TCCCAAAAAATCATGGAGGAGAAAAAGTCTTGCACGCTTTGTGATGACAGGAAATACAAAGTCTTTCGGGCTTCTTCTTCTGTGTCGAAACTCAAGAAGTAAACTGTGTCGTCAAACATAACGGGCTTGTTTCTTATTTCTCCAACGAGGTTAAATTCCAGTTTCTTGTAAAGTCCGCAAATGGCAATTTTGTACGGTGAAAAAGAGTATGCGCCAATTCCGAAAATAGAGAAGCGCGGGTTGTCGTGGTAAATCCTGCTTTTGCGATTGTCCAACGGCTCGGCGTGGCTCTCCAGATACTTCCACGTTTTGGGCGCAAGATGTTTGATGGTGTTTGTCGGTTCACCCACAACTTTCTGGGTGACAATCACAAAACGATTGGTTGACTTGACTCGGCCATTGGCAACATCCGAGCCTTTGAGCAACGGATAAACGTAAGTGGATTCAATATCCACCTTTTCGCCTGCGCCATTCACAAGAATACCATCATGCTCTGTCAATTCCATCACTTCCGAGCAATCATGTTTGACGCCTGAGCGCCATTTCATGCCACTTGTACCAAAGAGATTGCCGAGGCGTTCAAAGGTGTCCAGATCGCGGATCGTCATTCCCTTGCGGTGACCGACGCGTTGCGAATGAAATGATTCCAAGCTTTTATAAATATCGTAATCGTAGTTATGGGAAACCCCGTCAAATTCGCAAAACAAGAGACAGGCTTCTACCGACGCGCCGAAATGTTTTTTCGCGTCAATGCCGTAGATGGCCGAACGGAGTAGTCCCTTGCGATTGGTGTGTAGATGGTTCAGGAATTTTCTCGCAACCGCTGTTTTGCACAACATTGCAAGATAGCCTTTTTGATTCTGAAACCAATCCCCAACTTGAATCAACATCCATTCCGAGATGTCGAAATTGCTCTTACCTGTCATGGCGTCGAAGCCATTGCGATTTTGGAAATTGACTTTGTCGGGCAGGTTTGTCCCGCCGATCATTCCTTGTTGTGAATTTGTCACCCAAGGAAAATTTCCGATGACCAAAACAGAACCCTTGTTATCTTTGAGCAGGTTTTTCCAATCGAAGTCGAAAAAATTTCCCTGTTTGAGAGTCACGCGTTCGCTGGTGGGGAAAGTAGATTTCTTTTTTTTTGTTTCTGCCAAGTAAATTTGATTGACTTCGACGCCAATGATTTTCTTTGCGCGTGGAAAGTGATAAGCGGCGGCTTCGACAAATGCCCCAACTCCGCAAGTTGGTTCGATAATCACGTCGGGAGAAACGCCAAGTCCCTCCAACTTTTGGCAGACAAGTTTTGCCAATTCCAGTGGAGTTTGAAAATCGCCATATTCGATTTTGGCTTGGCGGGTTGCTACTATCATTCGTTTGCTTGATAAACGGCGAGAACGCCTTGCTCATGGCCTGCAATATTAATTGCGTGGTTGTATTGCAATCGCCATTGAAGTGCATTGGAAATCGTTACATATCCTTGTGTGGGCGGGTTGCTCATAACTTCATCTGTCAGTTTGTTCAGCCCGATTTCATCCAACGGTAAATTTTTGTCGCTCAGAAAAGCGAATACATCGTCACGGTTGCCATCGTTTTCAAGGATGTGGCGAAGATCGCGTGTAGTTGGAAAGTCCGCCGTTCGCTCGGCTTCGATGAAAATCGTGTGCAAGATGTTGAGCGTGGCGGTTTTCTTGCGGTTATCGTCCACCTTGTCATAGACAAAGACCAACAGCGAATAGCCGAGTCCATACACCTTCTGCCGCGCGGACTTGAACGGACACGAGGATTGCGGCTGGCGGATGCTGGTCACTTTCATGTCAACGAGCAAATTGGGAAAGTCAATCCCGCTGGCGGAACTTCCTTCTTCAAATTCATAGCGGCTTTTCAAGTAATCCCTAAATTTGTGTTCGAGAAATGTGCCAACGGCTTTCCCGTCCGTGACGCCGAATAGGGATTTTTCGTGAGTCTTGGATTGCGCCGCGGAAAACGTCGCGGCTTCTTTGCAGAGGGATTGGAGGGTGAGTTTGGGCATGGGTGTTCTCGTTGGAAAGGATTATAAGCGCGCTGGCAACTTTTTATTTGTCATTGTTCGGTGGTCGAGCGTTGTGTCGAGTTCATCGAGACGTGGTTCCGATTGTTTTTCGAGGGGCGGATCGAGACCACATTTGAGTGGTTGCTCTGGGGCGTTGGTCTCGATACGGCGGCAACAGTGGGAGTGGATGCGAACCAATTCTCAACCTGCCGCCTACCCTTCGATAAACTCAGGGCATCGCTCGACCAACGGGGCGCTTGTGGAACGGTTTTCTGGTGGTTTAGGTTTTCTCTTTTTGAAATCCTTCTTGGCTAAAGCGGGCAGCGACTCGTATTGATGATCAATGAGCGCCTTGCGCTTTGCCCTGCTCCAATTTTGAACCTGCTTTTCACGTGCGAAGGCTTCCGATACGCGGCTGTATTCCTCGGAGTAAACCAATTTAACAGGCAATCTCCGCGACGTGTATTTTGCACCAATTCCTTGTTGATGCTGGTAGAGACGTTGTTCCAAATTCTTCGTGGAACCAACGTAATAAGAGCCATCTGCACATTCAAGAATATACATCCAAGCCATAGAAAAACTCCTGTTCGATTCGGTGGTCGAGTAGGCGGCATGTTGGGTACTGTTTTCATCCAATCGTACTGTTGCCGCCGTATCGAGACCACCAACACCAGTAACCATCCGACACTTGTTTCTGTTTACCTGCTGGTCTCGATACGGCTCGGGTCTCGATACGCCCGAAGAGCGCGGGCTGCTCGACCACCGAGCCTACTCGACCAGCGG
>DYKV01000332.1 GCA_020722415.1 Anaerolinea sp.
CAGCGTTTACCCATTTCGTATCCTCATTTGATCTTTTTCACCCTCGCTCGAACTATGTTCAATACGATGTATCGCATGGTGTATCCATTTTTGGGGATTTTTCAAGCCGGGTTAGGAGTGACTCTCGAACAAATCTCAGTGTTAATGACGATGCGAGCAAGTCTTGGTGCTATTGTGCCGATCTTTGCCAGTGTGGGAGATTCTCATGGGCGGAAAACTGCCATGATTGTGGGATGTATTTTATTTATGGCAGGAGCTGGTTTAGTCGTCATTTTACCCACTTATAGCATGTTTTTCATTGCCATGATGTTAACCATGCTGGGTAAATATATTTTTGATCCATCCTTAATGGCTTTTGTGGGTGACCAAGTGAAGTATGATGAGCGTGGGCGGATAATGGCATTGTTAGAATTGGGATGGTCTTTTTCTTTTTTGTTAGGGGTACCTTTGATTGGTTTCATTATCAGTAAAAATGGATGGATGGCGCCTTTCCCCCTTTTTATTGGTTTGTGTTTCTTAATTTTGGTTGGTGTCATGAAAATTCTCCCCTCCGATGGAGCTAGGAAAGCCCGGTCAAAAGCCGATAGATATAGTGTTCTGCAAGTACTAACCTCCTCTATTGCGTTAAATGGGTTGTTAATTGGATTGTGTGTTAGTGCGGCGAATGAAGTGATCAACCTTATTTTTGGCGTATGGCTTGAGGATACATTTCAAATGAAAATTGCCGCTTTAGGAGCAGCGACGTCGGTGATTGGTGTTTCGGAATTGGTTGGCGAATTTATGGTTGCTACTTTCGTGGACCGCTGGGGAAAACCACGCACTGTTTTTCTAGGTATTGTTTTTAATAGTCTAGCAAGTATAGGTTTGCCTTTCCTCAGCTACACGGCCTATGGGGCGGTTCTGGGATTGTTCTTTTTTTATGTGACCTTTGAATTTACTTTAGTAAGCAGCATTCCTCTGATGTCGGAATTGCTGCCTAAAAGCCGGGCGACCATGCTTTCCACCATGAGCGCCAGTCATTCTCTTGGCCGAGCAGTGGGAGCATTATTTGCTGCTCGACTGTACTCATTTGGAATATCGGCAAACTTGATGTGTTCGATTTTGCTCAATCTATGTGCCGCAGCAGCCCTCTGGATTTTAGTGAGAAGAAAATCACTTTGAATTTTCTGCGATGATATAATAATTATAATGAATCAGAAACTTTGGTTAATATTATTCATCGTTGTGCTAATACCATTTGTTGCAGTGAATGTGCCTGTTCAAGCTGCACCAGTATATCAATTGACCCCTTTTCCAACTCCAACTCCCGGACCAGATGGAAGGATTATCTATATCGTTCAACCAGGTGATACCCTGATCCGGATATCCTTGATATCAGGCGTGTCGATCGAGGAATTACGCGGATTGAATAATATAACCAGCGATAATATCACTGTCGGCCAAAAACTTTTATTGGGTTTAGGTGGTCCTTCGGTGGTGACACCAACAGTTGGACCAAGTCCAACTCCTACTCCTCTTACACCCACGCCGACACCAAAAGCAGGGCTAGGCGTGATTTGCACTTTGCTTTATGATGATGTTAATGGCGATGGTAAAAGGCAAGAATCTGAAGCGGCAATTGCCGGTGGAGCAGTCAGTTTGTCAGAACGACAGGGAAAAGTCTCCGAAACGGGCCAAACAAAAGTCGGCAATGACCCAATTTGTTTTAAGGATTTACCTGAGGGCGATTACACGGTGTCGGTTGCCATTCCAAAAGGATATAACCCCACCACGGTGAATAGCATCAGTATAAACATATCTGCCGGAGATGAAACGTATTTAAATTTTGGTGCACAAGAAAACACACAAAAATTAGCTGAAGCACCAACCCCAAGCGGTAGCGGTAAATCTCCATTATTGGGTATCTTTGGAACAGTCATCCTCTTAGCTGGAATTGGGTTGGCTTTGTTTGGCACCCGTTTATTAACCGGAAAATAGACTTAATCGGTTTCCTGATAGATTTATTCAAATTGGACTGAGCAAGCGGGGCTTTGATAACGTGTTTTGAATAATTTCGTTTAGGCTTTTAAAGCCTATACTTCTTCTTCGACCCAGAGAAGCCGATTCTTGGGTGAGTTTAGTGATAGAGGGTGGCTGAGAGAAAGGTTAGCTAACCCCATTAACTAGTCTGGAGCTGGTTGAGGTCAAGCTAGATAAGTGGGAAAATGATGTGAAACCGCTGCCAAAAGATCCAGGGTATGGATAACCGTGGCGGAAAGGGAATTATAGATTAAATCCCACCCGCTAATTAAATATTCATTTCATCTCTCTGGATTAATTTTCTTTAGGAAGCGTTGCTCGTCAATCACAAATCTTTCATGAATACCCTCACCAAGCAGAGTATCTCCATGATGGGCGGACACTTTAAATAATACTTTCAATCCTTCTATTCCTATGACCTCACCATACACTGTTACAGTTGAACCGACTGGGCAAGGGGCGAGATGGCGGACATTTACTAAGGTCCCAACACTCGAGTATCCCACGGGGAGTTTTTCGGCTAATAAACGATGACAGGTGCGTTCCATAAATGCGATCATCCATGGTGTGGCGAGGACGCGTGAATTCCCACTGCCTAGATGAGAAGCAGTGTGGGTTTCCGCGACCAGAAAAGCATTTTCGTTTGCCATGCCAATGGTAATGATCTTCTTCAAATCGAAATCCATAGTTACCTCGCGATGTTGTTTTATCCTCAAACTGACGTTTCATGACTAAAAGGACTCGGAAAATAGCAAAATATTTTATTCCGATTATTCGTGA
>DYKV01000333.1 GCA_020722415.1 Anaerolinea sp.
CGAAAGTGGACGGAGTGATCCACCACATTAGCGGAAACGGTAGTTGAGGAGGCTCACTGGAAAATTGACTTGCCAAGAAGGCTTGTCCATCGGCAGATGGACCCATATACAGATTACCGTGAAGTGACACAATATGTTTGGAAATGTCTCCCCGAGAGATCGGAAGAAGCGAAAGGCCAAGCAACAGCTTATACGTGGGTCAAGTTCCCCGTGACATTGCGAGTCCCCTACCTGCGATACGGGGTTGATGAATGGGTTTGGTTGGACGAAGTCAAACACTGGGTTCCGGAGCGTGTTGAAATGCGTCCCTATCAGATGGAGCGGGAGGAATATTCGTGGAAAGCGATAGAGATTGATGCAGGTAATCTGCCGCCAGAAGCGGCCAAAGAATTCTTCAGGCAGATGGACCCGCATCTGGAATTCTGGCAGATGGAGCAGAAATTCAAAGCATTCCGAAATGGCTTTTTTGCTCTTCCTGTCCAGCTGTCACAAGAAATTGTCGAGGAAATTGTTACATGTTATCTACATCTGGTGGATGGTTACCAGATAGATAATACAATATTGTCCGATGGGTTCGGCAAGGGAGCATGGAAAAACCCAGAGTGGGATGGACGTAAATTGCCTAAAGATGCTGAGTATGATACAGATGCTGAACAATACTTGAATCTTTATCAGATCTTTATTGACGAAATCCGTGGCGGTAAGTATCCAACGATGCCCGAAGCCCACTTCAAACTGTGTGGTATCCTTGCTGCGACGGCCGCTTTGGGCCTCGATTTGAAAACCGGATTTTTAGCATTTGCGGACTTGACGCTTTACGATGTCCCACAGTGGGATTCCAAGACGAAGAAATTCAAAGCAGATGGAAAAGGGAGCATCATAACTGGGGGCGGAACAGGGGCGGATATATTACGGTATGGTGCCGCTTCGACCACAGGCGACTTGGTACTTTTTCTCAATAGTGTTTTAGGCGATGGGGCATATCAATCGCTACAAGGGAGTGAGGGGCATCCGCCACTTACACCCGAACAGATTGGCGATATTATTAGCCAGGGGAAGCCTTTGATTGCACTGGTAAGCATGGAAGTATTTCCGAATAAACCAAACGACAACAGCATTCCTTACGGTCAAGTGTTGAGCACAGAAAAATGCTTGGATTCCGTTTCTCACTTCGTGACCATTACCGGGATGTTTCAAGGTGAACATGGTGAATGGTGGGTGCGCGTTTATAATCCCTTTCAGAACTTTGAAGAAGTTTATTCTTGGAAAACTTTTGAAGCCGCCTGGGAAAAGACAGAGGAGAATCCCAATTTGTGTTATAAAATCATCGTCCCTTCTGATGCCGTGTCAGAACCATAATTAGAAAATAGATGGAGTAGAGATGACAACAAATCGTTTCATGACCATGCTCATACTCTTAGCCCTATGTGCTTGTTCCAGCCCGGACGCAACCCCTACTATCTCCCCTGATGAAACAACACAAACCAGTACAAGCGTAAGCACCCCTACAACCCAGGATACCGCCACGCTGACGCCGACACCTGCCTACCAACTGGGTGAACCGGATTTTTCGGTAGTATTTCATATGCGACCCAGTGATTTACCTCCCGGGAATTACTTCCTTTACGAACCCAATATCACTGAGATGACTATAGGGAAAAACAGATATTCCTATGCCAGCTTTGATGGCAAAGTAAGCGGCCCCCTGTTCGATCTCTTATCTCTAGAAGGTGCGTCTTACTCATTGATTACATACTTCCCGCACAGTGAAGACCTGAAACAAGACCTCCGGTTCATATTTCACCGATCGGAAAATACAGACGACCGCTGGATTGAAGTAGAAAGAGGTTTTATTTTCATTGATCTGGAAGAGAGAACTGTCCGACAGTTGGCATCGGATTGTGTAAACAATGGATGGTACTCCTTGCCCAATTTGGTCACCCCCTATGCGCTTTTTGTCTGCGATAATACTCTTTATCTTATCTCATTGGAGACTTGGGAGATTGAGCCCATTGCATTTTCAGAACCGTACCCGGGGCGTGGTTTTTGGATTGATTGGATTTCTCCAGACCTGGTTTGGTTCGGGAGTGATGAGTGGAGAGACTTTGATATTGGTTATGCCTATTGCACCTTGCGAATTTCGAGCAGACATTTCCAGTGCCATCGGAATCTGCCGTCCTACGCATACAAAATAATCCCCATTAGCCAGGAGGGCCCTGGGGAAAAAGTCGTGGTCTATTATGAGGGTATGGAGGGTGATGATTATGGCATATCCCTCTTTCCGGCCGATTACCTGGAGAATCCTCTCATGGCCATGAGCCAGCCCGAAAACTTGCCATCCTATGGGTGGTCGTGGGTTCCAGATTCAGATTTACTTTTTTCGATTAGAGATGAATACCCGTACCGCTCTGTTGCTACCTACCGGAGCTATGACCTAAACCAGGAAAAATTAACTGAACTCGGTTCTATTCCAGAAAATATGGTTCCTCAGATGATCACAACGGATAGAATGGGCTTCTGGAGTCCAGACGGTCTTCATTACATACTAAAATTCGAAAGGTGGTATGGGGATGGGTACATAGAAGAAGTCTGGCAAATTTCAGTCGTTACAGGAGAAATGGAGCAACTTGCACCTGGCATCCATAACATTCGGGATGTAATCGGATACTTCCAGGTACCGTGACAGGGAGCGAAAGAATGAGTCATCCGAAACGAAAGAAACCATTGAACATCAAGAAATATTGGCCACTTGTTTCTGTCCTTCTCTTCCTCTCTATC
>DYKV01000334.1 GCA_020722415.1 Anaerolinea sp.
ACCCGTTTATTATCACATTATCAGGGCAAAATGGCAAGTTAATCAGTGGTTAGGGCAACAAGCACCAAAAATGAACAAATTGGAAGTTCTCGAAAAAAGTATTACGGACATAAAAGCCATTATGCTTGCATATGCAACGGATAGGCGAACTGAAGATCAACCAAAGAAATATCAAGAGATGTACATCGATCTTGATGTTTTGATTGAGAATGCTGGCTACAGCAACCCGAACCCCTACAAAACTATTGAGCTGTTTTGGAAGGACTGTGGTGGAACTTGGGCAGAACGAAGAGAGCTTGTAGGGAATATCTACGCAGATTTACTATTTGATATTGGCAGAAAGAAAAGAAAGCAGAAGGAACCTAGAAACTGGAAAGATGCAAATAATACTCTTACTGATGAGCTTGCATCTGTGAGAATGCAATGGCTAAAGGCTAAGAATTTCATATTTGCATCACCACCAGACTTTGAGAATTCTATAAAAGAATCAGTTAATGCAATTGAATCAACTCTAATGATTCTGCTAAATCAGCCAAATGGAACTCTAGGAAAACTGATAAAAACGGCTGGGCTTGATCCTGATATAGAGAAATTGGTTAGCCAAGCTTATGGCCTTGCCAGCAACAAAGATTTTGTAAGACATGGTGGCATTGCAAACCAGAATATTAGTCAGCTTGAGGCTGAATTCTTTTTGGAGTTTGCTGCTTCTGCCATTATTTATATACGGGGCAAATTGAAGTGTTTGCCCTAACAAGTCACTCAAGCCGACCCTCGTACCTCGGGCGGCTTAGCTCTAACGTTAGGCATCTATCATGACTACCATGGACTATACGACTTGCGCCGGTTGTGGCGCACCAATCGATGAGCCAGCCAGTCTGCCCGTAAGCGACCGCAAGCCTTGTTTATCCTGTGGCTCTACGATCCGCCACTTCAGCGCTCACATTCACGACTCGTTTACGATCTACGAGAAGATTGGAATGAAACAAAAGCGCCATGGCCACAAGAAGCCAATTTACGAATCAGTGTCTGGATATGATCTTCACCGCGCATCCGGACAGTGGAACAAACTCACACGAGAAATTGATCGTGAGAACAACCGCTACAGGGAGGTTATCGTGAATCCAGAAACCGGCGAAACTCTTCGTCATTGCGATGAGCTGCTCACTGACCATATAAATCACGGATCAGCAAATCCAAATCACCAAAACCGGGTGAAGTAGGCCAAGATGCCTAACCCTGTTTTGCAGGGGACGCTCCGCCTATCGGCGGCGCGCCCCTGAACTCCACGTTGGGCATCAAATATAGGAGGCAGAGGATCAAATGAAATCTGTAGGCATTTGTGAGATGTGCGGGCACCATGTGGCAATACTTCAGAAGGCCCACATCATTGCCGAGAATAGAAAGAAGGGAAACAATATTCTGATGTTATGTCCGACCTGTCACATTATGTTCGATACTCATGTCAAGCCTAAGGTGTTCAAAGCTCTTCTGGAAGCTGGGCTGCAGGATCTACCGGAATCATGGAAGAAGTCGATTTATGAACAAGCGGCAGAGGCATCGGCTGTCGCTTTGGGAAGAAAAGTGCCATCCAAGAAGGACTGTGTATTGGATGAATTCGAGACGTAACACCAGGGACCGACGGAAATGGTTATGGTTGAAATGAGGATCGCTTGGATATTGCGTTGGGTACCAGAGCATAAAAGGGAAAATGGGGTCAGGTCTTGAAAAGTAATTTCTGAAAAAGGGAACGGATTTATTTTTTCGAAAACAAAACGGCAAAAATCGCCGAACCAGGCACTCCAGCGGACGGCGGGAAGCGCTCCGGGGCGCTACGCGGCAAGGTCCGCGGCCGCCGCCGCTGAGCTTGGTCGTTAGCCAGCAAGAAAGGGCACCAATCAATAAAATGCTCATTCCTGTCAATTATCACAAAAGAATTTACCCGAGACATATTCACCCTGAATTTTTTGAACTGGCAGGACATTTTGACGTTGAAAGTATATCAGTCAAAGGACGATTTTCACTACATACAGAATATTCATACGGAAAGAGAAAATTATCGAGCCATCTTCTATCTGCATTCCCAGTCATAAGGAAAGCCACCAAGAAAGGAGTTCCTAAATTATGGTTTTCTGAAAAATGGGCTTTGGAATTCAACAGTTTTATTAAAGCGTTATGCAAAGACAATAAACCAGAAATAATAGAAATCCACCCACCATTTACCGACTACACTCTTTCTGTACAAAATTTTGTCGATATCTACAGGGTATTTGAATCAGAAATTCTGGAAATTTATCCGAATACACACATTCTATTAGAAAACAGATCAGGGAGCACATACTCCGGTGGAAAATTCCTTATATCAAAAGGTGAAGATTTAAGAAATTTATCAGAACATATTGCTTTGAATAACCTTCGCCTTAAAATTACTCTTGATTTTCCGCAATTATTAACTTCGTATGGTGGTCCACAAAATTTACCGCTGAAGTTACTAAACACGGTATTGAATAGTCAAAACGAAATTGCTCCTTTTGTGAAAGGCATTCACCTATGGGGAAAGAAAAAAAGTCAAAAAGGAAGAGTAGTTTCACATTGCGGAGACTTAACGTCATATTTTGAGGGCTATGATAAAAAACAACTTTTTTTAACTTGGCTTTCAGAATTTTTAAATGACGGTGTCGAGAGATATTTTGTACCAGAGGTAAACAGTTCAAATGAAGATTTGATCAAACTGCAAAAAGTATTCGTCAATTCATGGCATAACTATTGACTAAATAA
>DYKV01000335.1 GCA_020722415.1 Anaerolinea sp.
GAAACCCTGAATGACCTGTTGCCTCCGAAAGCGGACTCCCAGCTTATTCGCCCGCAATTCTTCCCACACACTTCGCGGTTTTCTCGGCGGGAGTCATCTTGCAGTGGCAAAAATGAATGGGGCATAGAACAGATGTTGTACTATAATTGAAATGTGTTGGTGCCGAAAAGTAACTGGAGCGCAAGATGTTAACCAAAAAAAGCCTTTTACCTGTTTATGACTTCAAGCAAGTCTTGCGGAATCTGCACAATCATTTATATGGCGGCGGACCTATTAAGACTGAGTCAAAACTGGCGGAAGAAGTCGCCCAGTTAGTCTTGTGCAAGATTGCAGACGAAATGTCTGCTGAAAAGGTCACTTCTTTTTATATTACTCCGCAAGAACTAAAAACAGAAGATGGGCGAGAAAAAGCCTACAAACGCATTTTGGAACTTAAAGCTCTTACAAACGGACATTCAACAAACGGATTCCAACTTGGCAGTTATTGGACAGCCGAAGTTGTCAATGCGCTTCAGTATTACTCTTTACTCCACACACGTAGTTATATTTCTCCGCTTGCCGATGTGTATGAAATTTTTAATTCGGGAGAATTCAAAGGCGGGAGAGGACAATTTTTCACGCCGCCCGTTGCCGTCAACCTTGCTTATGAAATTCTTGACCCAAAGCCAGAAGACATAGTGATTGATCCTGCATGTGGATCTGGAAACTTTATCAGCAAGGTGCTACATAAATTTTGCGCGCCCGACTCCGAGTCGTATATCAGCGATGAAAACGCCAGGCGCGAATATGTTCGAAATAACGTTTTTGGACGTGACATCGAACAAAGCTTGGTCGAGGTCGCCAATGATTATCTTCGTCTCGTTGCAGGTGGAATAGACTGTAATATTTCGGTTGGAGATAGTCTTGATTTAACCTTACCGCATTACAAAAATTTGCCTTTCGGGAAATTTACCAAGATATTTACTAATCCCCCGTTTGGAAACAATATTGAGGTTACCAATCCCTCCATTCTCGAACAATTCGACGTGGGGCATCAACTACAAAACGGCAATCCGACGGCCCAATTGCTCAAGGGGCAACACCCTGATCGTCTATTTTTAGAACTCTGTTTCAAATTGCTTGCAGAGGGCGGCGAAGCCGCGATTGTACTGCCACGACAAATACTGAGCGGAGATGAAACAAACGCCGTTGAAATTAGAAAGTGGTTGCTGCAGCGCGCTACGATTTTGGCAGTGGTGGATTTTCCCCCTGAAACTTTCCAGCCCCATACAGGCACAATTACAAGCATACTTGTGTTTCGAAAAGGCGTTGAGAGGAAACAAAAGCCTGTATTTTTTGCTGTTTGCAATTACGTCGGGCATGACCGTCGTGGGCTTCCCCTTTATGAAACTGACCAGGATGGAAATAAAATTCACAACGAAAAGAAACAACCCAAATTAAGAGACGACACCCCTAAAATTGCCGAAGCATGGAAGGAGTTTTCCGCAACGGGCGCGCTGCGCCAACAAGACGGTTATGGTTTCCTTGTTACGATTGAAACCATCAAGAAGCACCCTTTGCAGGTTTTGAACGCCTGGGCATACAATTTGAATGCCAGCGACGCCTATCTACAAGTGATGGAACTGGCAAACAGTGAAATCTTTGAGTCAATTGTCCCTCTAAAAGATGTTTGCGAAGATATTTTCATCCCTGGCAGGCATAAGAGAAAATACGTTTCCGCTTCCGACAAATCGATCCCCTTTTTATCAACCACGCAAATATTCCACATTCACGATATTGATTACAAGTATCAGCCTGCTTCATTTGCAGCCAGTCAGGGGTTGCTTGTCGAAGAGGGTTGGATACTTGTTACTCGTTCTGGAAGCACAGGGCGAGTCCGCTATGTAAACAGCGAACTCGCCAAATATGCGATTTCAGACCATTGTATTCGAATCGTGCCTGATAAAACCAAAGTGGATAGCGGCTATCTGTATGCTTTCCTTTCATCCAGAATTGGTCAATTGTTGATTGACCAGGGACGTTACGCATCTGTAATTGAAACGATTTCCCACACTCGTTTGGGGGAAATCCCAATACCTCTACCCAGTCTTGAAAAGCAACAAGAAATTGGCGACCTAGTACGAGAGTCCGAAGAAGCCAGAGCGCGGGCAAACAAAATCAGGCAAAGGGCTTTAGATTCCGTTCAATCCCTATTTTCTTGAATGGGTTTTGTAGTAATTCTGCCGCTCCAAGATTCCTGCCATAATGTCGAGTAATTCGTTTATGGTCAAGTCTGCCTGTAAACGATTGCTATCTCTCAGCATCAAAGTTGCATTATCAGGGGTGTGCTTTCCGCCCTTGCCGAGCGGGATGTAGTGACCTGATTCCAAGTATCTTGGATTAGCTACGAATTTTTGAAATTCAACGGGTATTTTCTGTATTGGGTCAAGAAACATCCCAGGTTTGAGCGGATGTCCAAGAATGGTCAGGAATTCCGTTTCAAGTCGCCCATCAGGGATTGGAGGCGCGCCTTGCATAGAAAGGGTTTGCATGAAATAACGCGTCTCAGTAAGCGTGGCAGTCACCTCGTCAGCATAAAATTTGTGGGTTTGCTCAAACAGCCACCGATTACGCCTATTCCCATCTGCGCCATCTTGTGGTCTTCGATTGCCCGTTTCTGATCCTGGTTGCCAGGGCGGTGAACGGCGACCAGCATCACGAAATTTTGTCGTCAATCTTGTAACTTGGCGTTTCTCAACACCGTTTTCAATCAGCAGTTTCCGAAACAATTCTGA